>JBKPTT010000247.1:0-13474 GCA_046735635.1 Acidobacteriota bacterium | reverse complement strand
GGCTGAAGCCGATTCTCCGTGAGCTCCTCGGGCCGCCCGCGAGCACCGACCACGCCCCCCCACCCACCGGCGACCCGAGCGCCGCGCGTGGCCGCGGCGCCAGCCGCTAGCACGACAGCAGCCGACGAACGCTTCTCCTTGCTTACCGAGTGGACTCGATCTATGCTCATCTCGGTAACCGATATGAGCAAACCATCAGACCTCGTTCAGGGCACGCTCGACTTTCTTCTCCTCAAAATCCTCGCGCTCGAGCCTCTGCACGCCTTTGCAATCTCGCAGCGCCTCAAACAGGTCTCCGATGACGTGCTGCAGGTCAGCGATGGGTCTCTGTATCCTGCGCTCCACAAGCTGGAGCAGGAGGGTTGGATCTCGGCCGAGTGGAAGCCGTCGGAAAACAACCGCCGCGCCAAGTTCTATTCGCTGACGCGCGCGGGACGACGCCAACTCGATCGCGAGACGGCTAACTGGGAACGGCTGTCGACCGCGATCGCGCAGGTCATGAATTTGAGGCGCGTATGACGACTCCCGACCGCTGGCTTCACATCGTCCGGCTGCGGCTCCGATCGGTGTTCCGCCGCGGCCGCGTCGAAGACGAACTGCGCGACGAGCTGCAGTATCACGTGGATCGGTTAACCGACGAGCACGTCGCGCGCGGCATGTCGCCCGAAGATGCGCGGCGGGCCGCGTTGCGCGCGATGCACGGGATCGAACAGCGCAAAGAGGAATGCCGCGACGCGCGCGGCGTCGGACTCTTCGAGGACTTCATGCAGGACGTGCGATACGCGGCACGAACACTACGGCGAAATCCCGGATTCGCCGCGGCCGCCATCTCGACGTTGGCGCTCGGGATTGGGGCCACGGTGGCTGTTTTTACCGTGGTGAACGGCGTGCTGCTGCGCCCGCTTCCCTTTCCCGAACCTCACCGGCTTTTCGCGGTCACGCTCGTGCCACGGAACGTCCGCTTCAATAACCCTGCGATGGCCGATAGCGACTATGTGGCGTTCGCGGAGCGCACGCGCGCATTCGGCCACCTGGCAACGTTCCAGACGTTTCGGGGAAAGCTCACGAGCGGAGCGGAGCCGGCGCTCGTCGATGCGACGCGCGTGACAAGCGATTTTTTCGGCGTCCTCGGAGTACCGGCGGCGGTCGGGCGGACCTTCGCGTCCGGGGACGACCTGCCGGGACGAGACGATGTCGTCATCCTCTCAGACGGCATGTGGCGAGTGTTGCTCGGATCCGATCCGCAGATCGTCGGCAAGAGGATTACGGTCGATGGCGTTCGTCGAATCGTCGTCGGCGTGATGCCGCCCGGGTTTACCTTCCCACGCCAGACGCAGGTTTGGACGCCGATGCGGATCACGACCAGCCCCAATAACTCGTTTCTCGTGCCGGTCATCGGACGGCTGACGCGGGACGTGACTCCGGCAGAGGCGCGCGCAGAATTCGACACGATCGCGTCGCAGCTCTCCGAGCCATCGAAGCAACACGGCGAGGCGCTGGCCGCAGGCCTCTTGCCACTCCAGGAGCTCGTCGTCGGCGATATCCGGCGGCCGCTGGAAATTTTCGCCGCGGCCATCGTGTTCGTACTCCTGATCGCGTGCGCGAACGTCGCGAATCTCCTGCTCGCGCGAGGCTCGCTCCGTACCCGTGAGATCGCCGTCCGCACGGCGCTCGGCGCCTCGCGAGCCCGTGTCGTACGCCAGCTGCTCACGGAAAGCGTCGCGCTCTCAATCGCGGGCGGCATCGCGGGCGTCCCGCTCGCATGGTGGATCGTGCCGGCGCTTCTCGCGTTGGCTCCGGAAGGACGGATTCCGCGCCTCGACTCAATCCGTATGGACATGGGCGTTCTCGCATTTGCATTGGGCGTATCGCTGATCACCGGCATCGCGTTCGGGCTTGCACCGGCGGCTCGCTCGGCGCGCACTTCGACACCTCATTCGCTGGTGCCGACAGGGAGGACGTTCGGTCAGCCACACGATCGGACGCGAGCGGCGCTGGTGGTCGCGGAAATCGCGCTCGCGCTCGTCCTTCTCGCAGGCGCGGGCTTGCTGCTCCGCAGCTTCATCCGGCTGACGTCTGTCGATCCCGGGTTCCGAACCGACCACGTCACGGCAATGAGAGTCGACCTCGACGGTACGCCGTACTCGACAGCGGAGCAGCGTCGGATGTTCCACGCGCGACTCCTGCAACGGATGTGGGCGATCCCCGCTGTCGCATCCGCTGGCGCGATCAACTGGCAACCGCTCGGCGGTGCATTGATCTATGGAGACTTTCATATCGACGGGCGGCCTGATTCGCCAGATCTCACCATGGCGGACAAGCCGGCGGTCACCCCCGGGTATTTTGCGTCGATGGGTATGAGACTGTTGCGCGGACGCGACTTCACGGAACACGACGATACCGGCGCGACGGAGGTTGCCATCGTGAGCCGCAGCGTCGCCCGCCTGTTTCCGGCCGAAGATCCGATCGGCAAACGCATCACGCTTCAGACCAAGCCGGAACCCGGAGACTGGCTGACCATTGTCGGGGTGGTAGAGGATGTGAAGCAGACTGGATTGTCAGAGCCGTTGCACGCCGCAATCTATCGGCCGTATCGTCAGGTCACACATCCATTCTTCCTCGGCGAAATGACGTACGTCGTCCGCACGTCGTCCGATTCCGCGACTGTCGCAACCGCGATGCGCACCGCGCTGCGCGAGGTGGACGCTAGCCTGCCGCCGGTCGGAATCCTGTCGATGTCCGAGATCCTGCAGCGGTCGACCGCCGATCCGCGATTCCAGGCGCGGCTGCTCGGCACGTTCGCGGCCATCGCGCTGCTGCTCGCGGCGCTGGGCACCTACAGCGTCTTCGCGTACTCGGTTGTGCAACGCACCTATGAGATCGGAATCCGCATCGCGCTCGGCGCGCGCCGCGCCGCGGTGCTGTGGATGATCCTCCGCCGGACCGCTGCGCTGGCGACGCTCGGCGTGGCGATCGGTCTCGCAGCGGCACTCGCGGTCACACGCGTCCTCGAAACGGCGCTCTTCGAGATCAAGCCCGGTGACCCGTCGACTCTGGCCGCGGTCGCCATCCTCATCATGGCAACGGCATTTATTGCCAGTCTTGTTCCCGCGCTTCGAGCGACGCGAGTCGATCCGCTGGCCGCGCTCCGCCAGGATTGAAACAGTCTCGCGCCGCAGAGACAGATCTCGCGCAGAGGGCCGCAGACACGGATCTCGCGCGGAGGACGCAGAGAACGCGGAGGACGCGGAAATGCTGCGAGCGGGGGCGCTCCGCGACGATCCGGACAGAAGAGCGCCCCCGCTCGCAGCATCTGCGATCTCTGCGCCCTCTGCGATCTCTGCGCGAGACCTGTCTCTACGTTCTCCGCGCGAGATCCGTCTGCGCCCTCTGCGCGACACACGGCAAAGTAAACTATTTGCGCCAAATCTACGTCTCACAACGAGTCATGAACCTCAAGCTCGCCTTCCGACGCCTCGCCAGCACGCCCTTTGTCAGCCTCGTGGCGATTATTTCGCTGGCCTTGGGGATCGGCGCAAACGCAGCGATCTTCTCACTCTACGACCAGACGCTCTTGCGCGCCCTCCCCGTCCAGAAGCCGAACGAGCTGGTGAACCTCTCGGCGCCGGGGCCCAAGCCAGGCTCGACCTCGTGCAATCAGGCCGGCGATTGCGACGAAGTGTTCAGCTATCCGATGTTCCGCGACATCGAACGTGAGCAGAAGGTCTTCAGCGGACTGGCGGCGCACGTCACATTCGGAGCGAACCTCGCGTTTCAGGGTCAGACTGTCAATGCGCAAGGAGAGCTCGTCTCGGGTTCGTACTTCCCCACGCTGGGCGTTCAGCCGGTGCTTGGCCGTCTCCTGACCTGGGACGACGACCGCAACATCGGCGGGCATTTCGTGACGGTCCTGAGCTACGACTACTGGACGTCGCGGCTCGGCGGCAACCCGGCGGTGCTCAACCAGATGATCACGATCAACGGCCAGGCGTTGACGATCGTCGGCGTGGCGCAGAAGGGATTCACCGGAACCACTCTGGGAAGCGAGCCGAAGGTCTTCGTCCCGGTGACGATGCGCGCGGTGATGAACGCTGGATGGAAGGGATTCGACAACCGTCAGAGCTACTGGGTCTATCTCTTCGGACGGATGAAACCGGGCGTCTCGATCGAGCAGGCGCGCGCCGGGCTCAACGCCGTCTACAAGCCGATCATCAACGACGTAGAGGCGCCCCTCCAGAAAGGCATGAGCAATCAGACGCTCGCCAAATTCAAAGCGAAGGAAATCGGCGTAGAGCCCGGGTACCGGGGGCAGAGCTCGATCCACAAAGGGGCGAGAACTCCGCTCCTGTTCCTCATGTCAGTGACGGGCATCGTCTTGTTGATCGCGTGCGCAAACATCGCGAATCTGCTGCTCGCCCGAGGTGCGGGCCGGGCCACGGAAATGGCGGTGCGCTTGTCGCTCGGCGCGGGCCGCGGCCAGCTGCTCGCGCAGCTTCTCACCGAATCGTGCGTGCTCGCCATCCTCGGCGGGATTGCCGGCCTGTTATGCGCGCGGTGGACGCTCGCCCTGATCGCATCGCTCTTGCCTCCCGAAGCCGCCACGATGCTTTCGTTCCACCTACAGGCGCGCGTCGTGCTGTTCGCGGCGGTGCTGTCGATCGCGACGGGGTTCATCTTCGGACTCTTTCCCGCGCTCCACAGCACCAAGCCTGATCTCGTGTCGGCGATCAAGGCGCAGGCCGGGCAGCCCTCGGGTGCACGGGCGGCTGCACACTTCCGGACCTGGCTCGTTCGCGCTCAGATCGCGCTTGCGATGACGCTTCTCGCGTGCGCCGGATTATTCGTGAAAAGCCTGATCAAGGTGAGCAAGGTCGATCTGGGGCTGAACATCGACAACGTCGTTACCTTTGGGCTTTCGCCGGCACTGAACGGGTACGAGCCGAACCGCGCGCTCACGTTCTATCAGCGTGCCGAGCAGGAGCTCGCGGGGCTCCCCGGAGTCACGGGCGTGGCCAGCGGGCGCGTTCCACTGCTTGCCGGCAACAACTGGGGAAACAACGTCTCGGTCGAAGGATTCGAGAAAGGACCAGACACGGACGCGAATTCCCGGTTCAACGAAATCAGCGGAGGATACTTCCGTACGCTTGGCGTGCCGCTCATGTCGGGCCGCGAGTTCACCGACGCAGACGTCGCGGGCTCCACGAAGGTGGCCATCGTGAACGAGGCGTTCGCGAAGAAGTTCAACCTCGGACGCGAGGCCGTCGGCAAGCACATGGCGCAGGGGGATTCGAAGGATCTCGACATCCAAATCGTGGGTGTGGTCCAGAACGCCAAATACAGCGAGGTGAAGCAGGTCATTCCGCCGCAGTTCTTCCGCCCTTACCGGCAAAGCGAACGCGTCGGCTCGCTCACCTTTTACGTGCGGACGTCCGGCGATCCGACGCAGGTGTTGCGTGCGATTCCCACCGTCGTGGCACGGCTCGATCCGAACCTGCCGGTTGAAGATCTGAAGACTCTGCCCCAGCAGGCGCGCGAGAGCGTGTTTCTGGACCGGATGATCAGCACCCTGTCGGCAGCCTTCGCCCTCGTCGCCACGATTCTGGCTGCGGTTGGCCTGTACGGTGTGCTCGCCTACACCGTCTCGCAGCGTACGCGCGAAATCGGGCTGCGCATGGCGCTCGGAGCGGACAGCGCGCGTGTCCGGCGGATGATTCTGAAACAGGTCGGCATCTCGACGCTCATTGGCGGCGTCGTGGGAATCGGCTGCGCGTATGCGCTCGGCCGCTCAGCAGAGTCGTTGCTGTACGAGCTCAAGGGATACGACCCCGCTGTCATGGGCTCCGCGGTCTTGCTGCTGACGCTCGTGGCGCTCGCGGCCGGATACATTCCGGCGTATCGCGCGTCGCGAGTGCACCCGATGCAGGCGCTGAGGTATGAATAGAATCGCGGTTCGCGATTCGCGATTTGGGGTTCGCGGTCGTATCAGTGCACGTTCATGACGGCGTTGAACAGCACGCGAAACGTGCCGAACGGCTGACCGCGCCACTGCGGACGGAAGCCGAACAGCAGGACGTGGCCCGACCCGAGTTGCACGTCGAGCGCCGCGGCTTGCCCTTGCAGATGCTTCTCTCCAACGAGGTATCCAGAGAGGAGCGGCGATCCGGATTCCGCATAGCGAGCAAGGACGACTCCCGCGAAGCCCTCCAGGGTTTCGAAGACCGGGCTGCTGTCGACAAACAGCGCGGCTTTCTCGGGCATGCCGGCCATCACCGGCTGTGTGGTATCGACCGAGGCCTCGACAATTGACCCGTGAAGAAAGAAGTCCTCGGCGCGCAACCCGGCGACGACGTTCCTGATCGGGAGTTTGAATTGCTGAATCGCGAATGCCGCCGCGTTGTTCAGACACACCACCGTACCGCCCGCGCGAACGAACTCCTCGAAGGCGGAGAGATCTTGTGCCGTGAGTACATCGGCGTATTCGGGCCTGACCTGGCGCAACGGACCGCGCGGCGGAGTGCCTGCGACGGGAAGCCGAGCCTGGTCTGGCAACACGACGACATCGACTTTCGATGAAAGTGGCGGGTGAAAATCCGACGGTCGCAGCGTCGTAAACTCGAACCCGTACTGTTCGAGCACCCACCGTGTCCACCCTGCGTCCATGCTGCCGCCCCACGGCTCGAACACGCCGATGCGGGGCTTTGCGACGATCGTGCCACGCACGTCGCCGCGCTCGGCGCCGAGCGCCAGCGAACTGACGACCCCAGCGACATCCCGACCAAGACCATCCACGATGTATCGCGGAGGAGATGACGGAGAGCCCGCGACGAAATGAACGGAACCGCCGCGCTTCCACGCGAGGTTAATCGCGCGAAAGGTGTTGTTCTGTGCCGGATCGAGCATGAGCGCCTGGCCGCTGCCCGAGGCGCGCCCTGCGGGCGGCACGATCGCTGCGGCGACGCTGTTCGTATCGAAGCCCGCACCCGGCACGCTGTCGAATGGCGCAGCGTCGGCGTTGCCGCTCGGATACTCGGCCGGCCGCCTGCGATACTCGTCCGAGCCGAGCGACTTCATCGCTGACCGGACCTCCCAAGACAGTGGCGTCGCCGACGCAATCACGCGCACGCCCATCTGCAGCGGCAGGGACCATCCCGCAGCGTCGTATGGCCGTTCCGGCGGGCCGCCGGGATATTGCCGCAGATCCGGATAACGCTGCACGTCGAGGACCTCGCGTGCCATCGCCGCGAATTCCTGATCCGTGGCAATCACCCAGGTACCCGCGGCGTAAGCGGCGCCATCGATCGTTGCCGCGGCTGTCAGCTGGGAAACGCGCACGCCACCGAAAGCAAGACGCCGCAGGAGCTCGACGGCGGCGACGGGATCTCGCTGCTCCTGAGGAACGACATACGCAAAAGGAGCTTTCGTGCTGCCCCGCGAGATCTGATCGCGGCCGGCCTTGTAGCGATCGAGCAGCAGCGCATCCTTGTACTTGGCCGCAAACTCCAGCACGGAGTACGAAGCGGTCTCCATGTACTCCACCGCGTCGCGCAGACGCCAGCGGCCGGGCGGCCACGGACTCGAATACAAACTGCGCGGCCGCAAGTCCCGCATGTCGGCAGGAAAGTCCTGCAGCGTGTAATCGTGCGGCGTCGCGTACTGATAGAGCGCCGTCTCGGTCCAGAATGCCGCGACGTTCTTGAAGTTCGGTGCGTAGTCGACGTACCCGGGGTACCAGGCGTCGAAGGAGCTCCCCATGTGCGTGGCGCCAACCTGTCCGTGCTCCTCGAGCCCCTTCGCGATGGCCATCCCGATCATGTTGACCTCGCGCGACATCAGGTACGGCGCTTGGGTTCCTACCGGCTCCGAAAACGGCGGCAGCCAGATCCGCGTCGGAAACGGACCCGACTGGTGGTGTACGTAGACGATCTGCGGTTCCCACTGCCTCCACGTGTGCTCGACGATGCGCGACTCGATCATGTTGAGCATGTACGCGTCGCGATTGTTGTCGTGGCCGACGTACTCCTGGTACAGAGTGGGCACTTCCGACAGCTCGTACGGGGTGCCCACGTTTTTCATGTACCAGTCGGCAACCATCTGCTGTCCGTCTGGATTGATGGTTGGCCAGAGCATCAGGACGACGTTGTCGAGAATGACCTTCGTCTCCGGCTCGGAAGCGCGGCTCAGCAGGTCGAACGCGAGAAGCGGGACGTGCTGCGGGCCGGCGACTTCCGTCGCGTGCAATCCCCCGTCGATGTGGACGAACGCCTTCCCCGCCGACGCCAGCCTCCGCGCCTCCGCTTCAGTCAGCCCGACAGGATGTGCGAGGCGCTGCGCGATCGCGCGGTATCGCTCGACCCGAGCAAGATTCTCCGGACTCGAGATGAGTGCGAAGTACATCGGACGCCCCTCGGTCGTGCGGCCCGCCTCGACGAGCGTCACGTATTTGCTCGCGGCATCGAGCGCCTTGAAGTACTCGACGGATTGATCGTAGGTGGCGAGCTTGTAATCAGCGCCCGGTTCGAATCCGAACGTCGATTGCGGGTTCGGGAGGGCGGATCCCGATTGAGCGGATGGAAACGCCACGAGCAGCAGCGAGACGATGCAGGCGGCACCGGCGATTCTCATCGACGCGTGAGTATAGCCCGCCGATCCGCGAGCGTCGTTGGCGGCACCGTGCTTTTCGGGCATAATGTTCCTGCTCCTCCCGACAAGCTGCCGCCGCACACAACATGGCAGAAACCCGTGTGCTCGTGACCGGAGGTTCCGGGTTCATCGGGCACCACCTCACGAACGCGCTGAAGCGCAGCGGCTATTGGGTTCGCAGCGTCGACGTTCGCGCCGCGGAGTTCGGAGACGTGCGCGCCGACGAGGCCGCGCTGCTCGATCTGCGTCGTCCGGAAGACGCGATCCGCGCGACCGATGGGATCGACCACGTCTACGCGCTGGCGGCCGACATGGGTGGGATGGGATACATCTCGCGGCACGACGCCCGCATCCTGCACGACAACTCGCTCATCAGCCTCAACACCGTCGAAGCGGCACGTGCCAATGGCGTCTCGCGCCTGCTCTACGCGTCGTCTGCGTGCATCTACCCCGGATACCGGCAGGAAGACGCCGCTGTGACAGCGCTGGCCGAGGAGGACGCGTACCCCGCCGCGCCGCAGGACGCCTACGGATGGGAGAAGCTGGTCTCCGAGCGCCTCTGCACGTATTACCGGAAAGACTTCGGCCTCGAGACGCGCATCGCGCGGTTCCACAACATTTACGGTCCCGAAGGCACGTGGAACGGGGGCCGCGAAAAAGCGCCCGCCGCGTTGTGCCGTAAAATCGCGACGGCGAAGCTCACGGGCGCGCACGAAATCGAGATCTGGGGCGACGGCCTGCAGACGCGTTCGTTCTGCTACGTGGACGACTGTGTCGAAGGCATCCATCGTCTGATGCTGTCGGAGTACCGAGAGCCCTTGAACCTCGGACAGGATCGGCTGATCGCCATCAACGATCTCGCGTTGCTCATCGCGGACATCGCACGATGGCCCGTGAGGCTGCGTCACGTTGACGGGCCGCAGGGGGTCCGCGGGCGCAATTCCGATAACACGCGGCTCCGTCGCGTGCTCGGGTGGGAACCAGGAGTCTCGCTCGAGGAGGGGCTGGCCAGCACGTACGCGTGGATTGAACAGCAGGTCGCCATTCGATTGTCGCAGCGCCAGTCAACGGCATGAGCTCGCCGAGCGCTGAGCCTCCGTCAGCCATCTCGGTCGTGGGCCTCGGAAAGCTCGGCCTGCCGCTGGCCGCCACCTTCGCGTCGAGCGGGTTCCGCACGCTTGGGGTCGACATCTCCGACGCGCACGTCCGCGACGTCAACGCCGGGCGGTGCCCGATTGATGAACCCGGACTCGCCGAGCTCGTTTCGGCGTGCGGCGGCTCGACGCTTCGCGCGACGACCAGCATCCACGAGGCCGTCAACGAGACAGAGCTGACCTTTCTCATGCTGCCGACGCCCAGCGACGAAACGGGAGGATTCTCCAACGTTTTCCTGCGATCCGCGATCGGCGAAATCGGCGATTCGGTGAAGCGGAGCGGCAAGCCGGACCATCTCGTCGTCGTGAGCAGCACCGTCATGCCAGGCTCCATCGATGGCGAGCTGGGGCCGTTGCTGGCCGCGCGCAGCGCCCGCGGACTCGGCGAGGGCGTGGACATCTGCTACGACCCCGATTTCATCTCGCTCGGTGAGGTGATTCGAGGGCTGCGGGAGCCGGAGCTCATCCTGATCGGCGAACGCCGGCGCCAATCCGGCGACAAGGTAGAAGCGGTACATCGGCGCGTGGCGGTGAACACTCCACGCGTCGCGCGAATGTCGGTCGTCAGTGCGGAAATCACCAAGCTTGCGCTCAACGCTTACGTCACGATGAAGATCAGCTTCGCGAACAATCTCGCCGACATCTGCAGCGAGATCGACGGCTCGGACATCGACGACATCACCGCGGCGCTCGGAGCTGACTCGCGGATCTCCGCGCGCTACCTCTCGGCGGGGCTGTCGTTCGGAGGCACCTGCTTCCCGCGCGACACCGTGGCGTTTCGAAAGCTCGCCGCGCACTCGCGGGTCGCGGCGCCGCTGATGGACGCGACCGAGGCGGTCAACCTGGATCACGCACGGCGGTTGTCCGCGCTGGTTCTGCACCACCAGGGCAGATACGGCGGAAAGGTCGCCGTGCTCGGTCTGGCCTTCCGCCACGATACCCCGGTGATCACGGCATCGCCGTCGCTCGCGCTCATTCGCGATTTGCTCGACGCCGGCGTGCAAGTCATCGGCTGTGATCCCATCGCGGAGCGTCACGTTCGGCAGGAGTTCGGCGAGACGATCTGTTACGCGAACAGCCCTGAGGACGCGCTGGGCGCCGCGTCGATCGCGGTCATCGCACACCGCAGCCCGACGTTCAAGCGAGCGCTGGAGCAGTTCGAACCGGCCAGGCCGCTCGTCGTGATCGACTGCTGGAGAATCGTGGACCCGGCCGCCGTCGCGTCAGGCATCTCACTCGTACCCTTCGGACGGAGTACGAGCATCTAGACACTACTTTGTCAGATCCGCGGTGCGAGAGAGTCGCGCAGAGAACGCACGGATCTCGCGCGGAGATCGCGGAGGATCGCGGAGATCCCGGGATCCCGTGCGTTCGCCACGACCCTCCGCGTCCTCAGCGTTCTCGGCGCGAGATCATGACTCCGCTGCTCCCCCGCCGATCTCACAAAGTCGTGCTAGGAAACCGCGGCTCGGGTGTCGGGATTGCGCATTTTCCAGAGCTCGTACAGCGCACGCCACTTCACATTGCGGGCACGTTGAACGGCCCGCTCGAGCGCCGAAGGGACGTAGACGAACGTCCGGCGGGCGAACTCCATCTCCTCCTCGAGCGTCGCGCCCGCCGCACGCATCCGCCGGATACCGCAATAGTAGCGGCACCAGATCGAGAAGTAGGCGGCGTCGAAGGCGGCCAACATCTGCACGTACTTGCCGAACCAACGCGACGGGATCGGAACCATCGGATGCGCTTCGTGGCGCACGAGCGAACGGCGGTTCTCGATGGCGGCGTTCGCGTGGCACATGATGATCGACGTATAGACTTCGTCCCACACGCCTTCACCCGCAAGGTAGGGACGGAAGCGATACCGGTTCCCCTGCCACCAGTCCGGTCGAATCGCATACACGTCATAGCCGGCAAACTCGATCGACGTCGGCTCACCCGTCTGCCCGTCGAAGTTCTGGCGTGAAAAGACGCAGCCGTCGAGGCCTGCGCCGCGAATCCAATCGATGGCGGCCTGCGAGATCAGGATGTCGGTGTTGGTAAAGCAAAAGTACGGCAGGCTGCGCGCGGAGGCTTCGCTTGCCAGCGCGTCGAACAGATCGACCATGACCGGCTTGCGCGGCCCGCGGCGGCCGGTGAGCGTGTTCGAATCGCGCGGGAGGACGGCAAGGGTCCGCAAACCCGGATGTTCATGCGGCCCATCACGGAACTGGAGGTTGACGATCTCGACGCCATGAAGCGCGTGGAGCGAAGCGATTGCGGCCGCATTGCGGCGAGTCGCGTCAGGACTCGCCGCCCACGTGTGCGTGCCGATCAGGACACGACCGCCTGCGCGGCTCATTTGACCGCTTTGGTTTCAATTCCCACAGGACACGAGACGCCGGTGCCGCCCAGCCCGCAATAGCCTCCCGGGTTCTTGGCGAGATATTGCTGGTGGTAATCCTCCGCGTAATAGAACTCGGGAGCCGGGACGATCTCCGTCGTAATCGCACCGTATCCAGCGCGTCGCAGCTGATCCTGATATACCTGCTTCGAGCGCTCGGCAATTTCGCGCTGCTCGTCATTGAAGTAGTAGACGCCGGAACGATACTGAGTACCGACGTCGTTCCCCTGCCGCATCCCTTGTGTGGGGTCGTGGCTCTCCCAAAAGACCCTCACGAGATCCGAATAGGACACCTTATTGGGATCGAACACGACGAGAACGACTTCGGCGTGTCCCGTGCCGCCGCTGCACACCTCGCGATACGTCGGATTGGGCGTAAACCCCCCGGCGTAGCCGACCGCGGTCGTGTAGACGCCGGGAAGCTGCCAGAATTTCCGCTCGGCACCCCAGAAACAACCCAAGGCGAACATTGCCTGCTCGAGACCGGCGGGAAACGGTCCTTTCAGAGGAGCGCCGTTCACATGGTGGCTCTCGGGAACCGGCATCGGCTCCGTGCGTCCGGGAAGAGCGTCCGCCCGGCTTGGGATCTTCAGTTTCTTGTCGAACATTGCGCCTCACTCTCTTTCGCGGTTCGCGGCTTGCCCGCCGTAGCTTCAGCGAAGGCGGATTCGCGTCTAGTGCTGGTTGGCGAGGACGAATATGATGAACACCACAATCGCAAGCAGCACGAGGAACGCGATCTTCCACGGACTCTTCGGATACCGACCAGCCATCCGCCCGTCGTACCCGTTTACGACGACCTGGTAGGTCTTCGTGCCGTAGAGGTACGAGAGCAGCCATACCGGTACAAGTATGTGCTTGAAGGTCTGGGCCGAGAAGGTCGGATGGATCCGCAGATTGCGCTGCGTGTCCCCAGGCACTTCGGCCGAGCACATCTCGTACAGCTTCCGCTTCATCTGCTCCTGCGACGCCTGCGCGGCATCCAACAGGACGATCTGGTAATGCTCGACAACGAACCCGGACAGGAACGCAGTATCGTACGGCACCAACTCTGTCGTCTTGAACGGTTCTACCTGGCGGAGCAGATCATGCGAGACGCCGTGCGTGCCGGGCACCGGCTCGTCGTCGAAGAAATGACGCACGATTCCCGACGCTGGTTCCCAGCGCACGTGACGCACCTGCCGGGTCTGCATCCGTCCCTGGCTGTCTCGATATGACTCGGTGGTGTAGTAGTAGTAGCCGGCTTCTGCGTCCCACGGGCATACGGTTTGCGCGTCGAAGGTCCAATACGGGATATACA
>JBKPTT010000246.1:0-24618 GCA_046735635.1 Acidobacteriota bacterium | reverse complement strand
TCCTGCTCGCCGTCGCCGCGACGACCGCGCTCGACGCCCGGCAGCGGAGTGCCGCGCCGGCACCGAAGCCGCCGGTTGCGCAATCGGCTCCCGCGCGGCCTGCACCGCCGCGAACGGCGCCGGTGGCGGTCACGCCCGCGCGCCCGACACCTGCGCCAGAGCCCGCCGCGCCGGCCGACCAACCGGAGACAGCGCCCGCGCAGGTCGCGGTGTCGAAACCGGCCGATGCGTCGGCGGGGTTCACATACAACCCGGAGGGGCGCCGCGACCCGTTCATCAGCCTCATCGGAAAGGGCAGCGATCCGAAAGGGCAGGGCTCGCGGCCGCCCGGCATCCCGGGCTTGCTGATCAACGAAGTCAGCGTGAAGGGCATCGTGCACAACAACTCAGGGTACGTCGCCCTCATCCAGGGCGCGGACAACAAGACCTACGTCGTCAAGGCGGGAGATCGCCTGCTCGATGGCAGCGTGAAATCGATCCTTCAGGACGCGGTGGTGTTCTCGCAGGACGTGAGCGATCCGCTGTCGCTCGTCAAGCAGAAGGAAATCCGGAAGCCGCTTCGCACGGCCGAAGGAGGGCGGGGATGAGTCAGAGAACGCACGCCGCGAAGCTGATGGTGGTGGCCTCGCTCGCCGTCGCGGGGAGCCTCGCGTTCGCCGCGGGATCCGTGCCCGTCCGCCTCGTGGGGGTCTCGTCGCGAGGCAACGCCCTGCTGATCGAGTCGAGCGAGCCCGTCGCGTACGTCGTGAAACGTCCCGATGCGCTGACGCTCCTCGTCGAGCTCCACAACGTGTCGATCGCGAACGCCGCCACGCGCGTCGAGGGCCGCGATCCCATTGCCGCCGTGACGCTCGAGCAGGCCTCGGCCGACGGACAGACGATCGGCCGCGTGCGTGTCTCGCTCTCACGCCCTCTCGATTACACGGCTCGCAGCGCACGCAATACCATTCGCGTCGAGCTCAACTCGGTTGTCGCAAGGACGGCGTCGGCGCCATTCCCTGGCCCACCGCCGGCGCCGGCCTTGGACTCTCAGGAACAAAGCGGTACCGCCGCGGTCGTCCAGGAACAGCGTAGCGTTGCCGCCGTCGCGCAGGACGTCCAGCCGGCGACGCTCCTCGAACGGGTGCGCTCCAGCCGGACGAGCGGCGCAACGACCGTCACGCTGTCGGGCAATGGGCGGCTGACGCCCGCGGAGGTCCGGGAGAGCGACACGGCTCCGCGCCGCCTGATTCTTGATTTTCCGAACGTCGCGTCCAAGGCACCCACGGAAACCTACGTGTCTGGCACGCTCGTGAAGAAAGTGCGGATCGCGTTGAACAGCCGCGAGCCGCTCGTGACACGTGTCGTCATGGAAGTCGCCGATGGCGCGACGTATCACGTCGAGCATGCCGGTGACGGCGGCACCGAGCTCGCGGTCGTCTTCGAGCCGCCGCTGGCGACGAGCACTGCGATGGTGACGCGGGCCGACAGCGCGGCGCCGAAGAGCGAACCAGAGCCCGACATTCCACTCGAGCAGGCGATCGCGAATGCGGCGGCGATCACTCCGAAGGACCCACCGGCGCCGGCGGCTCCGCAGGCGCCTGCCGCGGAGCCTGCGGCGGCGCTCAAGGTGGCGTTGAGCCGGCCCACGGTGCCGGCCGCGCGCAAGCAGACGGCCCCGCAGACTCCACCGGTAAGTCCACCCCCGACCGGCTCGCCGACGACCCAGGTGATTACGGGAACTGGCGAGAAGCAGTACCGCGGCAACCCCATCACGCTGGATTTTTCGGGGGCCGACCTGCGCTCGGTGCTGCGCTATTTCAACGAGATCAGCGGGTTGAACATCATCATCGACCCGTCTGTCCCGGCAACGCCGATCGATGTCGTCCTGAAGGACGTCCCGTGGGACCAGGCGTTTGAAACGCTCCTGCGGACACACAAGCTCGGCTACACGGCCGAAGGAACGATTCTTCGGATCGCACCCTTGTCGGTCCTGGCGGAAGAGGAAGCGGATCGCCGGAAACTCGCCGACGCGAAGGCGCTCGCGGGGGACCTCCGCGTTCAGACGTTCTCCCTGAGCTACGCGAAAGCCGGCGACGTGCAGCCGCTGCTCGTCAAATCCGCGCTGTCGCAGCGCGGACAGATCCAGGTCGACGCGCGCACGAACACCATCATCGTCACGGATCTGCCCGACAGGCTGCAGACCGTCTCGGCGCTGCTCGGCGCGCTCGATCGTCCTGAACCCCAGGTCGAAGTTGAAGCCCGCGTCGTCCAGACCACGCGCGAGTTCGCGAAGGCGATCGGCATACAGTGGGGACTCAACGGCCGCGTGACGCCGGCCATCGGCAACACCACGAGCCTCGGCTTCCCGAACAGCGGAACGCTCAGCGGGCGCACGGGAGCGGCCAACGCCCCGAACGACGTGCGCGCGACCCCGAACGACACGACAGCGACCGCCGTAAACCTGCCCGTGTCGGGCGCCACCTCCGCCATCGGGCTGGCGCTCGGATCGATTAACGGCGCCTTCAATATCGATGTCGCGCTGTCGGCGCTCGAGCGCACTGGACGGGGACGCGTCCTGTCGACACCGCGCTTGACGACGCAGAACAACGTCGCGGCGGAGGTGACACAGGGCATCCAGATCCCGATTCAGACGGTCGCCAACAACACCGTCACCGTCAGCTTCAAGGACGCTGCGCTGACGCTCCAGGTGACGCCGCAGATCACGTCGGCCAACACCGTGATCATGCAGATCACTCTCGAGAACGCGACGCCGGATTTCAGCCGGCAGGTAAACGGCATTCCGCCAATCGACACGCAGCGCGCCCGCACACAGGTACAGGTGGACGACGGCGCGACGACGATCATCGGTGGAATCTTCGTGAGCCGGGAGCAGATCTCGAACGAACGCACGCCGGTGCTGCACCGGGTGCCGCTCCTCGGGTGGATGTTCCGCCGGGATACGACGGAGGATGAAAGCCGCGAGCTGCTGATCTTCATCACGCCGCGGATCATCAAAGGTTGAGGGTCATGATGAAAGCCGTTTGGGCTTCGTGGATTCGAGTGGTATCGGCCGGCGTGCTGCTTCTGGGATTAGTCTCGTGCGGCGAGCAGACGAGGCAGGGCACTTCGTCTTCAGTGCTGGTCGTCACGGAGCTCGTCGCTGCGCCCGGATCAGACCCGACTACCTTCGGTGCGTACCTGTATTCCGACGTTCAGACGGTTGTCGACGATTCGCCCACGGTATACCCGGATAAGGGCCGTGTCACGATTGCTCTGCAGCTGAAGGACCCGGGCACCGCCGGCTCGCCCAACGAGCCGTCCTTGAACAACTCGGTAACGATTGATCGCTATCACGTCAAATACGTGCGCGCCGATGGCCACAACATACAGGGCGTGGACGTGCCGTACGAATTCGACAGCGGTTTGGGGTTCACGGTGACCGGCGACACTTCGATGTCTGAATCATTCGAGCTCGTTCGACACATCGCGAAATTGGAAGCTCCGCTGAAGGCCCTGGGAACGAGCCCGGTGATCATCAATACGATCGCGCAGGTGACGTTCTACGGGCACGACCAGACCGGCCGTTCCGTCAGCACGGCCGCGAACATCGGCATCGAGTTCGGCAATTTTGCGGATCCGAAGTGATGACTACGACCCCCAATGGCGCCGCCCCGGCGGCCGTGAACCGGAGCCGCGCAGCGGCTTTGAGATCTATGAAGAGAACAGGCATTCCCGTCGCCACGATTCGGATGCTGGCCATCGCCGCAATGGCCGGCGCGCTGGCGAGCTGCACCGTGAAGAGTCAGGATCCGCCGCCGCTGTCGGGGCCCTCGGAATTCGGCACGTCGATCACAATGACGGCCTCGCCCGATGCGATCAACCAGGACGGCGGATCGCAGTCGCTCATCACGATTACGGCGCGCGACGCCAACGGCAACCCGAAACGCAACGTCTCGCTTCGGACCGACATCCACGTCGACGGGGTGCACGCGGACTTCGGCTCGTTGTCGGCGCGCAACGTCGTCACCGACGCCAACGGTCACGCGACGCTCGTGTATACGGCTCCTGGCGCGCCCTCCGGGCCCGCGGTCGACAACAACACGACCGTCAACATCGTCGCCACGCCGCTCGGGAGCGATTACGCAAACGAGACGCCGCGGGTGGTCACGATCCGCCTGCTGCCCGTCGGAGTCGTGGTGCCGCCCGACGGGTTGCACCCGGCGTTCACGTTCACGCCCTCTGCGCCCGTCGATCATCAGAACGTCCTGTTCGACGCGAGCACGAGCACATCGAACCCGAGCAACCCGATAACCAGTATCACGTGGGATTTCGGCGACGGCACGACGGGCACTGGTGTTCAGGCGACGCACGCATTCGCATCGGCCGGCACGTATTTCGTGAAGCTGACGATTGGCGATTCCGTCGGGCGCAGCGCCTCGACCTCCCAGCAGGTCGACGTGGGCGCCGGCGCCACGCCGGGGGCCGCCTTCACGACTTCGCCATCGGATCCGCGCGTCGGCGATGTCGTCAACTTCAACGCATCCTCCAGCATCCCGGCTGCCGGGCGCAGGATCGTCTCGTACTTCTGGGACTTTGGCGACGGCGACAGCAAGACCACCACGTCGCCGTTGACGACGCACGACTTCCAGAAGATCGGCACGTTCACCGTGACCTTGACGGTGACCGATGACGCCGGCCGCACGTCGAGCGTCTCGAACGGCGTCACGATTTCGGCCGACACGCCGACCGCGGCGTTCACGTCGACCCAGCTGCTGCCAACCGCGGCGCACATGATGACGTTCGATGCCGGCAGCTCCTCGGCGGTCCCCGGTCGGACGATCACCGGGTACTCGTGGAGCTTCGGCGATGGAACGACGGGATCGGGTCAGGCCCCGACGCACACCTATGGGGCCGGCGGGACCTACACGGTGACTCTCACCGTCACCGATAGCGCAGGAAAGACCGGTCGCACCTCGAGCTCCGTGACGGTGCAGTAATCTGTATGCGATGGCGGACAGCGCACGCATAGAAGAATTGAAGCGCCGGATCCATATGGATCCGGCGTCGATCGCGTTCGCCGCGCTCGCCGAGGAGTACCGGCGCGCGGAACGCTACCAGGAAGCCATCGAGGTCTGCACGGCCGGCCTCGTCCGCCATCCGTCGTATCTCTCGGCGCACGTCACGCTCGGCCGCGCGCTCATCCAGGTCGGCCGGTTGCAGGAGGCGCAGCAGGAGCTCGAATTCGTCCTGAAGCTCGCGCCGGAAAACCTGGCCGCGATTCGCGGATTGGCCGAGATCCATCATCGGCTCGGCGACGATCACGAACACCTCTCGCCGCCGGCGCCGCTCGAGGAGCGACCTGAACCCGCGCCCGCGGCAATCAACATCCGGGAAGCGCAGACCGCGGCGGCCGCCGTGCGGCTGGCCGTCCACGCCTTCGCGCCGGCAGAACTCGACGTCAAATCCGTGCCGGACGTTCCCACGGCTCTGGCGCCAGATGCGGCCGCGACAGCCGTGCAACTCGCCGCACTCGAGCGTTTCCTCGACGCCATTGACAAGGCGCGCCAAGCCCCGCCGGCCGCGCGGTAATTCTCGGCGCACCGATGGCTGTCCCGCCGACCGATCTGCTCGTCTCGCGGCTGTCGCGCCTGCGTGAAGATATGCGTGCCGCCGGCGTGGACGCACTCGTCATCACCAACCTGCTGAACCTGCGCTATCTCACTCGGTTGTCTGGAACGGCGGGCGCCGCGCTCGTGACGGGCGACAGATGCCGGCTGCTCGTCGACTTTCGATATGTGGCCGCCGCGCGCGAGTCGATAGCCGACGCCGCCATCGAGCTCTCAATCGTGGAGGGCTCATACGACGAAGCGCTCGCTGACTCTGTGTTGGGAAGCGGCGCAGGCATCGTGGGGATCGAAGCGCAGTCGATGACGGTCAGCCGCTTCAATCGGCTCGCAAAGGCGCTGGAGAACGCGGCTGTTCTCGTTCCCACCGAGCGGCTCGTGGAGCGCAGGCGCGCGGTGAAGGACGCGTCCGAGATCGAGACCCTGCGCGAGGCAGGACGACGGTTGTCGACGGTCGCGCGGCAGCTTCGATCGTTCGTACGGCCCGGCCGCACCGAGCTCGACGTCGCCGGCGACATCGATCACGCAATTCGACTGGCCGGCTTCGAACGTCCCGCGTTCGACACCATCGTGGCATCGGGTCCGAACGGCGCGCGGCCGCACGCCCGGCCGGGCAGCCGGGTGCTCGACGCGTCGGATGGGGTGGTGCTGGACTTCGGAGGCGTCTACGACGGATACTGCGTGGATCTTACGCGGACCGTGCGGGTTGAACGCGCGGTGCCGCAGTTCGAGAGCCTGGTAAGGGCCGTCGCCGAGGCGCAGGCATCCGCGATCGCGTCGGTTCGACCGGGTGCAAGGCCAAGCGAAATCGACGATGCGGCGCGGCGGATTCTCGTCGGCCACGGGCTCGGTGAAGCGTTCGGGCACGGTACGGGGCACGGACTCGGCCTCGAAGTGCACGAAGAGCCGAGGATTTCGAAGCTGCCCGGGGCGCTTCCGGACGACCCCGTGATGCCGGGTATGGTGTTCACGATTGAGCCGGGCGTTTACCTCGAGGGGTTCGGCGGTGTGCGCATCGAGGACGACGTGCTCGTCGTTGACGAGGGGTGCGAAGTTCTGACGGACGTGCCGATAGAACTATGAGGCCGTCAGCGAGCGAAACCGGAGACGAATGGAATTCGAGGACATAGAGCGCATCCTGCAACTCGTACGCGAGCACGATCTCGCCGAGTTCGAGGTCGAGCAGGACGGGTTGAAGCTCCGGGTGAGGAAAGCCTCCGCTGCGTTCCCGATGCCTCCCATGCCGCATTCGTCCACGCCTGCTGCGCACGTTCCCGTGCCGCCGGCGCCACCGGCGGGCGCCGCACCGTCGATGCCGGTGACCCCGGACGAGGATGAGTCGGTCGAGCTCGCCGTGGTGAAGTCCCCCATCGTGGGCACGTTCTACAGGTCGCCGGAGCCGGGCGCACCGGCGTTTGTCGAGGTCGGGCAGCGCGTGCAGAAGGACCAGGTGCTGTGCATCATTGAAGCAATGAAGCTGATGAACGAGATCACTTCGGAGTACGAAGGCGAGATCGTCAGCGCCTACGTCGAGAACGGAAAGCCGGTGCAGTACGGGGAGCGGCTGTTCGCCATCCGCACGACATAGCTGATGTTCAAGAAAATCCTCATCGCCAATCGCGGCGAAATCGCTCTTCGCGTCATCTGTGCCTGCCGGGAGCTGGGCATCAAGACCGTGGCCGTCTACTCGGAAGCGGACGAAAATTCACTGCATGTGCGGTTCGCCGACGAAGACGTGTGCATCGGGCCCGCGCGCAGCGCCGACAGCTACCTCAGCGTGCCGGCCGTGTTGAGCGCCGCGGAAATCACCGGCGCGGACGCCATTCATCCCGGGTATGGGTTCCTGTCGGAGAGTGCGTATCTCGCGGAAGTCTGCGAAGCGTGCCACATCAAGTTCATCGGTCCAGCTCCCAACGTGATCCGCCTGCTCGGCGACAAGGCTCGTGCGCGCCGCGCGATGAGAAAGGCGGGCGTGCCCATCCTTCCAGGCAGCGACGGCCCGGTCGACAGCGAGGAGCGCGCGCAGAAGATCGCGAGAGACCTCGGGTTCCCCGTCATCATCAAGGCTGTCGCCGGCGGAGGGGGCCGCGGCATGCGCGTGATCCGTGCCGCGCCGGAGCTTTCGAGAGCGTTGAAGACCGCGCAGCGCGAGGCGGAAGCCGCGTTCGGCGTCGGCGACGTGTACATCGAAAAATACGTCGAGAACCCGCGCCACATCGAGTTCCAGGTTCTCGGCGACCACCACGGCGCGGTAGTGCACCTCGGAGAGCGCGAGTGCTCGATCCAGCGGCGTCATCAGAAGCTGCTCGAAGAGGCGCCGTCGGTGGCCGTCACCGAGAAAATGCGTCGAAAGCTCGGCGGCACCGTCGTGGATGCCGCGCGAGCCGTGCAGTACACCAACGCCGGCACCTTCGAGTTCCTGCTCGACGACAAAGGCAACTTCTACTTCCTCGAGGTCAACACGCGCGTGCAAGTCGAACATCCCGTGACCGAGTTCATCACGGGCGTGGACATCGTCAAGGAGCAGATTCGCATCGCCGCGGGCGAGCGGCTGTCGTTCAAGCAAGGGGACGTGACGTTCAACGGCCACTCGATCGAGTGCCGGATCAACGCCGAGGATCCCGACACATTTGCGCCATCTCCGGGCGTCGTCCACGCGTTCAGCGTCCCGGGCGGACCCGGGGTGCGCGTCGATACTTTCCTGCACTCGGAGTGCACCGTGCCGCCGTACTACGATTCGCTCATCGCGAAAATCATCGTGCACGGCCGCGATCGGCAGGAGGCCATCGCGAGGATGCGGCGGACGCTCGAGATGACGGTCATCGAGGGCATCAAAACGTCGATCCCGATGCATCTGAAGATCCTCGCGGACCCGGATTTCAGCGCGGGCCGCCTCGGCACAGCCTTCATGGAACGGTTCCTCTTGGAGAAGAAGAGCGGCAGCAACGGCCTCGCGGAAGCCGTCTAGTGCCACCGTTCGGGTCCACGGCGTTTCTGTACCCCATCGTCGACACGGAGATCTGCCGGGCGCGATCGCTCGACCCGGTCGCGCTCGCCTCGCTCTACTTCGGCGTCGGCGCGCCGCTCGTGCAACTCAGGCACAAAACCGGATCGAGCGCGGAGTTTCTCTCGCTCGCCGATTGTTTCGCGCGGGAGGCCCGGGCGGCCGGCGGCCACCTCGTCATCAACGATCGCGCCGACATCGCGCTTCTCAGCCGCTCCGCCGGCGTTCACGTCGGACAGGAGGACATCCCGCCCGCCGACGCTCGGCGCCTGTTGGGCGCCGAGGCAATTGTCGGCGTCTCCACGCACGACCGCGCGCAGATCGACGAGGCTCTCGCAAGCACCGCCACCTACATCGCCGTCGGGCCGATCTTCGCCACTTCCACGAAGGACACCGGATATACGGCTCGCGGGCTCGACCTCGTGCGCTACGCTGCCGGACGGGGAAAGCCGGTTGTCGCGATCGGCGGCATCACACTGGACACCGCGCGTCTCGTCGTCGAGGCCGGCGCGACCGGCGTCGCCGTGATTACGGATCTGCTCAATGGCGACCCGGCCGCGCGCGCGCGGGCGTTCGTCCAATGTATATAATGCGAACGCTTTGCAGCAGCCTGCCTCGCCGAAGCGGCGAAGCCGCGCCGAAGCGGCAAAGCCGCGACGCGGGCCTGCCGCGCCGAAGCGGCAAAGCCGCGAAGGCGGGAGGATGAATGTCGAATCTGTTCAGAACGAAATCGGTTGACCTGCTGATGGCCGATGCAGCGGCGACCGGCGAGGGCACGTTGAAGCGAACCCTCGGTCCGATGGCGCTGGTCGCGCTCGGGATCGGCGCGATCATCGGCGCCGGCCTGTTCGTGCGCACGGCGGCCGCCATTGCGGATCGCGCGGGTCCTTCGGTCGTACTGGCATTCATTGTCGCCGGCGTCGGCTGCGCGTTTGCGGGACTTTGCTACGCGGAGTTCGCCTCGATGATCCCCGTCGCCGGCAGCGCCTACACCTATTCCTACGCGACAATGGGGGAGCTCGTCGCGTGGATCATCGGGTGGGACCTCGTGCTCGAGTATGCCGTCGGCGCCGCGACGGTGGCGATCGCGTGGAGCGAATACGCGAACCGCGTGCTCGAATGGTTCGGTCTGAGGATCCCGTACGAATGGTCGCATTCCCCACTCGAAAGGATGGCGGCCACGGGTGTTCACGGAATCATCAACATTCCCGCGATCGTCATCCTGGGATTGCTCACACTGCTTCTGATCCGTGGAACGAAGGAGTCGGCTACCGTCAACGCCGTCATCGTCGTGCTGAAAGTCAGCATCGTGCTGCTGGTGATTGCGCTCGGGTGGGGCTTCATCAATCCGGCCAATCACACGCCGTTGATCCCGGCTCCGACGACATACGTGACACCGGAGCACATTACGCACAACTACGGCGGCATTCTCGGCATCCTTGGCGCCGCCGGCGTGGTGTTCTTTGCCTATATCGGCTTCGACGCGGTGTCTACCGCGGCCCAGGAAGCGAGGAATCCCAAACGCGACATGCCCATCGGGATCCTGGGCTCGCTCGTTGTCTGCACGGTGCTGTACGTGCTCTTCTCTTACGTGCTGAGCGGCGTTGCGACGGTCGAAGATTTCCGGACAGCGGGGCGCGAGGCGTCGGTCGCGTTCGCGATCTCGAAGTACATGACGGGTTACGAATGGTTGTCGCGGGCGGTCACCGTTGCAATCCTCGCCGGGTTCTCGTCGGTCATTCTGGTGATGCTCCTCGGGCAGTCGCGGGTGTTCTACTCGATGAGCCACGACGGGCTCGTGCCGCCCGTCTTCGCGGAGGTTCACCCGACGTACCGGACCCCGTACAAGTCCAACATGTTGTTCTTCGGCTTCACGGGACTGTTTGCGGCGTTTCTGCCCGAAGACATCGTCGGCGAGATGACGAGCATCGGAACGCTGTTCGCGTTCATCCTGGTCTGCGCCGGCGTGTGGATCATGCGGAACAAGCGGCCTGATCTCGAACGCGGGTTCCGCGTGCCGGCCCTTCCGTTCGTTGCGATTGCGGGGATCGTCGTCTGCGGCGCCATGATTTACGGGTTGGGCTGGACGAACTGGCTGCGGCTCCTCGTCTGGCTGGTCATCGGCCTGGTACTTTATTTCGGGTACGGCCGGCAGCACAGCCGGCTTTCGACCCCGGTCTCGGTGTAGCGCCACGCTGCGGCAACCGACACGCGGGCACGTTCGGCGGCCTTCCCCTTGGTGGGCCGGCTGGCGTCTCGCTGTCCTGCTGCTGGTTCTGATCGTCGGGGGCGGCACCGCGGGCTATTCACTGATCGAAGGATGGCCCGCGTGGGACGCCTTTTACATGACCATGATCACGGTCACGACGGTGGGGTATCGAGAGGTACACCAGCTGTCGCGGGCCGGCGAGCGCTTCACGGTGGTCATGGTGACCGTCGGCGTTGCGACGGTCTTGTATACGTTTTCGTTGCTGATGGCGCAGGTCGTCGAAGGTGACCTGCACGAACGCCTTGCCGCGCGCCGCCGCGTACGCATGCTCGACGAGCTCACGAATCACTTCATCATCTGCGGCTTCGGCCGTATCGGCCAGATCATCGCGCGCGAGTTCTCGCGCCAGCGAATACCGTTCGTGATTATCGAACGCGACGGCGATCGGATGCGCTCGGCAATCGACGCAGGGTATCTCGCGGTCGAGGCAGACGCGAGCAGCGAGCACGTGCTGAGGCGGCTGCGAATCGAAAACGCGCGCGGCTTCATCGCGGCGGTCGGCACCGACGCGGAGAACGTCTATGCCGTGCTCACCGCGCGGCTGCTTCGCCCCGATCTCTTCATCATCGGCCGCGCCGAGACCGAGGATGCCCAGGCCAAGCTGCAGCGGGCCGGCGCAGATCGGGTGCTCTCCCCCTATCAGATCGGCGGGCTGCAGCTGGCGCAGACGGCGCTGCGGCCGGCCGTGGTGGATTTCGTGCAGCTGGCAACCAGCTCCGACAATCTCGACCTCAACATGGAACAGGTGAAGATCGGCGCCGGGTCGGCGCTCGCGGATCGCACCATCATCGACGCGAACCTGCGGCAGCGTTTTGGCGTGGTCGTCGTCGGAATTCAGCGGCCCGACGGCACCATGCAGTTCAATCCCGCGCCGGAAACCCCGATGCGGGTCGGCGACTTTCTGGTAGTGCTCGGCCAGGCGAGGAACTTGCGCGAGCTCGAGGCGGCGGCAGGGCAGCCGGTTGAGTCGCGGTGACGGCGCGGCTGCTCGACGGCAAGGCCATCGCCGGCGCGATCCGCGAGTCGGTGCTGCCCGAGGTACACGCATTCACGGCGCGCGCAGGCAGGCCGCCCGGACTCGGCATCGTGCTCGTCGGCGACAACCCCGCGTCCGAGGTGTACGTCCGCAACAAGGTGCGCGCCGGAAGCGAGTCGGGTTTGTGGGTCGATCTGCAGCGGTTGCCAGCCACGGCGTCGCTCGACGATCTGCTGGCGCTCGTCGGCCGTTTGAACGCGAGCGAAGCGCACGACGGCATCCTCGTCCAGTCGCCGCTGCCGGCCGGGATGGGAAAGGGCGCGGCGCAGCGCGTCTTCGACGCCATCGATCCGGACAAGGACGTCGATGGTTTTCATCCCGTGAACGTCGGGAAGCTGGTGCAGGGGCGCGCGCACCTGATGCCATGCACTCCGGCGGGTGTGATCGAAATGATGGAGCGGAGCGGGATCCCAATCGCGGGCCGCCATGCGGTCGTGATCGGCCGTAGCGAGATCGTCGGGAAGCCGATGGCGATGCTGCTCCTGCAACGGGACGCCACTGTCACGATCTGTCATTCGAAAACTCCGGATCTGCCGCGTGTCGCTGCAAGGGGCGAGATACTCGTCGCGGCCATTGGCCGCCCGGGATTCGTGACGAAAGATTTCGTCAAGCCCGGCGCAACGGTCATCGATGTCGGCACGACGCCGCTGAGCGATCTCGCGCTGGCGACCCGGCTGTTCGGCTCGGGGTCGGAGCGCGTCGCGAGCCTCGAGCGAAGAGGATCGATCGTTGTCGGGGACGTCCATCCGTCTGCCGCGGAAGTGGCGGGCGCACTCACGCCCGTGCCCGGCGGCATCGGTCCGCTCACGATTGTGATGCTGTTGAAGAATACCTGTGAGGCCGCGCGCGCCAGGCTTGTCCGCCGTAGCGTCAGCGGAGGCGGAAACCCCAATTAAAGATGCTGAGGGCCGCGCTGACCGGCGGCATCGCGACCGGCAAGTCGTATTGCCTCGCGACGTTTGCGTCCTTCGACGTGCCGGTCATCGACGCCGACAAGCTGGCGCGCGACGCCGTCGCGCCGGGGTCGTCGGCCCTCGCGGCGGTCGAGGCGCGCTTCGGACGGACGATCATGCGGCCTGACGGTTCGCTCGATCGCGCGGCGCTCGGCCGGATCGTATTCAGCGACCGGGCCGCTCGGGCCGACCTCGAAGCGATTGTGCACCCGGAGGTGTACCACCGAATCAACGAGTGGTTCGCGTCGATGCCCCCGAAGACGCGTCTCGCGATCGCGGACGTCCCGCTGCTCTTCGAGACCGGCCACAATCACGATTTCGATCGCGTCATCGTCGCGGCCTGCAGCCCCGCCGAGCAGATGCGCCGACTCGTGACGCGCGATGGACTCACCGAGCCGGATGCACGCGCGCGCCTGAATGCGCAATGGCCGATAGAGGAAAAGGTGGCTCGCGGCGATTACATCATCCGCACCGACGGCACGCTCGCGGACACCGACCTGCAGGTGAAGAAGATCTACGAAATGCTGATTGTCGATTGCTGAGTGCTGATTTATTGCTTGATTGGTGATCGGTGACTGGTGATTGTTACGTCGTCAACGACGTCTCGGTATCCTTCGCCGGCGCGATTCGCTCTTCGACAAACGTATTCCACTCGTGACAATGCGGACACTGCCAGAGGAGCTCCGTGCTGCGATAGCGGCAGCGCACGCAGATGTGCGGGTCGACGTAGAAGATGGAGTCGCGCGCCAACCCGATGTACCGGTTCACGAGCGCTTGGGACAGGCGCAGCGCGGTCAGCGTCTCCCAGATCGCCTGATGAACTGCCAGCGCGTGGGGATTGATGGCGAGGGCTTCGAACAGAAGCTCGAGAGCGTCGGCTGGCGACTCATGGGCCGTGAGGTATCGCGCGAGGGCAAGCCGCGCGCGCCAGTCCTGCTGGTTGGCCGAGATCAGCGCACGGCAGAGCGTTGGGAATCGGTTCGGGTCATGAAGATCCGCATATCCATGCTCGAGACGTGAATACGCCAGGTACGCCCGTTCCGGCGACGTGTGGATCAGCTTTTCCCACGTGTCGACGGCTCCGCGAAGGTCGCCCTGCGCGAGCAGCACATCGCCGAGATTCAGGTATGCCGGTGTGTTCTTCTGATCCAGCTCGATTGCCGCGCGGAACCGGCGGGCGGCTTCGATGCCGTCATTACGCTTCAGCGCGGCCACGCCGATCTCGTTCTCGAGGAACGCCAGGATTTCCTGGTGCCGCAGCGTCTCGGAAGGATTGTCACCGCTCGCGAGCTTCTGCCGCATCGCGTACGCGTCGGTCCACTGATGCTGCTCTTCATAGAGCTTCTCGAGGTTCGTCATGGCGTAGCGGTTCTGCGGGTCCAGACGCAGTACTTCGGTGAACGCCTCGAGGGCACGATCGACGAACCCGCCGCGCTTGTAGTCGAGGCCGAGGCAAAGCAGTACGTTGGCGTGTTCGAGCTTCCGCAGCCCCGGCCGCTGCAGCAGGCTCTGGTGCTCCTGGATCGCCCGTCCGACCTGCCCCTTCTCGCGATACAGATTCCCGAGAATCAGATGGATTTCGAGTGGATCGCCCGCCACCTCGGCGGCTGTGCTCAGCTCTTCGATCGCGGGGTCGATTTGGTTCGTGACCAGGAAGTTGAGTCCGAGCATGTAGTGCGGCGATTCGCGGGCGCGGCGCCGGTCGATCCACCGTCCGTCCTTGAGCTTGTACCGTTCCCAGGCTTTGCCGACGGTGAGCCCCGCCAACAGCGCAAGCAGCACGAAGAGCGTGGTGAAAGGGCCCATCAAACCGCCGGCCCTGCGAGAGCCTCAGGGCCGCCCTGAGCAGCGTCGAAGGGCGGCATGTATTCGTCGACGACGCGATCCCAGTGATGTTGCGCTCTGAGGATCATCTCGATGAACTCGCGAACCGCGCCGCGCCCGCCAGGCGCGCTGCTGATCCATGCAACCTGCCGGCGCACTTCCGGCGCAGCGTCCGCAGGCGCCGCGGATAGGCCGGCACGCGCCAGCACCTGCAGATCGACCAGATCATCGCCCATGTAGGCGACGACGTCTTCCGCGAGGCCGGCGTCGCGGACGATTCGTTGAAACGCATCGGCCTTGTTGGCGACGCCCTGCACGACGAGCCGGATGGCCAGTTGGGCGGCGCGTTGCGTCGTCGCCGCGGACGCACGAGAAGAGAGCCAGCCCACCGTCAGGCCGACGCGCTGCGCCCACACCATGGCCGCACCGTCGCGAATGTCGAACGCCTTCGTTTCGGACCCGTCGCCATGCATGTAGACGCGGCCGTCGGTGAGGACACCGTCGACGTCGAAGAGGATCAGACGAACACGGGCCGCACGCTCCTCGAGAGTCATCAGAACATCTGCGTGCGCCACAGATCGTGGATCTGCACGACCCCCTCGAGCCCTTCATCCTCGTTCACGACCACGACCGACGTGATCTTGTGCGTCTCCATGATCTTCAGCGCCTCGACGGCCAGCAGGTCGCGGCGGATAGTGATCGGCCGCCGCGTCATGACGTCGTCCGCCGTCATGCCGAGCACGTTGGGAGAGCGGCTCATCGCGCGGCGCAAGTCGCCGTCGGTGATGATGCCGAGCAGGCGGTTCTCGCCATCGACGACGCAGGTCATCCCCAGGCGCTTGCTCGACATCTCGTGGAAGACGTCGGGCATCCTGCTGGACGGCCGTACCGTCGGGGCTGATTCGCCGGCATGCATGACGTTCTCGACGCGCATCAGCCGCCGCCCGAGCTTACCTCCAGGATGCAAAGACGCGAACTGTTCTTCCTTGAATCCCTTGCGCACGCACAACGTCATGGCAAGCGCGTCGCCCATGGCGAGCGCGGCCGTCGTGCTGGCGGTTGGCACCAGGTTCATCGGGCAGGCCTCGCCGGCGATGCTGCAATCCAGCGAGACATCAGCGGCGCGCGCGAGGGTCGAACCGCGGTTGCCGGTCAACGCGATCAGTCGCGCGCCGATGCGCCTGATCGCTTCGAGCAGCCGGATGATCTCTTCGGTCTCGCCGCTGTGCGACAGCGCGAGCACCACGTCGTCGTCTCGAATCGCACCGAGGTCGCCATGGATCGCCTCGGCCGGGTGGAGGAACCACGCGGAGGTGCCGGTGCTCGAGAGCGTTGCGGCAATCTTGCGGCAAATCACGCCAGACTTGCCCATTCCGGTGACGATCACGCGGCCCTTGCAATCGAAGAGCAGCTGCACGGCTCGCTCGAACTCGCCGTCGATGCGATCGACGAGACTGAGGATCGCGGCCGCCTCCGTGCGGAGGACCTTTCGGGCGAGATCGAGGCCCGTCGCAGTCTCGCTCATACCGCCGCCCCTCGAGCGATTTCGTGGATCCGTACGAGACGGGTGAGCAGCGGCTCGAGCAGATCCAGGCGCAGCGCATTCTGCGCGTCGCTTCTCGCCTTTTCGGGACGCTCGTGGACCTCCATGAATACCCCGTCCACGCCCGCGGCCACGCCGGCCGACGCCATGGGCTCGATGAACTGAGCCTGGCCGGCGGTGACGCCGTCTCCGCCGCCCGGCAGCTGGAGGCTGTGCGTCACGTCGTACACGACGGGATACCCGAGCGAGCGCAATATCGGGAAGGCACGCATGTCCACGACCAGGTTGTTGTACCCGAAGCTGAACCCGCGTTCGGTCACGAGGACGCGCGGGTTGCCGGCTTCGACGACTTTTGCGATCGCGTGGCGCATGTCGGCCGGCGCCAGGAACTGACCCTTCTTGATGTTCACGACGCGGCCGGTGCGAGCCGCGGCGACGAGCAGATCGGTCTGGCGTGAGAGAAACGCGGGAATCTGAAGGACGTCGGCGACCTCGGCGACCGGAGCGGCATGCGCCGCCTCGTGGATGTCGGTGAGGATTGGTACGCCCGCCGTCGCGTGGACCCGCGACAGGATGCGAATCCCTTCGTCGAGTCCCGGACCTCGAAACGATCCCAGCGATGTGCGATTCGCCTTGTCGTACGACGCTTTGAACACGTACTGGACGCCGGTGCGGCGCGCGATGTCCCGCACTGCGAGCGCGATATCGGTCGCGTGCGCCTCGCTTTCGATCACGCACGGGCCGGCGATGAGCAGCAGCGGCCCGCCGCCTCCGACCGTGAGGCCACCGAACTGGATCGGCTGCACGCCGACTACCCTACCACGGAGGCGGTCGCGTGCTGCCGGTTCATCACCTTGCGCTGATGGCTCGCTTCGACGAAGCCGGCAAAGAGCGGATGCGGCGCGAGCGGCTTCGATTTGAACTCGGGATGGAATTGAACCGCGACGTACCAGGGATGATCGGGAAGCTCGATGATCTCGACGAACTTGCCGTCGAGCGATCGACCGACGATCTGCAGCCCCTTCTCGGTGAGCGTTCGCTCGAAGAGGCAGTTGAACTCGTAACGGTGCCGATGCCGTTCGTGGATCATGGTCTGGCCGTAGAGGCGCTGGGCGCGCGAACCGGGCTTCAGCTCGCATGCGTACGCGCCGAGCCGCATCGTGCCGCCCAGATCGTCCACGCCCAACAGATCCCGCAGCTTGTAGATGACGTTCTCCGGCGTGTCGGGCGAGCACTCGGTCGAATCGGCCTGCGTGAGCCCGCAGACGTGCCGCGCGTATTCGACCGCGGCCCACTGGAACCCGTAACAAATGCCGAAGTAGGGAATGCCGCGCTCGCGTGCGATCTCGGCCGCGCGCATCATGCCGCGCGTACCGCGGTCGCCGAAGCCGCCAGGCACCAGGATTCCGTTCGCGCCGTCGAGCAGCTGCTCGCCGCCCGGCTGCTCGAGCGCTTCCGCCTCGACCCAGCGGATGTTGACCCGCAGCCGGTGCTTGAAGCCGCCGTGGTAAAGCGCCTCGTTGAGGCTCTTATAGGAATCTTCGTAGCCGACGTACTTGCCGACGACATGAATCGTGATGTCGTCGGCCGGGTTTTTGATGCGATCGACGAGATCCACCCAGGCGTCCATGCGGGCTTCGCTCGCCGGCAGATGGAGACGCTGGAGGACGATGCGGTCGAGACCTTCAGCGGCGAGCACGAGCGGCACCTCGTAGATGCTCGAGACGTCCTTGGCCGTGATGACCGCTTCCTCGTCGACGTCGCAGAAGAGTCCAATCTTCTGTTTGAGGTCCTGGTCGAGGAACCTGTCCGTGCGGCACAGGAGGATGTCGGGTTGGATACCAATCGCCCGCAGGTCGCGCACGCTGTGCTGCGTGGGCTTCGTCTTCAGCTCGCCGGCCGCCCCGATGAACGGCACCAGCGTCAGGTGGATGTACAGCGTGTTTTCACGGCCGACGTCCTGACGCATCTGCCGGATGGCTTCGACGAACGGCAGGCTTTCGATGTCGCCGACGGTGCCGCCGATCTCGACGAGGACGATATCGACGTTCTTGGCGATCGCACGGATGCTGTCCTTGATTTCGTTGGTGATGTGCGGGATTACCTGCACGGTCCGCCCCAGATAATCGCCGCGGCGCTCCTTCTGAATCACCGAGAGATAAATCTTCCCCGTGGTCCAGTTGTTGTTGCGCGTCGTGGGCGCGCTCGTGAACCGCTCGTAGTGACCGAGATCCAGGTCGGTTTCCGCGCCGTCGTCGGTGACGTACACCTCGCCGTGCTGGTACGGGCTCATCGTTCCCGGGTCCACATTGATGTACGGATCGAACTTCTGCAGCGCGACCTTGTAGCCGTGCCCTTCGAGAAGCGCGCCGATGGAAGCGGCCGCCAGTCCCTTGCCGAGTGATGAAACGACGCCGCCGGTCACGAAGATGTACTTCACCGGCCGTTTCCCTTGTGCGCTGCCGCTGTTCTGTTCCATCGCGTGTCTATTCTCCGGGGTTCGTTGGCTGGCCTACCGCCTCCGCCAAGGCTGCGGCGAGTCCGCCGAAGCTTCAGCGACGGCGGAGAGGCCAGCGCTACCGACGGTGGCGAACATCGCCCTCACTCGTTCGAGATCCTCTGGCGTATCGACGCCGACTGAATCGAATCGCGTTTCAAGAGTCTTGATGCGGATGCCGTATTCGAGCGCTCGCAATTGTTCGAGCGCTTCGGACCGTTCCATTGGCGTCTGCGGCAGCGATGCGAGCCGCAGGAGGCAGTCGCGGCGATACGCGTACATGCCGACGTGCCGCCAGGCGGGCGCCGACGGCGCGCCAGGCCGCACGAACGGGATCGGCGCACGCGAAAAATACAGCGCGAACTCGTCGCGATCGACGACGACTTTCGTGACGTTCGGGTTGTGCCGCTCCGCGTCGTCGTCGATGCGGCGCCGCAGCGTGCTCATCATCAGCGACGAATCGCTGGCGAAAGGCGCCACCGCCTCGTCAATCATGGCGGGCTCGATGAGCGGCTCGTCTCCCTGCACGTTGACGATCACGTCGCACTCGAGCGATCCGGCAATCTCCGCAATCCGGTCGGTTCCGCTCTGGTGCGACGGCGACGTCATCCGCGACCGCCCGCCGAAGCCAGCGACGACGCGATGAATGCGTTCGTCATCGGTTACGACGATGACCGACTGAATCGATCGTGCCGCGGCCGCCCGGCGATAGACGTGCTCGATCATCGGACGTCCTCCGATGTCGGCGAGCGCTTTTCCAGGGAGACGCGATGACTGATATCTGGCGGGGATGACGGCGATTGCGGCGACCGAAGGCGTACGTGGTGAGGGCCCGGAGTTGGAAACAGGGGGCACGAACAATCTTAACACAATTGCGCGCGGTTGCATGCGGCCGCGCGCGGTTCGCGGCTTCGCGGTTCGCGGGTTCGCGGCTTCGCGGTTCGCGGGTTCGCGGGTTCGCGGGTTCGCGGTTCGCCGGTTCGCGGCTTCGCGGGTCGTCGTTCGCGGTTCGCGGCGGAAAGGAGTAGAATCACCAATCGGAAATCTCCTCATGTCGCGGACGCGAGCGGCAGCGTACCTCGTCGGCGGAATCTTGCTGGCGGCGTGGCTGGCGTCGGCCGCCGGTGTCACGATGCGTCCGCGGGCCGTGCCGCTGCCTCGCCGCTCTGAGGAAGCCGTGCAACTCGACGCCGTGGCCTCGGACGTGCAGTCGCAGGCCGTGCGGCTCCGCCAGCGCCTGGCGACCGCGCCGCGGCTGCAATCGCCGACCCGCAATCCCTTTGCATTCGCCGAGCGTGAGGTCGCACCGCAGGCGGCCGCGAAACCGCAGCCGGTTGCGACGACGCCTTCCTTTATTCAGAAACTCATCGCGGAACCGGACCTGGCGCTCGTAGGGGTGGCGGAGGATGGCACGGTCCGCACCGCGATGATTGCGTGGGGCGACGAACTGCTCATGACGACCGAGGGACAGACGATCGTCGGACGCTACCGAGTCGGGCGCGTCGGAGCGGACGCCGTCGAGCTGGTTGACCTTGCGACCGGCGCTACGCGCCGCCTGGTCCTAAAGTCACCAACTTTGCTTCCCTGATCGCGCGCGCGCCGCGCAGTTCGTCGAGCGCGCGTCCGGCCTTCGTTTCCAGGCTCCCGCCGTCCGCGTCCAGGCTCACCACGCCCACCGCGCCTGTCTTGTTTCGACCCAGCGCGAAGCTGCCGATGTTGATCCCGTGTCGGCCAAGAATGGTGCCGACTTCGCCGATGACGCCGGGCTGATCCTCGTTGCGAATCACCACCATGGTCCCCACGTCTTCGAGCGGCACCTCGACGTCGACGCCGTCCAAAAACGTCAGCCTCGGGCTGTCACCTTCGAAGACGGTCCCCTCGATCCATCGCTCGCCCGTGTTCGTGTGCAGCTTGACCGAAATGATGTTCGCGAACGCCCGCGGACGGGAGCTGCGCGACTCGATGACTTCGATTCCACGCTCGGCGGCGATCGCCCGGGCATTGACGACGGTCACGTTGGCAGAGAGCATGGGCTTCAACACGCCCATCACGACCGAGCTTGCGATCACCTCGGCATGCTCGCTCACGAGCGGGCCGTAATAGCGGATTCCCACCGCATGCGTCCGCCCTTCAGCGATTTGCGAAACGAGCGTGCCCATTCTCTCGGCGAGCAGCATGAACGGGCGCACTCTCGCGAACTCGCCGCCACGCACGCCCCGGAAATTCACCGCGTTACGGATCACGCCCTCGCTCAGAAAATCGCGCACGGCGACGGCCGTTTCGATGCCAACCTGTTCCTGCGCTTCCGCCGTCGACGCGGCGATGTGCGGCGTCGCGATCACCTGAGGCAGCTTCGCCAGGCGCCACTCGGTCGGTGGCTCGGTTTCGAACACATCGAGCGCCGCCCCGGCGACGTGCCGAGCCTCGATCGCGTCAGCCAGTGCGTGTTCGTCGATCAACTCGCCGCGGGCGGTGTTGATAATTCGCACACCCGCCTTGCATTTGGAGAAACGGGCGGCGTTGAAAAGGTGCCGCGTCTCGGGCGTCGCCGGAAGATGCAGCGAGATGTAGTCGGAAGCGGCGCACAGCTCGTCGAGAGACCGCAGCTGAATCCCCAGCGTGCCGGCGACCTGCTCCGAAATAAACGGGTCGTGCGCGACAAGGTTCATGCCGAACGCGCGCGCGCGTCCGCCGACTTCCTGGCCGATTCGACCCAGACCGACGATTCCGAGCGTTTTTCCCCGCAGTTCTTCGCCCGATAGTTTCTTCTTCTCCCAGACTCCACGTTTCATCGACCCGTCGGCAGCGGGAATCTGCCGCGCGAGCGACAGCATGAGGCCGATGGCCAGTTCCGCGACGCTGATACTGTTCGCACCAGGCGCGTTCATGACGACGATGCCGCGCTCGGTTGCGGCCGGAACATCGACGTTGTCGACGCCCGTGCCGGCGCGGGCGATGACGCGGAGCTGCGGAGCCGCAGAAATCAGCGCGGCAGTGACCTTGGTTGCGCTGCGCACGACGAGTGCGTCGGCCTTCGAGAGATCCGTCGAGAGTTCCTCGGGCGACCGCCCGCTGCGCGCGTCGATGGTCCATCCCGGAACGCCGCGCAGCAGATCAACGGCTGAAGCGGGAAGTTGGTCAGCGATGACGATATGCATGATCGAGTGCTGTCAGTATAATGTCGTGTTCCGTCGGTGCCGCGTGCGCTCCAGACTCTCTGCGTCGATTCGCCACGCGCACCATCGTGGTGCAAACCGCTGTTCCGCGCGCAATCACGCGGGTGATGGGCACCTCGGCGGATGATTTCCACAACGTTTTCCACAGAAACTGTGAAGATCGTCCACCACTGTGCCGGTGATGTGACCTAATTACTCCTATGGCCAACTTTACGACGCTGAAACCGCCCGCCACTGGCACCGCGATCACGCGGAAGAATGGCCGACTGGTGGTTCCCGACGATCCCATTATTCCTTTTATTGAAGGCGACGGCACCGGGCCGGATATCTGGCGCGCGAGCGTGCGCGTGCTCGATGCGGCGGTGAAGAACGCGTACGGCGGGAAGCGCCGCCTTTCGTGGGTCGAGGTGTACGCCGGAGAGAAGAGCTTCAGGGAATTCAACAGCTGGCTTCCCGACGACACCATCGAAGCGTTCCGCGAATACTATGTCGGCATCAAAGGGCCGTTGACGACGCCAGTAGGTGGCGGAATCCGGTCACTCAACGTCGCGCTGCGTCAACTCCTTGACCTGTTCGTCTGTCTGCGGCCTGTCCGCTGGTATCGCGGCGTGCCATCGCCGGTAAAGCATCCTGAAAAAGTCGACATGGTGATCTTCCGCGAGAACACGGAAGACATCTACGCGGGCATCGAGTACGCGGCCGGAACGCCCGAAGCCCAGAAGATCCTCGATTTCTTCGCGAGGGAGTTCCCCAAGGAGTTCAAGAAGATCCGTTTTGGCAGCGTCGACGCCTCCGTGGGCTGGCAGAAGGCGCTCGAGGAAATCGGTGCGCCGCATCGCGACGTGCCGGTGCAGGTCGGCATCGGGTTGAAGCCAATCAGCTATCTCGGAACCGAGCGCCTGGTCCACAGCGCGATCAGCTACGCGGTGGTGAACAAGCGCAAGAGCGTCACGCTTGTTCACAAAGGGAACATCATGAAGTTCACCGAGGGCGCCTTTCGCGACTGGGGCTACCAGGTTGCGAAGCAGTTTTTTGGCGCGGTGGAGATCGACGCCGGGCCCTGGTGTCGGATTCCGGATGGAAAGCCAGGCGCCGGCATAGTGATCAAGGATGCGATTGCCGACATCACGTTGCAGCAGGTGCTGACGCGGCCGCACGAATTCGACGTGATCGCCACGCCCAATCTGAACGGCGATTACCTGTCGGATGCGCTCGCGGCGCAGGTGGGCGGAATCGGCATCGCGCCCGGCGGGAACATCAACCCCGTCAGTGGCCACGCCATTTTCGAGGCGACGCACGGTACGGCGCCGAAATATGCGAATCTCGACAAGGTCAATCCCGGCTCGGTCATCCTGTCGGGCGAGATGATGCTGCGGCACCTCGGCTGGGGCGAAGCGGCCGATCTCGTCGTCAAGGGCATGGACGCCGCGATTTCCGCGAAGACGGTGACCTATGACTTCGCCCGCCTGATGGAGGGCGCGAGGGAAGTGAAGACGTCGGAGTTTGGCGACGCGATTATCGCGAATATGTAGCCGCGCGGGTCGCGTTTCGGTAGCGCCGGCCTTCAGGCAGGCAAGCACGCCGTAGGCCGGCCCTTTACGGGCCGGCAATAGTGGTTTCATGAATCGTAAAGTGACGGTTGTAGGCGGCGCCGGAAACGTCGGCGCCACGGTGGCGCGGGCGATCGCCGACAAAGAGCTCGCCGACGTCGTCATCATCGACATCGCCGACACGAAGGCGGCCGGGATCGGTCTCGACATGCTCGAGGCGTGTCCGATTGAAGGCTCCGATTCCCGCGTCGTGGGGTACGGCGCGAATGACGAGGGCTGGGCGCAGACAGCGAATTCCGAGGTGGTGGTCATTACATCCGGCGTGCCGCGCAAGCCCGGCATGAGCCGCGATGATCTGCTGAACGTCAACTTCAAGATCATGCAGTCGGTGACCGAGCAGGTCGTGCGTTACTCGCCGAACACGATCATCGTGCCTGTCGCCAACCCGCTCGACGCAATGTGCCAGGCGGTGTATCGGTTGAGCAAGTTTCCACGAGAGCGCGTCATCGGCATGGCCGGCGTACTCGATTCGGCGCGCATGCGCGCGTTCATCGCGATGGAGACCGGCGTGTCGGTGGAAAACATCCACGCCTTCGTGCTCGGCGGCCACGGCGACACGATGGTGCCGCTCCCGCGCTACTCGACGATCGCGGGCATCCCGCTGCCGGATTACCCCGGGATGACGGCCGAGAAGATTGCGGCCATCAGCAAGCGCACTGCGGACGGCGGCGCGGAGATCACGAAGCTGGTCGGCACGAGTGCGTGGTACGCGCCCGGGTCGGCGGCGGCCGAGATGGTCGAGATCATCCTGAAGGACAAGAAGAAAATCGTCCCGTGCTCGGTGTTCCTGCAAGGCGAGTACGGTATCAACAATCTGTTCGTCGGCGTGCCGATCAAACTCGGTGCGCGCGGCGTCGAACAGATTATTCAAATCAAGCTGACGGCTGAAGAAGACGCGGCGCTGAAGAAGTCGGCGGCGGCGGTCAAGGAACTGACTGAGGTGATTAAAGTCTAACGCTGTCGGGATCCGGGATCCGGGATCCGGGATCCGGGATCCGGGATCCGGTGCGGCAAGGAGCCTCGATGGTCCGCTACGCGGTGCGGGCGCTCTCACAGGCGAAGGGCCTGACGACTACGGCAGTCCTGACGCTCGCGCTCGG
>JBKPTT010000245.1:0-17920 GCA_046735635.1 Acidobacteriota bacterium | reverse complement strand
TTGGAGAACAGTTCGTGGACGTCGGCTTCGCCGTCGCCGTCCGTATCGCGGATGCGCCAGATGCCGTTCCGATCGAAGACGTAAATCTGATCGTCGCGGATCGCGAGCGAGAGCGGCTCGTGGAGGCCTGACGTGAACCGCCGCCAGCGCACGATGTTCGACGGATCACTCAAGCCGCGAATCAGCCACACGTCGCCGTCGAGCGTCACGCCCACCCCGGTCCCGTCTTTCAGGAACTGGATGTCGCTGATCCGAACGGCCCGCCGCCACGGGTTGTCTTCCGGCAGCGCGATATCGTCGACAACGAACGCGTCGCTGTCATTCGAGCGTGTGATCCGTGTCGTGATCTCCTGGGGCCAGCGTTTCAGTGAAGCTTCCGGCCAGGGCGCGACAACGTCCTGTCGCTCGCAGCGATCGTCTTCGCGGCAGCGAACCTGGAATTCGACCGGTGCGCCGTGCGCCGCGATCTGGAGGACGTTCGGTCTCGCATCGCGCAATCCGGCAACGAGCGACAGGACCATCGTCGATGGTTCGATATGAAACTGTCGTACGATCGCCGTTCCGTCGGAAGCCGCGGAGATCCACTCCCGAACGTCAACCCCTGCGACCGTATATTCGAGCACCGTGCCGTTTGCAGCAATGCGGATCGCTTTGAATTGCCCGATTCGCTCCGGCAGTGCACCGCGTCCGACCTCTTCGATGCTCGGCGCTGCCTCTCTGGGGTCCCGCAGTGATACCGAAGCAGTCGGCTGCCACCCGGGATAGATCCCATTGGCAACCCACACGACGCCGTCGGGTTCGGGCGCCGGCGTTTGTCCACCCGGCGTCTTCTTGTCCGGCTGATGGTAAGACCCGGGCGCGAGTGCTTTCGGCGTTACGCCATTGCCGCGCCAGATGGCTGCGACGCGCAGCAGGTCGACGTCGAACGCCGCCCACAGCCCGTGGCCGAGATTCAGGATGAGCGCGCGCGGCGTAAGGTTGTCGGCCGCGAACGCCGACCCGGCGTGACGAGCGTCGAGGACCGATGAAAAGAACGGAAAATCGGGCTCGACCCAGTCGGCCCATGGAGTCGTCAGCTGAGCACGCTGCGCGGCGAACACCGACGACGGTGCAGAGCTGGTCGTGACCGAGCCCACCACCGCGAGCCCGACCAGGCAAACGAGTACCGCGCGGCGCACCTCGCCCCCCGCCGCTTGTCTGTGCGGATCTCTTCCCCTCCCTGCGGCCGGCCGCAGGCCGGCCGTGGCGAACGCACGCGGTCCCAGGAACTCCGCGATCCTCCGCGATCTCAGCGCGAGATCCGTGCGTTCTCTGCGCGAGCACTCTCTCGCACCACGGATCTCACAAGCAGTGGATTCCGTGTTCACCATTAGGGATCAGGGGATGCGAGCTCTATCCATCGATCGCCACGGGCCACGGTTCCGGAATGGCCGCCGCCAGCATTGCTCCGCCGAGCATCGCCATGTTCTTCGAGAAATGGACCATCTCGTTCATCTTCTGCTGCCCGTCGTCCTGCTCCCAGAACGCGTGCATGACGGGGCTGACGCCGAGCAGGAATCCCGCGATCAACGACACGCCGGCTTTCGGCTTGAACCCGGTCATCAGACTCAACCCGCCGGCTGCGATCATCGCGCCCGACAGCAACACCGCGAGATCGGCCGCAGGCACCTCTTTCGATCGTGCATACCCGGCCATCGTCTGCCGGTTCCTGAAATGGTTGATGCCGTTGTAGAGGAAGAAGCCGCCGAACAGCGCGCGTCCAACGAGAAGCGGAAGGCGTGCTCGGTAGTCCGCGGGCAGCAGCCTCGTGGGGCGCTGCTCGGGATGGCCGAGCTCGCTCTGTCCGCGCACCTCGACTCGTCCCAGGGGCAACGGACCCGACGCCGGATAAATTCCGGAGCCGTGGACATCTTCAACGGCTGTGTGTCGATTGACGGTAGCGGCCGGGTTTTCGGACTCGAGTATTTCAGGCATGAGCTGACCTCCTGCGCGATGGCCGTGTAGGGTGCAAGCGCAACGCCATCGCGCAGAATGTTCAGCTGTATTGTCGCCCGCGGTCTACTTGCTCGTGTCGGGTGACGGTGCGGTTTTTACGGGCGCCGGTTTCTTTCCAAACCTGAACGCGTAGCTGCTCAGGAAGATCTGCCGCGGGAACGTGGCATCTCCTCTGTTGCCCGTGTATGGGTTCGGACGGCGGTTGTAGTAGTAGCCGATCGGGACGTTGAACGAGAACGTGTGCCGTCCGTTCGAATAGCTGACGCCCGGCTCGATGAACATCTCGGTACCCGGACGTCGCCATCCATGGCTGTCGCCGAAGAGGTCGTAGCGCTTCAATCCTTCCATCCGCCAGACGAGCGAGCCGGCGAACCCCTTCCATATGCGGGCGGATCCGCCGACACGGGTCATGTACTGATCGGGAACGGAGTTGACGCCCAGGCCAGCATTCGGCCCTGTCGTCGTATTGGAGCCGAGCACGGTCAGAATCGATGGCGTATCGTTCTGGTCCTTCGGGTTTGCAAGATAGCTACCCGACCCGAAGAACATGATGCGGTTCACGAGCCAGAACGCGTTGCCTTCGAACATCATGCCCCAGCCGCCATCGCCCGGTTGCACGGACTGATCGACATAGCGCAGCTTGTTCACCGTCGGCTCCGTCCGGCCTGGGAACGTGTCCTGGGCCGCGGCGTTTCCGGTCGGCATCTTCACCCCGGCGCCCGCGGTGAAGTTGAACTTCAGGTGGGTGTCCGGGTTCAGGATCCAATACCGCGCGCCAACGGTGATGTCGCCGAGGCCGCGGCCGTTCTGGGCGATTTCGTGACGCGGTGCGGGCAGTGGTTGCAGCGGATCGCGCGACGCCCATGACGAATTGACGTAGGGGATCGCGGCCGTCAGCGCGAGCCTCTTGGTCATCGCGCGTGACACGCTGATGTCCACGAGGTTTTGACGGTTCGTGACATAGTTCTGCGCCGTTTGACGCTGAACCTGTTCGTCGGTGCCGTTGTAGTGATCGTTCGACACGAGGTTCCGGCTCGACAGGCTGACCTGCCATTCACCGGGCGACCAGTACACGCTTCTGTTCGCGCCAAACACGGGCGCGGTGTTTCTGATGAGGACTCAACCCTGCGCGAACACGCGTGGGCTGGCGAGGAGCAACGAGGCGATTGCAGTCGCTGAAATCAGCGAAAGTCTGGCGCAGAATCGCATGGGCGCGCATTGTAAGGATGCGCCGGAAACCCGGCAATAATGCAGACGTATTACCCGCGCGGGATGATTGACGTTCCAACTTCGAAATCGTTCTAATCTGCACTCGGCTTGCCATGCGATCCACCGCAGCTCTGGTCGTCCTCGTGTCCGGCGCGCTCGCCGCTGGCGTGATGGGTCATCGGCAAACGCCACAAACCGTCAATCCATTTGCTGGCGATGCGTCTGCTGCCGCGGAGGGGAGTAACCTCTACAACCAGACCTGTCAGTCATGCCACGGTGCTGCCGGTGAAGGTAGCGATCGGGGGTCAGCGCTCGCATCCGGCACGTTCGCGCACGGAAACACGGATGGCGACCTCTTTCGATCGATCCGGAACGGCATTCCCGGAACGCAGATGGCAGGATTCCCAGGCCTGAGCGACGACGATATCTGGCGGCTGGTGACCTACCTGAGACGCCTGCAACCTGGCTCAATCGCGCCCCCCGGCACCATCGAATCAGCAGGAGGCGACGCTTCCGCTGGCGAACGGCTCTTCTTCGGGGCCGCCGCATGCGCCAGTTGTCACGAAGTCAACGGCCGCGGCGGGACGGTCGCGCCGGATCTTTCCGGAGCGGGTCGCTTCCCACCAACTGCGCTGCGGCAGAAGCTGCTCGACCCGGACGGGCCGATGGTTTCGGCGGGAGGGCGCGGCAATCGCGGCGGACCCGCGCCGGCGACCCTGGTCGCGAAGACGAAGGATGGCCGCGAGATCCGTGGCGTCAGGCGGAACGAGGACACGTTCTCGTTGCAGATGGTGGATGCCTCCGGCGGTCTGCACCTGCTCGACAAACGGACGCTGGCATCCGTCACGGTCGAGAACCGGTCGCTGCATCCAACCGACTACGCCACCCGATTATCGAGCACGGATCTCGCGAACCTCGTGGCTTATCTGATGACGCTCCGCGGCCGCGACACGGCGAAAACCGCAAGTGCACCGGTCGTCCCCGGCGGCGTCACCTACGAACGACTGCTTCACGCCGCGTCGGAGCCGCACAACTGGCTCATGTACTGGGGGGACTATCAGGGCACGCACTACTCGCGGTTGTCCAGCATCACGTCGGCGAACGTGTCTGCGCTGCGCGCGGCGTGGTCCGCACCTGTACCGGGCGATACCGTGAGCGAGAGCACTCCGCTCGTGGTTGATGGCGTGATGTACGGCACGAGCGGCGGCAGCCCACGGACGGTGACGGCGATGGACGCCCGCACCGGACGCCAGATTTGGCGCTTCGTCCGTCCGCAGAAGGTCCGCAATCCCGGAGAGACAGACGTCGTCAATCGAGGCGTCGCCATCCTCGGTCATCGTCTTTTTGTCGGCACGAACGACGCGGCGCTGCTGTGCATCGATGCGCGAACCGGGCTCCTGTTGTGGGAGGTTCAGGTTGCCGACACGATGGAGGGGTTCAACATCACGAGCCCACCGCTCGTCGTCAAGGACAGGATCATCGTGGGTCATGCCGGCGGCGAGTACGCCCTGCGCGGATTTCTCGATGCCTACGACGTCACTGGAAAGCACGTGTGGCGGTTCCACACGGTTCCGGCCCCCGGAGAGTTCGGCAACGACACCTGGAAGGGGGACAGCTGGAAGACCGGCGGCGGCGGAACGTGGCTGACGGGCACCTACGATCCGGAACTCAACACCGTGTACTGGCCGGTAGGCAACCCGGCGGCGATGACGGATCGATCCGTTCGCGGGGACGGCGACAACTTATTCACTGACTCCGTCGTGGCGCTCGATCCCGACACCGGGCGGCTTAAGTGGCACTTCCAGTTCACACCGAACGACGGCCACGACTGGGACTCGACCGAGGACATGGTCCTCGTCGATCGTGCGTGGCGCGGACGAAACCGCAAACTGCTTCTGCACGCCGATCGCAATGGACATTTCTACGTGCTCGATCGCACCGACGGAACCTTTCTGTCGGGTACTCCATTCATCCATCAGACATGGAACACCGGATTCGATCGGAACGGGCGGCCGATGCCCGTTCCCGGATCAAACTCGAGCCCTGAGGGCAGCTTCTTCGTGTATCCCGCAGTAGGCGGCGCGACGAACTTTCAGCCGCCATCCTACAGTCCGATCACGGGCCTCTTTTACCTCGAGTACTCCGAGTCTGGCGCGCAATACGTCAGCGCGCCTCAGGTGCCGGAACGAGGCCGCGAATATCTCGGCAACGGCATCGCGAACGTCCCTGCGGCGCGTGGCCCGAACGATCCGCCGCCGAACGCCGGCATCAAAGCGCTCGATCCGGAGACCGGAAAGACGGTCTGGGATTTCAAGCTATTCCAAGGGTCTCTGACAAACGGCGTGCTCGCGACGGCGGGTGGCGTTTTGTTCGCCTCGTCACGGGATGGCAACCTGATCGCGCTCGACGCGCGGACCGGGAAGTATCTCTGGCACTATCAGACAGGCGGCAACCACGCGGCAGCACCAATCAGTTACGCCGTCAACGGCCGCCAGTACGTCGCGCTGACGGCCGGGAATGTTCTCTACAGTTTCGCGCTGCCGGAATAGAGGCTAACGCTCTTGCGGCGCTCGAACCGCGCGGCCGGGCGCAACACCCGCCACGAGCTTTCCCATCCGAACGACCGGCACGCCGTTCACGATGACGAAGCGAATGCCCTCGGGAGGGAGCGACGGTTCGCGATAGGTCGCACGGTCGATGACATGCGCGGCGTCAAAGATCGTCAGGTCGGCGTCTGCACCCACGCGGATGCGCCCCTTGTCGCGCATCGCGGTCACGCGCGACTCGAGCCGGCGGGCTGGCATCAACGTCATCTTGCGCAGCGCCTCGACGAGCGTCAGCGAGCCAGCCTCGCGCACGTAGCGCCCGAGCACCTTCGAGAACGTGCCGGACGTCCGCGGATGACCGATCCCGTTGAGCATGTACGCGTCGCTCGCAATCGCCGTCAGCGGACTATTGATCGCGACCGCCACCATCTCGTCCGTGTTCGAGTGACCGATCACCGGACCACCGATCTGGCGGTACTTCTGAAAAGTCTCACGCGTCAGCCGCTCACCCGTCGCGGGCCACTCGAGCGTGGCAAACCGCTCGGCGGGCCATTGTTCCCATCCGTCGTAGTTCGCGGATCGGATCTCCGTCATCCCGGCGGAGTACGGGTACGCCTCAGTGGTCACGTCGAGTCCACGCTTTTGCGCTTCGGAGATCACCTGAAGCATCTCGCGCGTCTGCGCCAGGCCAGAGCTGTTGATGTGGACGACGTGGAGCGGTGCACCGGTGAGGGCTGTACCGGCGATCACTTCTTCGAGTCCGGCAATGCCACCGCGGATGTGCACATGCACCGACGCGTGATGACGCCCCGCCACACGGAACATCTCCAGGACTTCCCATTGACTCGCCGCGGCGGTATACGAAGGCCCGAGTCCCATGCCCACGGCGCCCTTGCGCAGACCCTCATCGATTTTCCGGGCCATCTCTGCGATTTCGGCTGGACTTGCGACTTTGTGCGCCGCGTCACCGCTCGGCAGGAACGTGCTGGGGTCGTGCATCACAGCGATCCGAACGGGGATGTGACCGACGCTGACCCCGTAGTTGATCGGGCGTCCGGGTTCCCGATCGCGATACCACGCGTCGATGTCCGCTGCGCCGACTTCGAGCTCGAACGCGGTCGTCACGCCGTCGAGCACTTGGCAGCGATAGGTTTCGTCGGTTTGGCCGTGCGAATGGAGATCGATGAAACCAGGCGCAACCACGAGGCCGGACGCGTCGATCTCCTGCCCGCCGGCGAGCGAGCCTTCTGCGATCGCCCCAATCTTCCCGCCGACTATGCCGATGCTGCGTACGGCATCGAGTCCGGATTCGGGGTCGATGAGCCGCCCATGAACGATAACGAGGTCGAAGTTCTGCGCCGTCAGCGGGACGACGGCGCGTAGCGCGAGCCCGAGCAGAGAGGCCGCGATGAAGATGTTTTTCACGATTGGGTACGCGCGTAACTCTCTTCAGTGCCGGCCGTGGTGTCAAGTGCCCGCACGCCGCATGTCGCGGGCATCAGCGGTGATGGTTGACACTCGATCGCGGATCGTGGTTTTGTCAGCAGCGCGTGAAGATGTTCGCGTCGGCCTCCGCGGCGATGATAGTGGTCGCCTGCAGCGCTCTCGCAGCCCAGGAAACGGGGACGTTCGACGGTCGGCCGGTCACGATGCTCTCCAACGACAAACTGTCGCTCGCCCTTCGATCGGTCGGCGGCGCCATGGTGCGGCTCGTCATGAAAGATGATCCGAGCCAGTTGAATCCCTTCGAGGGGCTCGGGCATTTCGTGTGCGTCGACGGTTTCGGGCCGGTCTCGAAAGAAGAAGAGGCGGCCGGACTTCCTGGCCACGGGGAAGCGCATCGCCTGCCGTGGAACGTGTCGTCGTCCGCTAAGAAGGACGGCACGCTGACCGTCGAATTCGGCGCGGCTCTGCCAATTGTTCACGAGAACTTTCGGCGAAAGATCACGCTCATCGATGGCGAAAGCCTCGTCTATGTCGACAGCGAGCTCGAGAGTCTCCTCGGATTCGATCGTCCGATCAATTGGGGCGAGCACGCGACCATCGGCGGCCCGTTTCTTGAGCAGGGAAAGACCGTCACTGACATGTCGGCAACACGTGCGATGACGCGCTCCTACGAATCCGAAGCGGTCGACCCGCCCGACCATCACAACCTGGCTGACTTCAAGGAATTCGCCTGGCCGAGGGCGCCGACCGTGGCTGGCGGACCAGCGGACGTCCGGATCGCGCCGACGATCGCTCCGCTAATGGATCAGACGACGTCGCTGATGGACAAGTCGAGGCGTCTCGTCTACGTGACGGCCCTTCATCCGGGCCGGCGGGCGCTCCTCGGCTACGTGTTCCGCCGGGACGAATACCCCTGGACCCAGATGTGGGATTCGTACCCTGGCGGCGGGCGCCGATCACAGCGGGGCATGGAGTTCGCTGTTCAACCCTTCGATCTGCCGCGCCGCGACGTCATTCAGACCAACTCGATGTTCGACACGCCGACGTATCGATGGCTGCCAGCGAACTCGACAATCTCATCGAGCTTCATCATGTTCTACACCCGCACCCCTGACGGGTTTTCACAGGTCGATGACGTCGTGCTCGAGAACGGCAGCTTGACGATTCTCGATCGCGCACACGGGAAATCGGTCGTGCTGAAAGCCTCGCGCGGCCTCTGATCGAGAATCCCCTCATTTCTGCACCGTCACGCCGCGGCCTTCGACGGCGTCATACGCTCTTCCGGTCTCGAGCGCCTTGAACTCCTCAACCCGTCCGCTCGGCCACGTGATCACCACGCGGTCGATGTGGTCGCGTTTCCGCACGCCGAACGTCACCGGCAGCTCTGATTGCGACAGGTAGCTCGATCCGCTCTTCACCATTCGAGTCTGAGAGGTGTCGCCATGGTAGATGCGTACGATTGCGCCGATGCCGTCGCGGTTCGACCTGGTTCCCGTCAAGCGGAAGCGGATGGAACGATTGCCTGCGCGCTGGTCGTTGCGATAGAGCACCGCGGGACCGCCGTTGGTCGTCATCAGCATGTCGATGTCCCCATCGCGATCGAAATCGCCGAACGCGAGTCCGCGCCCGACTTTCGGCGTCGCGAATCCGCCGCCCGTGGCAGGCACGATGTCGCGGAAGGTGTCGTCCCCCTGATTGAGGAACAGGTGCGGCGGCTGCGCGTAGCCGACGTGGCCGCGGATATTGCGTACGGTTTCGTCGATGTGTCCGTTTGCCACTACCAGATCCAGCGCACCGTCCAGATCGCAATCCACGAACAGACACCCGAAGCCGAGCGTCGTTCGCGACGCGGCTCCGACGCCGAGTTGCATCGCCGCGTCTTCATACAGACCCGGTTTGATCGCGCGATACAGCCCGATCATCTCGTTGTCGAAGTTCGTCACGGCAAGCGACGGCGCGGCCGCCGACCCCAGGTAGCCCGCGTCGACGCCCATCCCGGCGCGTGCCTTGCCGTCGGCATTGAGCGCCACACCGGCTTCGACAGCCACCTCCTTGAACGTGCCGTTCCGCTGATTGCGATACAGCTTGTTCGGCTGGGTATCGTTGGCGACAAAGAGGTCGATCCATCCATCGCCGTCCGTGTCGAGCATCGCGACGCCGAGCGCCTTCGAGCTGGTGTCGAACACCCCGCTCGTCGCGGTGACGTCCTCGAACGTGCCGTCGCCGCGGTTGTGAAACAGCCAGCACGTATCTCCGCGGTAGGCCTCCGGCGTGCAGTACGATTTGTGCTTGCCATCGAGGCTGCAGAACACGTCGTGCTCGATCGACCAGCGGACGTAATTGCAGACGAACAGGTCCAGCAGGCCGTCGCGGTCGTAGTCGAACCATAGGGCCGACGTGCTGAACCCCGCGCGTTTGCCGAGGCCGCTTGCCTCGGTCGCGTCCACGAACGTCCCTTTACCGGTGTTCTTGTAGAGGCGGTTCTGCCCGACGCAGGTGACGAGCAGGTCCGGAAAGCCGTCGTTGTTGTAGTCGCCAACGGTAATGCCCATCCCGTACAGTTCGACGTCGAGACCAGCGGCGCGCGTGACGTCGGTGAAGGTGCCGTTGCGGTTGTTGCGGTACAGCCGAAGCGTCGATCGCTGCCGCTTGTGCCCCGGCCAGTCCATGCCGTTCACCAGCAGGATGTCCTGCCAGCCGTCCGCGTCGTAGTCGAGGAAGGCACAGCCGGATCCGAGCGTTTCGGGCAGTAATTTGCCCCCATATGCGCCGGTGTTGTGCCGGAAATTCAGGCCTGCCGCGGCGGTCACGTCGACCAGCTCGAAGGGGGTCTGACCCCGGTCTGACCCTGGTCTGACCCCGGTCTGACCCTGGTCTGACCCCGGTCTGACCCCTCCGGCCGCCACGGCGGCGGCCTGCAGGAATTCGCGGCGGGTCACAGCGGGTTCACGAGGCCGTTCTGGATGGCGTACATCACGAGCTCCGCCGTCTTGTGCACGTTGAGCGTCTTCATGATGTTGGCCCGGTGCACGGCGACGGTGTTGACGCTCAGCCCGAGCTTGCTCGCGATCGCCCGGTTCGACATCCCATCGCAGATGTACCGGAGAATCTCGAGCTCACGCGCCGACAGCCCATGCTCCCGCTCTCCTTTGAGGACGGCCGGCTTCACGAGCTTGGGGTCGATCACCTGCTCCCCCGCAAAGACCTTCTTCACGGCCGCCGCAAGGTCGAGATCGAGGGCGTCCTTGAGGATGTATCCGCGCGCGCCAGCGTCGAGCGCCTGCCGCACCAGCGTCGCTTCGCTGTGCATGCTGAGCATCAGCACCGCCGTATTGGGACTCTCCGCCAGGATTTTTACGGTCGCGGCCAGCCCCGACGTCCCGGGCATCGCGCAGTCCATCACCACCACTTCGGGCTTGAGCTGCCTCGCGAGGTGAATGGCCTGGTCGCCATCGCCCGCTTCGCCTACGACCACGATCTCCGGGTCGTCCTCGAGAAGCCGGCGGAAACCTCGCCGAACGATTGTGTGGTCGTCGGCCAACAGCACGGAGATCTTAGTCATGATGAAGCGGCACCGTGAGCCGGACGAGCGTGCCACGCCCGCCCGGACGCAGGAATTCGATCGTCCCGCCGACGAGTTCCGCGCGTTCGCGCATCCCCACGATCCCGAGTCCGCGCGGGGGCGCGCCGGGATCGAATCCTTTTCCGTTGTCTTCCACGTCCACCTGGAGCGCGTTCCCCCTGGATCGTAACCGCACCCAGGCCTGGCTGGCGCCGGAATGTCGGGTGATATTGCTCAGCGCCTCCTGCAGCACGCGGTAGATATGAATTCCCGTGGCCCCGTCGAGCGTGACGGGGCCGCCCTCGCGCTCGTAGGCGACCGGGATCCCCAGCTGTCGCTCGACCGTGGAGAGATACCACGCGATCGTGCCTTCGAGTCCCGCCTGCTCGAGGACCGCCGGGTGAAGCGTCTGCGACAAGCTCCTCACCTGCGTCAGCATCGTCTGCGCGATCTCCGCGGTTTCGCGCAGCTCGCCGCGCACGGGCGAATCCTCCGGCAGATGTTTGCGCGCCCGCTCCAGCATCGACCCGATGGCGGTCAGCGTCTGGCCGAACTCGTCGTGCAGTTCGCGGGAAAGATGCCGCAGCGTGGACTCGCGCGTCGCGATCATTTTCTGGGCGAGCTCGTGCCGCTGCTCGGACAGCGCCGCCAGCGCCGCAAAGAGACGCCGGTTCGAGCGAATCAGGTACGCGCTCGTCAGGACGATGGCGACGAGGGTGGCGGTGAGAAACCAGTAGACCTGGCGTTGCACGGCGTCGTAGATCCCCGCGACGCGCTGGGCCGTCTGCTCCTCAATCTCGTTGTTCTCGACGAGCAGGCGCGCGACGGCGGTGCTGAGCGCCGCCTGTCGCGCCTGAAGTGAAACGCGGATCTGCGTCCGTGCATCGGCGTCCCGTCCATCGCGTGCGAGCGCGAACATCTGGCCGACCGCAGACCAGAACTGATCGAACGCGTTGCCGAGAAACTCCCGCTGGTCGGACGTGCGTGCCAGCGGCGCGACCTGCTCCTCTCGCGTCAATGCATCGTTCAAATCGAGCTTCAGCCGATCGAACTGCGCCGACCAGGCGGTCAGCGGGTACGGCTGCTCGCCGTCGAGCATGTCGCGCATCGCCAGACCAACTGAGTTCAAGTCGTTCTGAATTCGGAGGAGCTGAAGGGAATCCTTACGGTTCCGGTCGGCAAGGTCCGTCTGGAGCTGCCGGAGTCCCTGGATCTGCCGCGTGATGTACCAGGAGTAGGCCACCACCGCGGTGAGCGTGATGAGCAACCCGAACATGAGCGCGGTCGTCGGAGAGCGCGCGTGCAGTGGACGACGGGCCACGGTCCGGAGAATACAACGACGCACGGAGAAGCAGCTACCGTCGTCCCGCGAAAATCGGGAAGGCCGCAGCGAGTCGCGCTAACTCGCGAGGACGAGTCTCTGCTTCGTTTTCACCGCCTCGTTCGCCAGGATGCAGGGCCGCGCGGACGCCATGGCTTTCTCGGGCCCGCACGCGATGGGCGTTCCAGTCCGGACGGCTGAACAGAACCGCTGAATCTCGGTTCGGATGGAAACTGTTCCGGCGTTTTGAGCGGACGTCCCCGATGCCGGAGCGCTGCCCCCTCCAGTGTTGCGGTTGGCGGACATGGTCTCCGACGTCTGTGCGGCCGCGCCGGTGCCGCGCGGCTCGACGGCAATCGCGGTGGCACGCTTGGCGGCGTCCTCGTCGAAGAACAACGCGTCCGATTCGTGCAACAGGATCAGCGTGCCTTTCGTGCCCTGATACATCTCGTAATAATCGTCGAACGCATTCGATTCGACCGAGGACCACGTCAGCGTCCGTCCGCCGGGATACTCGAACGTCGCGTAGACATGGTCGAACACCTCACGGCCTTCGGGGAAGCGGTAGAGTCCACCGCTGGCGATCACCGCCTCGGGCTTGGCGCCGAAGAACCAGTTCACCGCGTTGATCTGGTGACTGCACAACTCCGCCATCAGGCCTTGCGAATACTTCCAGTACAGCCGCCAGTTGAGCAGATGATCGAACGTCGGATAGCCCCACTTGGACGCATCGTATTCCTTGGAAGGCGGCTCCCCCTTGCGTTTCCAGGTTCCGTTCCGGTGCCAGGTCGCGCGGACGTGGTACACCTCGCCGAGCGCACCGCTCTTCACGATCCCTTCGTACGCGGAGTGATACAGCGCGCTGTAGTTCCGTTGATACCCGAGCTCGAGGATGCGTTTGTTCTTCACCGCCGCGTCGCGCATGGCTTCGCATCCGGCCTCGTCCCAGGCCATCATCTTTTCGCACAGCACGTGCTTGCCCGCGTCGAGGCACGTCGTCGCGAGCGGCGCATGCGCCCACAGCGGCGGGGCCATGATCACCGCTTCGATGTCCTCGTGCTGGAGCATGTCCTCCACTTCGGCGTAGTGTTTTGCCGGAGGCTGGCCATTCGTCTTCACCACCTCGTCCGCCTTCTGGAGCGATGACGGATTGATGTCGCAGAAGGCGCGAACCTGAGCGTAGGCGGGATCGACGAGGTTGAGGAGCGTGCGGCCGCGCGAGCCAACACCGACGAAGCCGACGCGGACAGGACCGCCGCGGACCGGACCCCGCCACGCCATCCCCGCACCAAGCGCCGCGACCGCGGGCGTGGTTGCAACAATACGGAGGAAGTTTCGCCGACCTTGGTCGATCTGCTCGGGACTGAGGTTCATACCGTCGCCTCCTTCACAGTCGCGTACGCACGCGAACGGACGTGCCACGCATCGAGTCCCGCGATGCGGCCGGTTCTGAAGGTGAACACCACGGCAACCGCTGCCAGCTCGATGAGGTTCTTGTTGACGAACAGATAGGCGCCTTCCGCGTGCGCGTCCGGAACGCCGAACGGAATCGCGGAAAGATAGAAGAGCGCCAGCAGCCCTATTGCCGCGGCGCACCCGAGTTGGGTGAACAGACCGAGCATCAGGCTCAAGCCGATCGCGATCAGCAAAGCGGCGATCGCGATGTCCACCTGCCCTAGCCAGGACACCATGCCGAGCGAGTGAAACAAGCCGCCAAGCGGGCCCGTGGCGGCCTTGAGATAACCTGCGGATGACCACGCGGCGAGCGGGTAACCGTCCCGACCCCACGCGGGGTTCAGAATCTTGACGTAGCCCTCGTACAGAAAGTGCCAGCCGACGAGCGTCCTCAGCACGACGAGTGCGATCTGCTGACGTCTGTTCATGCTTCCTCCACGAGTACGCCCGAGCGTTGTCCCATCAGAACCGTGTGGCGCGAGTTTTCCAGAGTGATGAGCGCGATGACCCCGGGATGCAAGGCGCAGTAGTCGTGAGCGAGGCGAACGCCCCCCACGAGAAACGCCGTCGACAGCGCATCCGCGATCGCCCCGGTCGATGCCACGACCGTAGCGCTGAGGACCCCCGCCGCAGGCCACCCGGTCCGCGGATCGAGCACGTGTCCGTAGCGCACGCCATCCACGACCGTGAACTGCTCGCCAGCGCCGCTCGTGCCGATCGCCGCATTGCGCAGGAACACGCGCGCGAGTGTTCCGCTCCTCCGCGGTGACACGATTTCGACTTGCCATCCGCCGTCGCGACCTCCGATTGCAAGGACGCTGCTTCGGCCGGCAGACAAGAGCGCGTGCTGGACGCCCCGTCGCCGCATGCCCGACGCCACACAATCGAGCGCGTGCCCCTTGCCGATCGCGCCGAGATTCAGCTCCATGCCATTCCGTGCGAACGTCACCGTTCTCGTGACGGGATCGAGAGCGACCCGATCGAGGCCGACTCTCGACAAAGCCTCGGCAAGCGAATCGCTGGCCGGGAGCCGTCCGTCGCGCTGAAGAAAGCCCCAGCAACGGCTGAGCGGCGTTGATGTGATGTCGAATGCGCCGCCAGTACCGCGGTGAAGGTCACGGCAAAGCAAAAGCAGCTCGAAGAGGTTCGCGTCGACTGCCACCGGCTCTTCGGCCGCGCGCGCATTCAGACGTGAAATATCGCTGCCTTCGCGGAAGAGCGACAAACGCGCTTCGATTTCGTCTATTCCGTCGAGGGCAGAGCGGGCAGCCGGCACCCAGGCGGCATCCTCCGACGCGAGGGTGACCTCGAAGCGACATGCCATCGCCGTGCGGGAGATGCGAATCCAATGACCGGGATCGGCACCCTTACGGACAGGGATTCCCGTGAAGAGGGCGCGACGGCTCCAAGTGGTGCCGCCGCGAGTCGCTGAGGGAGCGAGTGCCATCGGACATCGTCCGCACTCGCAACCGAGGTGCCACGCTGGAATGCGTTATGAGACTGCGACTTAGCGATCGTGGTGCCGGTTTCCCGGCACGTTTTCCGCCTCGCTACCGTAATCCCGGCTCTCCCGGCGGAGCGTATTTCCGCGCGTCGTCGTCGAGGACGAGCACCCAGTCGAGCATCTCTCCGCGATCGGGAGGCGTGAAGCTGTGCTCGCCGGTGTTGGCGAACGTGCCGATTTCCGTAGCGCGACCGTCGCGAGGGTTGAACCACCAGGCCCGCACGCGGCCGCCGCTGATCGTGCTCATCCTCACGGTGAAGCTGCGGCCCACTGGCGCGTAGACCAATGCGTAGGTGCCATTGACGTCGCGCGTCGCGACGAAGCGGTACCGGCCGGCGCCCGGGACGCTCGTCGGCACCGCGCTCGCGACGATCACGTCGTCGGCAGGCGCTCGGGTCAGGAACGGCCGTGATTCGAGCAGCGCACGCGCGTGCTGCATCTGCGCGGCGCCCGGCTGCTCGATTGCCTCCGTCCACGGCATCAGCGGATCGTTGACGGGCTGCCGGGCAGGAGACCACATCTGCCAGATGGAGTGATGTCCGTATGTGTGGCCGAACGCCCCCGAAAAGAGATCCCAGTACAGCGCGCGTCTGACGTCGCTCGCGATCGAGTGGCCCAGTCTTCTCGCGTCGAATGAAACGGGGTGATCCTCGTAGATTGGCTCGCCGTCGACCACAGGCTTCGCCGGCATTCGATCGTAATCGGCGCGAGTCAGTTCATAGCGGCCGGTGAACTCGGGCGTGTGGCCGTTCTGCCGCATGTTGAAGTCCAGCCACGCGTCTTCGTGAAATGCAGCCGACGAGCTTTGTCCCCCTGTGGGGTGAAATGTCATTAGATGCGCGCCGCCGTCCCCGCGTCGCAGCCCGCGAGCCATCGCTCGGATGATCTCGCGATGCGTGTCGTTCTCGATCGGACGATCGCCGCCCAGAATCCAGACGAGTCCGGCATCACGGTACCGTCGTCCAAGCCACTCGCCGTACTGTTCGGCATTCGCCGGGGTGAAAATCTCCGGGCCTGTGCCCCACTTCTTGTTCCACTTGTCGCCCCAGGTGGGGAGGAACCCGATGTAGAGGCCAAGCGCGTTCGCTCTGGCGACGATCCAATCCACGTGTGCGAAATATGCGTCGTTCGGCTGGCCGGGGTCGCCGTCGCGCAGCGGCGTCTCTCCGTACGCATTGGGAACATTGAGGCCGTCCATCTCGGCCAGCGCGACAGCCTGAATGACGGTGAACCTCAGACGCGCGCGATTTCGCAGGTATACGTCCGCCTCCTCGCGAGTCGAACGATGGAACAACTCCCATGCCGTGTCTCCGAGCCAGAAGAACGGCTTGTCGTCCTGTGTCACCAGAAAGTGTCTGTTTTCGGAGACCATCAGGCGCGGAAGCGAATGAATCGTCTGACCGGCCATCGCGGCCGGCCAGAAGGCCGTGAATACGAGAACAGCGATTCGGGTGCGCATCGAATACTTTCTACCGCGCCGGCGCGAGGAGCTCGAACGAGACGCTGCCGATCAGGGCATTGAGCTCGTTCCGCGATTTCGCCAGCTGCTGGGACGCCCTGTCGATCGCCTGTTTCAACGCATCAAGCCGGCTCTCCTGATCATCGAGCTCTCGCGTATGTCGTTGCAGCAGCTGCTTTCTTCACGATCGTGGTTTTTCGGATCAGGGATTCTGGATCAGGGATTCTGGATCAGGGATGAGGGATTGACTTCTTGGAATCAGGCCAGTCCATACTCCCTCAGCTTCCGGTACAGGTTCCGCTCGCTGATTCCGAGCATGTGCGCCGCCTGGCCACGATGCCCGTTCGTCCGCTTCAACGCGCACTCGATGTGTGTGCGCTCCATCGCCTCGAGCGTCTGAAAGCCTGCGCCGTCGCCATTCGGCGAACCTGTAGTCGCCGAGGCTGGCGCGCGGAGCTGCGCCGGCAGATGTTCCGGCTGCACTTCGGCGCCTTCGCAGACGACGATCGCGGCCTCGACGGCGTGCAGCAGCTCGCGGACGTTCCCGGGCCAGCCGTGACGACGCAGGACCTGGAGCGCAGCGGGGCTGAGGCGCTTCTGGCGCCCGAAGCGCTCGCTGAGGAGCGCGGCAAAGTGCCGCGCGAGCAAATCGACATCGCTGCCGCGGTCGCGCAGCGCCGGCAGCATCACGGGCACCGTGCTGAGCCGGTAATACAGGTCTTCCCGAAACAAGCCTTGGCGCACCATCGCCGGAAGGTCGCGATTGGTCGCCGCAAGAACTCGCACGTCCACCTTGATTTCTGCGGTGCCGCCGACATGTCGGAAGGTGGACGTGTCCAGCACACGCAGAAGCTTCACCTGTGTCGCGACGCTGACTTCGCCGATCTCGTCCAGGAAGATCGTTCCGCCATGCGCGACCTCGAACAGCCCCGCTTTGGCGCGGTCAGCCCCCGTGAACGCGCCTCGCTCGTGGCCGAACAGCTCGCTCTGCAGCAGCGTATCCTGCAGCGCCGCGCACTCGACGACCACGAAGGGTCGGTTGCGACGCGCGCTCCGAGCGTGGAGCAGCTTCGCGACCATTTCCTTCCCCGTGCCGGTTTCGCCGGTAATGAGCACGGTAGAATCGCTCGGCCCGACCCGATCGACGAGCTGCAGCACTCCGCGGAACTCCGGACTGTCGCCGACGAACGCGGCACCGAGGTCGGGCGGCGTGAGCCCGCGCTCGAGCAGGCTCGCTCGTCGCCGCAGGGATTGGCGTTCGATTGCCCGGCGCATGCGCACGTCGAGCTCCTCGAGCGGACACGGTTTTGAAACGTAGTCGAATGCGCCCATCCGAATCGATTCGATCGCGGTGTCGATCGTGCCGTGCCCCGTGAGCATGATGACGTCGGTAGCCGGCCTCTTCTCCCGAATGCTCCTGAGC
>JBKPTT010000244.1:0-7669 GCA_046735635.1 Acidobacteriota bacterium | reverse complement strand
CGCGCGCACCGTCGCGCCCGCTGCGCGGCTCCTGACGTCGATGTGATGAACCCGCCCGTCGCGATCGCGAGCGGTCGCCTCGAACGCGACGAGGTAGTACCCGGACAACTCCGTCAGGATTCGCTTGAACGGTTGGGGGTCGGAACCGACGAGATGGAAGAGCGCGCCGCGCGCGGTGTCGGCAAGGCGCGACAGGCCATCCGCTCTAGCCCTGAGGTCCGCCTGCAATGTCGGCGACAGGACCGTATCGGCTGCATCGACGATGGGCGCCTCGAGCTGCAACACGTACACCGTTACGCGCGCGGCCTGCGCGGCGACGCCGAGCGACGTGAGATCGAACAGCTGCGGTTCCGCCACGAGGCCTTCCGTCAGCAGAACGACCGTCTTGGGACCGGGAATCTCCGCGAGCCGTCCGATCAGTCTCGCGAGTGCGCTGATCGAGATTCGCGCGTCCGTCCGCGCCTGCTGCACGACGCCGCGCGCCTCCTGCTCGATCTCGACGGGACACGGATCGCGCGCACCATTGGCAGCGGCAATGCGCGCACTGCTCTCGACGGTGGCGAGTGGTTCGCCGCACTCACGAAGCACCACCTGGTCGAGGCGCGTCCGGCTCCCGTCGGCGATCGCGATGGCCTCGGTCAGCCCTACGTTGTAATGGGTCGGCGTGGCTGCCTGTGTACCCGCCAGCCCCTGCAGGTATCGCTTCACGCGGGCATGCTCCGTCGTGAATTGAATGCTGCCGGTCTCGTTGAGCGTCGCTGCTGCCGCCTTGTCCGCTGGATCCAGTGCGTCGATGAAGTTGGCGGCGCCCCGGAGCGCCGCGAGCCCTTCGACCCTGCGGATGTGCGACTGATCAACGGCAACGAGCACCACACGCCCCGGTGCGGTGTCTTCATTCGTGCTGAAGTGCTCCGTCGACTGTTCGGCGCGTAGCGGCGTCACTCTGTGCGGCACGAACTCCGCCCACACAACCCTGCGCGCGACGCCGTCCACTTTCACGTCGAATGCGTCTGCTCCAAGACCGGGGATTGGCGCGCCATCTCCGTTTACGACGGTGACATCCGCCGTGACGACGTCAACGCCCGAGCGGAACACGGGTTGCTGTGCCAAGAGGCTGGTGAATGCAGCGTTGACAATCAGGCAGCACGAAACGGTGTGGCGCATCGCTCAGCGCATTTTACGCGCGGGCCCTTGGCGCCGACGCGCTGGCCGCCGGAGTCCTTGGCGAAGGCGGGGAGACGATGAGATGCTAATGCTGAGACGGGTCACGCAGCCAACGCGAAGTCGTGTCCTTCGTGTTCTTCGTGTCATCGTGCTGAAAGCCGTCGGCTCGTCTAACAGGGGCATGAAGCCCGGCCTACTCCCATGAAGGTCAAAACAATCTTCGCGTGTCAGGAGTGCGGCGCGCAGTCGCAGAAGTGGCTCGGGCGCTGCCCGGAGTGCGGGGCGTGGAACTCCCTGGTGGAGGAGCGCGCCGCCGAACCCGGTGCCCCGGCGAGCGAGGCCGCAAAGCGCTACAGCCTCGCGACCACCGCCGGACCGCAGTTGTACGCGGACATCGACACGGTCGTCGCCGAACGGCTGACGACCGGGAGCGGCGAATTCGATCGCGTGCTCGGCGGTGGGGTCGTCCCGGGGTCGCTCGTGCTCATCGGCGGAGAGCCGGGCATCGGCAAATCGACGCTGCTGCTCCAGGCGGCCGCGCATTTCGCGAACACGTACGGGCCGGTGCTCTACAGCTCCGGAGAAGAATCCGAGCATCAGATCAAATCGCGCGGCGAGCGCCTCGGCGTTCACCCGTCGACGGGCTCGGGGTCGCGGGTGCCGATGTACATCCTCGCTGAGACGTGCCTTGAGAGAATCCTCGAGGAGATTGGGCGTCTCAGGCCCGCGTTCGTCATCGTCGATTCCATTCAGACGGTCTTCTCGCTGAAGTTTCAGTCGGCGCCCGGCAGCATCGGCCAGGTGCGCGAGGCCGCCACGCAGTTGCTGTTTGCGGCCAAGGGACAGAACATCCCGACCTTCCTTGTTGGCCACGTGACGAAGGACGGCAGCCTCGCCGGCCCGAAAGCGCTCGAGCACATTGTCGACACGGTGCTGTACTTCGAAGGGGAGAAACACCACGCGCACCGCGTCGTGCGCGCGGTGAAAAACCGCTTCGGCGCGGTCAGCGAGCTCGGCGTGTTCGAGATGACCGGCACGGGATTGCGCGCGGTCCCGAACCCCTCGCAGCTGTTTCTCGCCGAGCGTCCGGCGAATGCCGCGGGCTCTGCCGTGCTGTGCTGCGTCGAAGGATCCAGGCCGATGCTCGTCGAGATTCAGGCGCTCGTGAGCACCAGCACGTACGGGAATGCGCGGCGAATGGCGAGCGGACTGGATCAGAACCGCTTATCGCTGCTGCTCGCCGTCCTCGAGAAGCGCGCGGGGCTGAACCTGATTGCCGAGGACGTCTTCGTCAACGTCGCCGGCGGGATTGCCGTCGACGAACCCGCCGCGGATCTGGCCATCGTCGCGGCGGTCGCGTCCAGCGTGCGTAATCGCGCGATCACCGCGTCGACCGCTGTATTCGGAGAAGTGGGACTTGCGGGGGAAGTGCGCGGCATCTCGCAGTCGGCGCTGCGCGTCCGTGAGGCCGGGCAGATGGGCTTCACCCGTTGCATCGTGCCGCACGGCAATTGCTCAAGTGAGGACGCCCCCCCAGGGCTTCAGCTGATTGAGGTGAGGACGGTGTCCGAAGCGATCGATCAGTTGATCGACTGGTAGTGGCGAGCACCGAAAAGGCCGGGCACCCGCAGTACCGCCGCGGGCGCGTGCTGTCACCGCCAACTAAGCTCTGAACGGAAGCAGCGTCTGGAGTTCTATCGCGCGTGTCCCTCCGGCCGATAGACGGGGAGTATCATAAGGTTCGGAGTCCTCATAAATGGTGTGGTCAACCCTCGTCCGCGCACTGTTTGTCATGGCAGTGACCTACGCGGCCATCCTGACGCGCCCGTTCAGCCCCACCTTGTGGCTGGACGCCGCGGTCGGCGCTGCGCTGGGCGCACTCGTCATCTGGATCGAAGCGCGCTTGCGGTCCGCGGAAGTCACGGATCTGCTTGGCGCACTCATCGGCGGCGCAATCGGTCTCGGCCTCGCGAAGACGATCGGGGCTGCGCTTTTCTGGGCCGACACCGGCGACCGCCGCGTCGTGTTCCTTCACAGCCTCATCCTGCTCGTGTTCCCCTACCTGGGCATCATCATGGGAGCGCGGAAGGGAGAGTGGCTCGAACCCGCGCGCCTCGTCGCGCTCTTCCGCAGCGCCGGTCCCCAGAAGCGCTACCGCATTCTCGACACCAGCGTGATCATCGACGGCCGGATCGCCGACGTGTGCGAGACGGGCTTCCTGGACGGCACGCTCGTGATTCCGCAGTTCGTGCTCAAGGAACTGCAGCTCGTCGCCGACTCCGCGGATTCGATGAAACGGAATCGCGGCCGGCGTGGTCTGGACATTCTGCAGAAGATTCAGAAGATGTCGGGAGTCGACGTGATGATCTCCGACGTCGATTTCCCCGATATCCGCGAAGTCGATTTGAAGCTGATCGAGCTCGGACGCACGCTGCAGGGAAAGATCGTGACCAACGACTTCAACCTGAACAAAGTCGCGCAGCTCCGCGGCGTCGAGGTGCTGAACATCAACGAGCTCGCGAACTCCCTGAAGCCCGTCGTGCTGCCAGGCGAGATCATGAAGGTCTTCATCCTGAAGGAAGGCAAGGAATACAACCAGGGCGTCGCGTATCTCGACGATGGGACGATGGTCGTCGTGGACAATGCGCGCCGGATGATCAGCCGGAACATCGATGTCGTCGTGACGAGCGTCCTGCAGACGACCGCAGGCAAGATGATCTTCGGCCGCTACATCGAAGCGCCGGCGACGGTGGTCCATCCGGCGGCCGCGCCGCACACGGCAAGCGCGGCGGCGGCGCAGGCGTCCAAGTGAGGTGAAGCTGCCGCCGTTTCACTGGTGGCGGACCGTCTTCTACCTTATTCCTGCCGTCAGCCTGTACACCATCGTGCTGGGCGCGACGTCGCTCGTGTCCACGCTGTTCGACCGCTCGGGTGACTTCGCGCACCGCTGCGCGCGCGCCTGGGCGTGGCTGATCCTGAGGACGACCGGGGTTCGTGTGCGCGTCGTCGGCGCCGGCCGCGTAGATTTCTCGCGAAGCTTCGTCTTTGCGGCCAATCATCAGAGCATCTACGACATTCCAATCGTCTTCACGTCGCTGCCCTCGCAGCTGCGAATCGTCGCGAAGCAATCGCTCGGCCGGATCCCATTCATGGGGTGGCACCTGCATCGCGCGGGTCATTTGCTGGTCGACAGACAGAACCCGGGAGCGGGTGTCGTGAAGAAAATGGCGAAGCTCGTGGGCCAGCACCATTCGCTCATCGTCTTTCCCGAAGGGACGCGCAGCGTCGATGGAGCCGTCGGCCGGTTCAAAGGCGGGTCGTTCGTCTTGGCGCTCGATTCGGGAATGCCGATCGTGCCGGTCAGCATCGCAGGCAGCCGCCACGTGATGAAGAAGGGTCGGCTGATGGTATGCCCCGGCGACGTGACGCTCACGATTCACCAGCCGATCGACACGACCGGCATCGGCCGCGAAGGCGTGCGGGAGCTCGCCGATCGCGTGCGCGATGTCGTCCGGCAGGCTGTCGACGATCCGCCGCGTATAATCGAGAATGGCTGAATGTCGACTGACGAATGCTGGTTTCGTGTGGCGATGAAAGGAGTCTGATTTCGCAATCCGCGTGCCCAAATCAATCAGCCATCAGCAATCGTAAATCAGCATTTTCAATATGCACGTAACGGCCATTATTGCCGCGGCTGGAGAGGGGAAGCGGCTCGGCGCACGCGTGCCGAAGCAGCTCCTGGAGGTCGGCGGCCGCACGATTCTCGAGCGCAGCCTCAGCGCCTTCGTGTCGCACGAGCGCGTGGACGACGTCATCGTCGTCCTGCCGGCGGCACTGGTCGGCGAGCCGGCTGCGTGGATGAAGACGTCGACCCCAGCGGTGCGAATCGTCGCCGGAGGCGTGCGGCGTCAGGATTCCGTCGCCAACGCGTTCGATTCGGTCTCGGCGGATTCGGATGTGGTGCTCGTGCACGACGCGGCCCGCCCGTTCGTGTCGGCGGAGCTCATCACCCGCGCGATCGATGCGGCCGCGCAGCACGGCGCCGCCATCGTCGCGCTGCCCGTTCGCGATACAGTCAAGCGCGTGGAAAGCCGCGGCGCGTCGCGCGTGATTACCGGAACCATTCCGCGCGACACGATCTACCTCGCGCAGACGCCACAGGCGTTCCGGCGGATGGTGCTCGAGAAAGCCGTTGCGCTGGGACGGTCGGGCGTTGACGCGACCGACGAAGCGATGCTCGCGGAGCAGGCGGGCCATGCCGTTCATGTCGTCGAGGGAGACCCAGCGAACGTGAAGATCACCACGACTGACGACCTGAATCTCGCGCGCCGTACGTCGAGGACCGCGTCTGTCACCCGGATCGGCACCGGCTACGACCTCCACCGTCTCGTCGAGGGGAGGCCGCTCGTGATTGGCGGCGTCAGGATTCCGGGGGAGAAAGGAGCGCTCGGGCACTCGGACGCCGACGTCGTGTGTCACGCGCTGACGGACGCCGTGCTCGGCGCCGCCGGCGCCGGGAACATCGGCGCGCGCTATCCCGACACCGATCCGAAGTGGAAGGATGCCTCGAGTATCGAGCTGCTGCGGGATTCGGTTCGACACGTCCGTGATGCGGGCTTCGCGGTGGAGAACGTGGACGTCACCGTCGTGCTGGAGCGACCGAAGATCGCCCCGCACACCGCGTCGATTCAGGCGCGCGTCGCCGATGCGCTCGGGGTCGATTCGCCGCGGGTGAGCGTGAAAGCAAAGACGAACGAAGGAGTGGACGCAATCGGCCGTGGAGAGGCCATTGCTGCGCATGCGATCGCGCTGGTGAGATCAATCTAGCGTGCTCAGCGTCCTCGGCGCGAGACCATGACTCCGCTGCTCGCCCGCCGATCTGACAAAGTCGTGGATTCGTGAATGCGCGGACTCGACGACTGGTGCGACTAGCGATTCGAGGATGAGGGATTAGAGATTCTCATGCGCGTGCGTTTTGCCCCAAGCCCCACTGGACAGCTTCATGTTGGCAATGCGCGTACGGCGTTGTTCAACTGGCTGCTGGCGCACGGCAAGGAGGGCACGTTCATCCTGCGCATCGAGGACACCGACGCGGAGCGCTCCACGCGCGAATCCGAGCACGGTATGCTCGAGGATCTCCGATGGCTCGGGCTCGATTGGGACGAGGGCCCCGACGTCGACGGGCCGCACGGTCCGTACCGGCAGTCCGACCGGCTGCATTTGTACGCGTCGTACGCGAACGAGCTCCTCACCGGAGGCCACGCGTACTTCTGTTTCTGCTCGCCGCAGAAGCTCGACTCGGATCGTCAGGCGGATCTGGCGTCCGGACGTCCTCCGCGCTATCGCGGCACGTGCCGGACCGTGGGCATCGACGAGGCGCGCCGCCGAATCGAGGCCGGCGAGCGGCCGGTCATCCGTTTCAGAGTGCCGGACAGCACCGACGTCACCTTCCAGGATGTCGTTCGCGGCGACGTCACCTTCAACACCGAGCAGTTCGGCGATCCGATCATCGTCCGTTCCGATGCGCGCCCGCAGTACAACTTCGCGGTCGTCATCGATGACGCGTTGATGGAGATCACGCATGTGATTCGAGGCGAGGATCACATCTCGAATACGCCGCGGCAGATCCTTCTCTATCAAGCGCTCGGATTCACGCCGCCGAAGTTCGCGCATCTGTCGCTCGTCATGGGGCCAGACCACACGCCGCTGTCCAAGCGCCACGGCGCGACCTCCGTCATGGAATTTCGGGAGCGCGGGTTTCTTCCCGAAGCGCTGGTGAACTATCTCGCGTTGATCGGCTGGTCGCCGGGGGAAGGAAAGGAGCTGTTGCCGCTTCAGGAGCTCGCGCGTCGCTTCGCGCTCGAGGACGTCGGGCACAGTGCCGGCGTATTCGATCCGGAGAAGCTCGCGTGGATGAACCGTTACTACATGAAGGAAGCGGCGCCGGCCCGTCTGGCGGCAGAGGCCGCGCGGTATTTTCTCACGCGCGGCTTCCTCAAGCGGCGGACCGACGCCGCGATGGAGTATCTCGTCTCCGTGCTGCCGATGGCCGTGGGCTCGGTGGATCGTCTCGAAGAGATTCCGGACCGCTTGAGCTTTCTTTTCGAATTCAATCCGGCGGTCGCCCTCGCGCGGCGAGACGTCGACGAGATCCTGCGGGAGCCTGCCGCTCGCGAGGTCATCGCGGCGCTGCCACAGGCAATCGATCGGCCGCTCGTCGACCGCGAAACGTTCCGCGCCATGGCGAATCGCGTGAAGGAGCGTACTGGCCACAAAGGGAAGGCGCTGTTCCACCCGATTCGCGTTGCGCTCACTGGAGAAGGGGGCGGTCCGGAGCTCGATCTCGCCGTGCCCGCGATTGAGCGCGGCGCGGCGCTCCCACCGGATGCAGGCGTCGTGCGCGTGATGGGCTGCCGCGATCGTGCGATCGCATTCGCCCGCGCTGTCAATGAGGCTCGCGCTGTCAATGATGAATGATGAATGATTGAATGATGAAAATTCTCCC
>JBKPTT010000243.1:0-8070 GCA_046735635.1 Acidobacteriota bacterium | reverse complement strand
CGCCGTAATTGCCACCAGGTACGCGCCAATCACGACGTAATCGCCGGGAGTGAGAACCATTCGGCCGGCGAATGATACCAGCTAAACCCCCGCTGCCCCTCGGTACGCATGCATTGCATGCGTCCACCGCATAACGGGTCTACAAGCAGAACGCATGGATGGCATTTTTAAATTCCGTTTTGCGATGGGGGGCGAGATCCCCGATAAATCGTGTGTGCAGCAGGACGGATTGCCGCCAGCTCAGGGTTTGTACGATCCCACGTTCGAGCACGACGCCTGCGGTGTCGGGTTTGTCGTCCATGTAAAGGGTGTGCGGTCGCACGCCATCGTGGAGCAGGCGCTCCAGGTGCTCATCAACCTCCTGCACCGCGGTGCGTGCGGGTGCGAGGCGAACACCGGCGACGGCGCCGGCATTCTCGTCCAAATGCCGGATCGGTTTCTCCGCACGCAGGCGGCAAGGCTCGGCTTCGAGCTTCCGGCTGAACGGCAGTACGGCGCGGGATTCGTGTTCCTTCCGAAAGATCCGGCGCTTCGCGCCCGCATCGAGCGGCAGATCGAGACGGTCGCGGCCGACGAGGGCCAGCGCGTGCTCGCCTGGCGCGACGTGCCGGTTGACGACGCGGAGGTAGGCCCGAGCGCCGTCGCGGTCGAACCCTGTTTTCGCCAGGTGTTCATCGGCTGCGGACCGGGATTCGAACCGACTGGCAGCGAGGACCTGCGCTTCGAGCGGAAGCTGTATGTGATCAGAAAGCGGATCGAGCAGGCCGTCGACGAGATGGGCCTGCCCGACCGGAGCCAGTTCTACATTCCGAGCCTGTCGTCGCGCACGCTGATCTACAAGGGAATGCTCACGGCGAGCCAGATCACGCCGATGTTCCCCGACCTCGCGGACCCCGAGTTCGAGTCGGCGCTTGCGCTCGTGCACCAGCGGTTCAGCACCAACACGTTCCCTTCCTGGCCGCTCGCGCATCCCTATCGGTTCATCGCACACAACGGCGAAATCAACACGCTCCGCGGCAACATCAACTGGATGAAGGCGCGCGAAGCGCTGCTCGAGAGCGATGTCCTCGGCGACGACCTGAAGAAAGTGCTGCCGATCGTCCGCGAAGGCGGCAGTGACACCGCCATTTTCGACAACGTTCTCGAGTTCCTGGTCATGGCCGGTCGGTCGCTGCCGCACGCGATCCTGATGATGATTCCCGAGCCGTGGCAGAACAATCCGGCGATGACCGAGGAACTGCGCGCGTTTTACGAGTATCACTCGTCGCTCATGGAGCCGTGGGACGGGCCCGCGTCGATCGCCTTCACCGATGGCACGGTCATCGGCGCCATTCTCGATCGCAACGGCCTGCGGCCGTCACGGTACTACGTGACGAGCGACGACCTCGTGATCATGGCCTCCGAGGTCGGCGTGCTCGACATTCCCGCCGAAAAGATCGTGGTGAAGGAGCGCCTCCACCCCGGACGGATCTTCCTCGTCGACACGGCCAAAGGGCGCATTGTGGACGACGAGGAAATCAAGACCGAGCTGGCGCTCGCGCATCCGTACGAACAATGGCTCGAAGAGAACCTCGTTGCGATCGAGGACGTGCCCCCCGCGCCGTTCCTTCCGGAGCCCGATCACGAGACGGTTCTGCGGCGCCAGCGAGCGTTCGGGTACACGCAGGAAGACCTGAAACTGATTCTCGGCCCGATGGCGTCGGCCGGCGAAGAGCCGGTCGGATCGATGGGGACCGACACCCCGCTCGCGGTGCTGTCGGACCGTCCGCGGCTGCTCTACGACTATTTCAAGCAGCTTTTCGCGCAGGTGACCAACCCGCCGCTCGACGCGATTCGCGAGGAGCTGGTGACGTCGATGGCGTCGACCATCGGGCCGGAGCGGAACCTCCTGAAGCCCGAGCCCGCGTCGTGCCGGCAGATCAACATCAAATACCCGATCATCGACAACGATCAGGTCGCGAAGCTGCGTCACATCCAGCTCGAAGGCTTCCGCTCGATCACGCTGCAGATGTTGTATCGCCCTGAAGACGGAGGGGCCGGGCTGGCAACCGCGCTCGACGCGCTGGGGTTCCACGCCGCTGCCGCGGTAAAGGCAGGCAACAACATCGTCATCCTGTCGGATCGCGGGGTGAGTCGCGAGCTCGCGCCGATTCCGAGCCTGCTCGCGACGGCAGGCGTGCATCACCATCTGGTTCGCGAAGGACTGCGGACGCGGTGCGCGCTCGTCGTCGAGTCGGGCGACGCGCGCGAGGTGCATCACGTCGCGCTGCTCATGGCCTATGGCGCCGGCGCCGTGAACCCGTATCTCGCGTTCGAGACGCTCGACGACATGATCCGGCAGCGGATGATCGAGGGCGTCCCGCACGCTCGGGCGGTGACGAACTACACCAGGGGGCTGAACAAAGGGATCCTCAAGGTCATGTCCAAGATGGGGATCTCCACCCTTCAGAGCTACTGCGGCGCGCAGATCTTCGAGGCGATCGGCCTCGACAAGGCGTTCGTCGACAAGTACTTCACGTCGACTGCCTCGCGCATCGGCGGCATCGGCATCGACACCATCGCCGAGGAAGTGCGCACGCGGCACGCGTGCGCCTTCCCGCACCGCCAGGGGGCGAACGTCGATCTCGACTCCGGCGGCGAGTACCAGTGGCGCCGCGACGGCGAATACCATCTGTTCAATCCCGAGACGGTGTTCAAGCTGCAGCACGCGACACGGACAGGCCAATACAACGTCTACCGTGAATACACGCAGCTCGTGAACGACCAGAGCCGCCGCCTCGGGACGCTCCGAGGGCTTCTCCAGTTCACAGAAGCGACGCCGATCCCGCTCGACGAAGTCGAACCGGTCGAGTCCATCGTGAAGCGCTTCTCGACCGGCGCCATGTCGTACGGGTCGATCAGCAAGGAAGCGCACGAGACGCTCGCGATCGCGATGAACCGGCTTGGAGCGAAGTCGAATACGGGCGAAGGCGGCGAGGACCCGGCGCGAAACGTGCGCGATGCGAACGGCGACTGGCGGCGGAGCGCCATCAAGCAGGTCGCGTCGGCCCGCTTCGGCGTCACCAGCGAATACCTCGTGAACGCCGACGACCTCCAGATCAAGATGGCCCAGGGGGCGAAGCCAGGAGAAGGCGGCCAGCTGCCGGGACCGAAGGTCTACCCGTGGATTGCCAAGGTGCGGCACTCGACCCCCGGTGTCACGTTGATTTCGCCGCCGCCGCACCATGACATCTATTCGATCGAGGACCTCGCGCAGCTGATCTTCGATCTCAAGAATGCGAACCGCGACGCTCGCATCCACGTGAAGCTCGTCGCGGAAGTTGGCGTTGGAACCATTGCTGCCGGCGTGGCCAAGGCGCACGCGGATGTCGTGCTCATCTCGGGCCACGACGGCGGCACCGGCGCCTCGCCGCTGACGGCAATCAAGCACAGCGGCGTTCCCTGGGAGCTCGGCCTCGCGGAAACGCAGCAGATTCTGATGCTGAACGGTTTGCGCGACCGCATCGTGGTGCAGGTCGACGGCCAGTTGAAGACCGGACGCGACGTGGTCATCGCGGCGCTTCTCGGCGCCGAGGAGTTCGGGTTTGCCACGGCGCCGCTCGTCGTGTCCGGCTGCGTGATGATGCGCGTCTGCCACCTGAACACCTGCCCGGTCGGCGTGGCGACGCAGGATCCGGAGCTGCGCAAGAAGTTCACCGGCAAACCCGAGTTCGTCGAGAACTTCTTCCGGTTCCTCGCCGAGGAGGTCCGCGAGCTGATGGCGCAGCTCGGATTCCGCTCGATCGAAGAGATGGTCGGACGCGTCGACATGCTGGACATGCGCCGCGCGGTCGATCACTGGAAAGCGGCGGGCGTGGACCTGTCGCAAGTCCTCCATGCGCCTGCCGTCGCGGCAGATGCACCGCGGTATCGCGTGCGCGCGCAGGACCACGCGATCGACGACATCCTCGATCGGCGCATGATTGCGGCGGCGGCCGCCGCGCTCGAACGCCAGGAGCCCGTCAGTCTGCATTTTCCCATCCGCAATGCGAACCGCACCGTAGGCACGATGCTGGGGTACGAGGTGACGAAACGCTACGGCGGCGATGGGTTGCCCGACGACACCATCCGCATTCGTTTCGAGGGTTCGGCGGGACAAAGCTTCGGCGCGTTCGTGCCGCGAGGCATCACGATGTGCCTCGAAGGGGACGCGAACGATTTCTGGGGCAAGGGCCTGTCGGGCGGCCGCCTGATGGTCTATCCGCCCGATCGGGCGGCGTTCCGGGCGGAGGATAATGTCATCATCGGCAACGTGGCGCTGTACGGCGCTACGAGCGGTGAAGCGTTCGTCCGCGGCGTCGCCGGCGAACGCTTCGCCGTCCGCAACAGCGGCGCATACGCGGTCGTCGAAGGAGTCGGCGATCACGGGTGTGAGTACATGACCGGCGGACGTGTCGTCGTTCTCGGACGAACGGGCCGGAACTTCGCGGCCGGCATGAGCGGCGGCATCGCGTACGTCGTCGACGACGATGGGCTGTTCGCGCGGCGGTGCAACCGCGAGATGGTGGAGCTGGAGTCGCTGGAAGAGGAGGAGGATCTCGAGTTCGTGCGGTCGATGATTGCACGCCAGGTGGCGCACACCGGCAGCCAGCGCGCGGCCTACCTGCTCGGGGCGTGGGGTTCCACCGCGTCGCGCACCATCAAGGTGATCCCGCGCGATTACAAGCGCGTCGTCCTGGCCGAAGCGCGCGCCCGCGCCGAGAATCGTGAGCCCGCTTTCAACGAACTGGTGGCGGTGGCGCGTGGGTAAGCCGACCGGATTCATCGAGATCAAGCGCGCGAAGCCGAAGTCGCGGCCGATCGAGGTCCGCCTGCGCGACTGGAAAGAGGTGTATCTCCTCGAATCGGAAGCCGACCTGCGCCAGCAGGGGGCGCGTTGCATGGATTGCGGGATTCCGTTCTGCCATCAGGGATGCCCGCTCGGCAACCTGATCCCGGATTGGAACGACCTTGTCTATCGGAACCGGTGGCACGCGGCGATCGACCGGCTGCACGCGACGAACAACTTTCCGGAGTTCACCGGCCGTCTCTGCCCGGCGCCCTGCGAGGGTTCGTGCGTCCTTGGGATCAACGACGATCCGGTCACCATCAAGAGCGTCGAGGTCTCGATCATCGAGCGGGCATTCGCGGAAGGGTGGGTGCAGGCGAGACCGATCGCGGTCCGCACCGGACGGCGGGTTGCCGTGGTGGGGTCGGGCCCTGCCGGGCTGGCCGCGGCGGATCAACTCAATCACGCCGGCCATACCGTCACGGTATTCGAACGCGCCGACCGGATTGGCGGACTCCTGCGATACGGGATCCCCGAATTCAAGCTCGAAAAACGGATCCTCGATCGCCGGCTGCGGCTGATGGAGCAGGAGGGCGTCATATTCCGTACGGGCGTGAACGTGGGGGTGGACGTGACCGCCGCGGACTTGCGCCGTGATTTCGACGCTGTCGTCTTGTGCGGCGGCGCGACCGCGCCGCGCGATCTCCCGATCCCCGGCCGCGATCTGAAAGGGGTCCACTTCGCCGTCGATTACCTCACACAGCAGAACCGCCGGTGTGAAGGCGATCAGATTGCCGACGAGGAGATCATCTCGGCGGCAGGCAAGCACGTCGTGATCATTGGCGGCGGCGATACCGGGGCGGATTGCCTCGGGACGGTGCACCGGCAGGGCGCGGCGTCGGTGGCGCAGTTCGAGTTGCTGCCCCGGCCTCCCGAGACGCGTGCGGTGGACAACCCATGGCCGCTCTGGCCGGTCATCTTCCGGACCTCGTCGGCCCACGAAGAGGGTGGCGACCGGCTGTATTCAGTGTCGACCCAGGAATTCGCCGGCGACGCGGATGGCCGTGTCACGGGCCTCAAGGCCGTACGCGGCGAAATGCTGCGCGACGGCGGCCGCACGCGCTTCGTGCCGCTGCCGGGCAGCGAGTTCGAGGTCAACGCAGATCTCGTCCTGCTCGCCATGGGCTTTCTCGGACCGGAACGCGGCACGCTGCTCTCCGATCTCGGCGTGCGCATGACCGACCGCGGCACCGTCTGGCGCGATGACACCTGGATGACCAGCGAGCCGGGTGTATTCGCGGCCGGCGATCTGCAGCGTGGCCAATCGCTGATCGTGTGGGCGATTGCCGACGGCCGTAGCGCCGCGCGCGGCGTCGACGCGTACCTCACGGGAGCGTCCCAGCTCCCGGCCGCGTCGTAGGCACAGGAACAAGACGACAAAAATGTATCTCTGAAGCCTTGCCGACATTTTTGTCTACTATTTCGAACTGCGCTCGCCCACCGCGACAAATCTCCAGCAAATAACCCGGATCGACCGCGCGGTCCGGCGGCAATCCCGGCCTCGAACCAGCCGACAGGCGCGGCGTCGACGGGCGGTCGTTAAGACAAAAATGTCGCCTGTACAGGGCGATCCTTCCGAATTGTTGCCGTTCCTGCTGTCCCGACGCGTGCACTTCTGTGCAGCAGATCGCTGATCTGCGGCCGGAATTCGTGCATTCCGACACCGTTGTCGGGTCGACCGCGCGTGGCGTTGAACTTGCTGTTAGACCTGACAGCGGGCCCGTTCCCCGGGTGACGCAGTTCATGGTTCTTATCTTCGGAGGGAATGACCTGATGACACACGCTCTTCGACTGACGCGCGTCGTTCTGACCGCCCTCGTCCTGGCGCTGTTCGTCACGACCGTGGCGCGCCCCATGACGGCGCATGCGCAAGCCACCGCACCCGCGGCCGATCCGTCCGGTGCCACGACGGGCACCGCGAAAGACGTGACGGTCAAAGACGCGGCGAAGCCGCAGCTGACTGAGGTAATGGACACCGTCGGCCACAGCAAGATAGCCATCAACATCATGTGGACGCTTTTTGCGGGCTTCCTCGTGATGTTCATGCAGGCGGGCTTTGCGCTCGTGGAAACCGGGTTCACACAGTCGAAGAACGTCGCCCACACGATGACCATGAACTTCATGGTGTATGCGGTGGGTATGCTCGGCTACTGGATCTGCGGCTACGCGCTGCAGATGGGCGGTGTCGGCGCGGTGGCCGCCCTCGGCGGCACCCCTGGCCTCAATCACGAGTTCACTGTCACCCTGTTCGGCAAGACGTTCGGCCTGTTCGGCCTCAAAGGGTTTTTCCTGAGCGGCGATACCTACGACGTCGGCGTGTTCACGCTGTTCCTGTTCCAGATGGTGTTCATGGACACGGCCGCGACGATTCCGACGGGGGCCATGGCTGAACGCTGGAAGTTCTCGTCGTTCGTGGTGTTCGGCTTCTTCATGTCGATGTTCGTTTACCCGATCTTCGCCAACTGGGTGTGGGGCGGCGGCTGGCTCGCCACGCTCGGTGCGAATTTCGGCCTCGGTCATGGACACGTGGACTTCGCCGGCTCCTCCGTCGTGCACATGGTGGGAGGCGTTGCGGCGCTGGCGGGCGCGATCGTCCTCGGGCCGCGCATCGGCAAGTTCAACAAGGATGGCTCGGCGAACCCGATTCCGGGCCACAACATCCCGATGGCCATCGCGGGAACCTTCATCCTGGCGTTCGGCTGGTTCGGCTTCAACGCAGGCTCGACGCTCGCCGGCACTGACCTGCGCATCGGCGTCATCGCGACCAACACGATGCTGGCGTCCGCGGCGGGTGCCTTCACCTCGATGCTGTACGTCTGGTTGCGGTATGGCAAGCCCGATCCCAGCATGCTCGTCAATGGCATGCTCGCTGGGCTCGTCGCGATTACCGCCCCCTGCGCGTTCGTCAACAGCGTGTCGGCGGTCATTATCGGCGGCGTTGCGGGCGTCCTGGTGGTGTTCTCGGTGTTCTTCATCGAGCGTATGAAAGTCGATGATCCGGTCGGCGCGGTGTCTGTCCACGGAGTGTGCGGCGCGTTCGGCGTTCTCTCGCTCGGCCTCTTCGCTGATGGGACGTACGGCGACGGCTTCAACGGCGTCCCCGGCGGCGTGCGGGGACTCCTCTACGGCGACGCGAGCCAGCTCGTGGCGCAGATCATCGGGCCGATCGTCAACGTGGTCTTCGTCTTTGCCGCCTCCTGGAT
>JBKPTT010000242.1:0-18678 GCA_046735635.1 Acidobacteriota bacterium | reverse complement strand
ACTCTATTCCGACGACCGGCCCACTGCCCGCGCAGATCGAGCTGAACTTGATCAATCTGCCGACGACGCAGTCGATCGCACGGCATAAGAGCTACTTCCGTCTGACACACCGGTTCGCGCGCGATCTCAGGCGCGGCAGCTTCGGTGAGCTCGCGTCGGATCTGTTCAGCCTCGATCAGGGCGCGATCATCGGACTCGAGTACCGCTTCGGAATCACGTCGAACATCCAGGCCGGCATCCACCGGTCGCTTTTGAGCAAAACGATTCAGACGTTCGGCCGATGGGACTTTCTACGCCAGGGGGATGCGTCTCCAGTGGGCGTGTCGCTCACGTTGTCGGTCGAAGGGCTGAACAACATGCAGGAGAAACATCAGGGCGCCGTCGCATTCACCGCATCGCGCACGTTCGGCGATCGGCTGGCGCTCTACGCGACGCCCGCGTTCGTCAGCGGCACACACGCGGTCGATTTCATCGCCGGGCACGAGGGACACGACCACGATCTCGGCCTCGAGGAAGACGTGCACGCGAATCACCACGACACGTGGTTCTCGGGCTTCGGCGCGCGCCTCCGCTTCGCTCAGACCGGGTACATCACGGGCGAGTACACGCCGCGCCTGCACGGCTACGACCCGAACAGCGCCGAGTGGGGCGTCGGCGTCGAGAAGCGCACCCACGGCCACACGCTGCAGGTGAACTTCACCAACTCGTTCGGCACCACGTTCGGGCAGCTCGCGCGCGGCGGCAGCCCGCACGACGTCTATCTGGGATTCAACGTCACCAGACGCTTCTAACCCAGGAACACACAACCAAGGGGAGATATAAGGATGAAACGATTTGTCATGATGGCCGCCGTCGCGATGCTCGCGGCCGGATGCGGTAGCAGCAACCCGTCGTCGCCGTCAACACCGCCAAGCTCCGTGACGTTCACCGCGGCCCTGAATCCGGCGAACGAGGTCCCACCGGTCACCAACGCGGACTCGGGTGCCACCGGCACGGGAACGTTCAAGCTGGACCTGACTCGCGACTCCGCCGGCACGATCACCACCGCAAAGGCAACCTTTATCTTCACTGTCAGCGGATTTCCAGCGAACACCAACATCATCCTGGGCCACATCCACACTGGCGGTCCTGGCGTGTCGGGCGGGGCGGTTGTCAATACGGGCCTATCAGCGGCCAACCCGGTCGTGTTGCCAAATGGGAGCGTCTCGAATCAGACGATCTCTGGCATCGACGTTACTCCGACGCTTGCACAGCAGATCATCGACAATCCGAATGGCTACTATTACAACCTGCACACGACTATAAACCCCAGCGGCGCAATGCGCGCGCAGTTGGTGAAACAGTAGCGCGGTTCGCGGTTCGCGGTTCGAACAAACGAACGGCCGGAGCAAAAGGTGCCCGGCCGTTTGGGCTTTACCTTTTACCTTTTACCTTTTACCTTTTACCTTGACCCGATCTTCCCAGCAGCCCCTTTCCCCTTCCTCGGCCCTTTGTTATCCCGTACCGGGAAGTGATCCAGATTCGCCACGCGCGTGCCCGTCATATAAACCAGCTGCGTGATGTGCGCGAGCTTCGGGAAATCGATCTTCGAGACCTCGTCGGTGAGGTAGTGATAGTCCTTGTGCAGGCCGGTCGTGTAGAAGATGATCGGCACGCCCTTGGCGGCGTAGCTGTAGTGATCGCTGCGCGTGTAGATCGACTCGGGATCCGCCGGATCGTTCATCTCGTAATCGAGCGTCATCGGCGTCTTCATCGACGCGTTCGCATCTTCGTTGACGTTGTGCAGCTCGGTGCTGATGCGATCCGCGCCCACGATGTAGACGGTGTTCTCCTCTTTCGGATCGTCGCAGCGGTTCCGCCCGATCATATCGATGTTCAACTGCGCGGCCAGCTTCTCCATCGGAATGACCGGGAAATCGGCGTTGTAGCGTGAGCCGTACAGGCCCGCTTCTTCGCCCGCGTGCCACATGAACATCAGCGACCGCTTCGGCTTCGGCCCGAGCGCAAACGCCTTGGCGAGCGCCAGCAGCGCCACCGTCCCCGACCCATCATCGTCGGCCCCGTTATTGACGATGTCGCCGGGCCGCGGCGTGTCGCGCATCTGTCCGGTGCATCCGCCGGGGGCGTTGCCGCCGAAGAAGCTGCCCCTGCCGCTCGTCTGCTGGTAGCCGATGTGATCGTAATGCGCGCCGAACGCGACGTAGGTGTCGGCCACCTTCGCATCCGTGCCCTGGATCGTGCCTACGACGTTGCGTGTGAGCTGGGTACGGACGACCGTGTAGTCGGCGTCGACGTTGAACGTGATCTTGACGTTCTTGAGCGCGAAGCCCGGAATCGGCTCCTGCTTCGAAATCAGATCTTTGATTTGCGGCCACTTCATATCGGAGCCGCTGAACAGGAATTCGAGAAAGTCTTCTGACCCGGAAATCGACGGCGCAACCGGCAGGTCATAACGCTGCACGGTGGTGAAGTCACCGTTGTCCACTTGGCCAAACGCACCGCGGCCGCCCGCACCTTGGGCACCTTGCGCACCTTGAGCACCCTGCACACCTTGTGTAGCCGGCGCACCTTGTGCAGCCGGCGCACCTTGTGCAGCCGGCGCACCTTGTGCAGCCGGCGCACCCTGTCCCCGTCCGCGCCCGCCGCCGACGCCCCCCTGGCCAATGACCGCGATCGCCCCTTTCTCGAGCGCATTCCTCGAGCGCGCGGCGATCAGGCGGAACGAATTGGGCGGCAGAGTTTTCGGCCCCGCGCCGACGTGAACGACAATCTTTCCTTTCGGGTCGAGGTTCGCGTAATCGTTGATGCTGGCCGCGGGGATCTGCAGTCCATATCCAACGAAGAGAATGTCGTCACCGGTGAGCGTCTGTTTCGCTCCCTGATTCTTCGGGAATGTGACCCCGTCTCCATCCTTGAAGGTGCGCGTCTGGCCGTTGACCTCGACCGTGACGGTTGAATTGCTGGTCGTCCTGGCGCTGACGACCTTCACCGTCTGGAAGTAGGTGCCGTCCTCGCCTGCGGGGCGGATCCCCCATTCTTTGAGGTGATCGGCGATGTATCCGGCGGCAAGCCCCAGCCCCTCGGTGTACACCTGTCGGCCCTGCAGCTCGTCGGACGCGATATAGGAGAGCCATTCTTTCAGTTCACCGGGCTCGATGGAGTTGACGCCACCGGTCGACTTATCCGCCCGCAGGGCGGGCACGCACAGGAGAAGTATCAGGATCGACGGAACGAAGCGGCGGACTCGCATCAGCGGAAATCCTCCAGAAAAGAGCAGAAAAATACTGCAATGACGCCGATCTGGAATACGCCGTCGGGAATCTGAACGCTTACTTGAAGATGTTCTTCGGCATCCGGACGTGGACGCCGACCTTCTGGTCGACGAGCTGGGTAATCGCCACGTTTCCGGCGACGCTCGTCAACTGGTACGCGGAAAGATGGTCCAACCCTTTCGTCGCGACCAGGAAGTCGACCATCTCCTGGATCGCGATCTTCGTCGCCGTCGTCAAGTCGGTGTCGGTTCCCATGGAAATGTAGTCGGATTGAGTTTCCGCGCGCGGCCACGCGAGCTTCATGCCCTTGTGGACGACGAGCTGGAGGCGTCCGCGGAGCGAGGTCTCAATGGCGGTCTGATCCACCTCGCCGTCGCCCTGGGCAGCATGCCCGTCGCCGACCTCGAACAGCGCGCCTCGCACGTGCACCGGAATGAACAGCGTCGTCCCCGCAACGAGCTCTCTGTTGTCGAGATTGCCGGCATGAATGCCCGGCGGCGTGCTGCTGACGCGCCCCGCGTCAGACGGCGGCGCAACACCCATGCTGCCGAAGAACGGCTTCAGCGGGATGACAATGCCCGGCGCGAATTGCGCGGTCATCGTATTGCGGTCGAGGGGAACGATTCTCGTCGAGCCCGCGGCTGGCTTCCCCGCCGTGGCGTCAGCGCAAATCTCTTTCATGAATCCGGAGCAGCCGTTGTAGCCGTACGCGATCGTCAGGTCGATCGAGAGGATTCGGACTTCAAGCGCGTCGCCCGGCTCGGCGCCTTCGACGTAAACGGGCCCGGTGAGGATGTGTCCGCCAGGCCCTTTGTCGGTGACCGTGTCGACGATGGCGCGGAGCGATGGCTGGACGTCCTCGGGCTTGACGCCGGCGCGCTCGAGGCCACGCGGCGTGTTCGTGAGCAGCGTGTCGACGTCGATGATGTCGCCCGACGCGATGCGCAGCACGGGCTTCGCCTCGGCCCAGTAGTAGCCGTACGCGACGGTTGTCGGCGTTGCCTCCAGACGGTGGGTTTGCGGAATCGCGGGCTGCGGGAGTGCGGCCAGGAGCGCGAGCAGGGCGGCGAGGTTCATGCGCGCATTCTATCAATCGGCGGCACTCGGAGGCTCAACGAGCCGACGGCAGTAAACGCGACGAACACGAAGTCTGCGAGGCACTCGAAGACATTAGGTTTAACGCCGTGGGCTCGTGCGGCGGGATTCACCCGCGCGGCACGTTGCGATCCTCCCCTCGCGCCCGGAACCACCTGTAGGCGTACGGCTCGAGCTCGATTTCGTGGATGCCGCGCTGGTCGACGCGGCTGTCGTTGGTCCAGAGCAGATCGACCAGCATGCGCGTGCCGGCAGTCTTCTCCGAGATGCGCACGGCGCGCGGCTTGTCGGCAAAATTGTGCAGGATGATGAGCGAGTGAGCGTGCCACGTGTACTCCATCACGAGCACGTCGTCGGCATTGGTGCCGAGAATTTTCCAGTCGCCCCAGCTGATTTCAGGGCACTCCTTGCGCATCCGGATCTTGCGCTCCATCCAGTTCAGCAGCGAGTGCGGATCGCGGCGCTGTGCTTCGACGTTGACACGCTTGTACCCGTAAATGGGATCTGAGATTACCGGGCGAACGGTGCGTCGCGCCTTCGAGAAGCCGCCGTTCCGATCGGCGGACCACTGCATTGGCGTCCGCGCGCATTCGCGCTCGGGCAGCTTCAGGTTGTCGCCGATTCCGATCTCGTCGCCGTATTGCAGCATCGGCGTGCCGGGCAGCGTGAAGAGCAGGCTGTAGGCGAGCTCGATGCGGCGCCGGTCGTTGTCGACCATCGGCGCGAACCGGCGGCGAATCCCGCGGTCGTAGAGCTGCATGTCCCTGGTCGGACCGAACGCTTCGAAAACCTTCGCCCGCTGCGTGTTGGTGAGTCTCCCGAGGTCGAGCTCGTCGTGGCTGCGAAGGAATTGCACCCACTGCGCCGCGTACGGGCGCGCTTTGGTCGCCTCGAGCGCGCGTATCAGCGGTTTCAAGTCCGCACTTGCGAGCGCGTAGAAGATGCGCTGATTGACGGGAAAGTTGAGCATCATCTGGAGCCGGTCGCCGAGATCGCCGAAGTACTCCAGGCTCTCGTCGGGCGGCACGTTCGCCTCGGCGAGCAGGATGGCGTCGCGCCGACGCCACTGCAGGAAGTCGCGCATCTCGTGGAGGAACTCGTAATCCTTGTGCGGAATGTCTGGCGTGCCCTTGCGGCCGATGAGGAACGGCACCGCGTCCATCCGGAATCCGCTGACGCCGAGCTGGAGCCAGAACCCCATGATGCGCAGGATCTCCTTGCGAACTGCGGGGTTCTCGGTGTTCAGGTCCGGCTGAAAATCGTAGAAGCGGTGGAAGTAGTATGCACCGGCAACGGGATCCCGCGTCCAGGTGGTCTTCTGCACGCCGGGAAAGACCATCCCTTTGTTGTAGTTCCCCGGCCGCGTCTTCGACCACACGTACCAGTCGCGGAACGGCGACTTTGGATCCTTGCGTGCCGATTGAAACCACGGATGCCGATCGGACGTGTGATTCACGACGAGATCGACGATGATGCGGATCCCGAGCTGCTCTGCGTGGTTCATGAAATCCACGAAGTCGCCGAGCGTCCCGTGCTTCGGATGGACGCCGTAGAAGTCCGACACGTCGTACCCGTTGTCGCGATTCGGCGACGGGTAAAAAGGCTGGAGCCACAGACAGGTCACGCCGAGGCCCGCGAGGTAATCGAGACGGCTCGTCAAGCCGACGAAATCGCCGACGCCGTCACCGTTTCCGTCGACGTACTTCTCGACGTCGAGGCAGTAGATGACGGCGTTCTTGTACCAAATGTCGTCTATCATTTTTCACTCGTGCTTGGGGCAAACATCGCCATGGCGGGACTATACAAGTGTCGTTCCTGATTTCACTTTCGCCCTTCGGGATGCTGGGGAAGCTTTTCGGATCCCGCATCCCGGATCCCGCATTCCGGATCCCGGATCCCGACGGTAGCCTGAGTGCCTGAACTGCCCGACATCGTGCTCTACCTCGAAGCCCTGGCGTCGCGCGTGCTGAATCAGCCGCTCGAGCGCGTGCGGATTGGCAATCCGTTCCTCGTGCGGACGCCGACGCCACCGGTGAGCGATGCGGAAGGGCGCCGCGTCGTGGGACTCCACCGGATGGGCAAGCGGATTGTGTTCGTGCTCGAGGGAGACCTGTTTCTCGTGCTGCACCTGATGATCGGCGGACGGCTGCGGTGGCGCGATCGAGGTGCTGCGATTCCGCGCAAAGCCGGGCTGGCCGCCTTCGATTTCCCGACGGGAACGGCACTGCTTACCGAAGCGGGTTCGCGGCGCGAAGCCTCTCTCCACGTTATCCAGGGTTCCCGGAACCTGCAGGCACTCGATCCCGGCGGGTTGGAAGTGCTCGGCTCGACGCTCAGCGAATTCGCCGCGCAGCTTCGCGCTGAGCGGCATACCCTCAAGCGGGCGCTCACCGATCCGCACATCTTCAGCGGTATCGGGAACGCGTATTCCGACGAGATACTGCACGCCGCGCGGCTATCGCCGATGAAGCTCACCGACACGCTGACCGACGATGAGGCGGAGCAATTGCACGCGGCGACCGTCGACACGCTCGAGACGTGGATTCAGCGGCTGCGTGACGAAGGAGCCGGCAGGTTCCCGGAGAAGGTGACCGCGTTCCGCAAAGGCATGGCGGTCCATGGCCGCTATCGCGAACCCTGCCCTGTCTGCGGCTCGCCGGTCCAGCGTATCGTCTACGCGCGGAACGAAGCGAACTACTGCGCGACGTGTCAGACGGGAGGCAAGCTGCTGTCGGATCGCGCGCTCGCGCGTCTTCTGAAGGAAGACTGGCCCAGAACCCTCGACGAGATGGAAAGGCGGAGAACCCAGCGATGAAAGCCGTGATCGCGAGCGCGCTCCTCGCATGCTTCAGTGTTCCCACAGCTGCCCAGCAACCCGCATCGCCGCCCGCGTCGTCCATCGCGCAGCGGACGGCCGGCCTCGAACGTCACGACGGCTTCGTGCCGTTCTACGTGGATACGGCCCGCAATCGCGTGCTGATCGAACTCCCGAACGTGAACGCCGATGTGCTGTATTTCGTCCAGGTGGCGAAAGGCGTCGGCAACGTGGACCTCGGCATCGATCGCGGCGGCAGCGGACCATCAAAGGTCATTTACTTCGAGCGTCAGGGGAACCGGGTCGCGATTGTGGAGCGGAACCTGCGCTTCCGCGCACCCGGCGGTAATGCCGCCCTGCAGGAGGGAATGGAGCAATCGTTTGCGTCGTCGGTCCTCGCATCGCTCCCGATCGAGGCGGACGAAAACGGCCGGTTGCTGGCCGACGCCTCGGCGTTCATCCTTCGTGATGCCATCGATCTCGAGGGGACGCTGCGCCGGCGCAACCAGGGCGCCTTTCGCCTGGACCCAGGCCGCAGCGGAATCTATGCTCCGCGCACCAAAGGGAATCCGGACAACACGGAGTTCGAGACGACGCTGACCTACGCGTCCGACAACCCGGGACCGCTCGTCAATCGCGTGACGCCGGACGGCCGTGCCTTGACCATCCGGGTTCATCAGTCGTTCATGCGTCCGCCGACGGGCTACCGGCCGCGAGCAGCGGATCCGCGGCTCGGCCTGATTACGGTCGGGTTTCGCGACTACTCCGCCCCGTACAACCAGGGGACGGACGTCGAATGGATCCGGCGCTTCCGATTGGAGAAGAAGGATCCGTCGGCGGCCGTCAGCGAGCCGAAGACGCCGCTTGTCTTCTATCTCGATCCGGGTGTGCCGGAGCCGATTCGCTCCGCGATGCGTGACGGGATTCTGTGGTGGAACAAGGCGTTCGAGGCTGCCGGTTTCCGGGACGCGATCGAGGTGAAGGACCCGACGCCAGACATCGATCCAATGGATCCTCGAATCTCGTATGTCTTCTGGGTCAATCGCGACGAGCGCGGGTTTTCGGTTGGCGGGAGCCTTTCGGATCCGCGAACCGGCGAAATCCTGTCCGCGAAGGCGCGGATGGATTCCCATCGCATTCGGACGATCAGCACGTACTGGCGAAGCTACCGCGTCGCGTCAACCGCGCAACCCCGCGCCGACGGATATACCGAGGCAGAATGCGCCGATTTCCTGATGCCCTTCGACGCGATGCTGGCACAGGGGCCGATCGGCCGCAGCGAAGAGGCGCTGGTGCTCGCGCGCCAGGCTCTCGTCACCGCGCACGAAGTCGGCCATACGCTCGGGTTCGCGCACAATTGGGCGGCAAGCATCAATAACCACGCGTCGGTCATGGAGTACCCGTCGCCGCGCATCACGCTCACCGGGCCGGGACAGGTCCAGCTGAGCGACGCATTCCAGCGCGGCATCGGTGACTACGACACGCTGGCGGTCCGCTACGCGTACACCGAATTCCCGCCGGCTCGTGAGAAGGAAGCGCTCGACGCGATCGTGGGCGAGATGCGCCAGCGGAAGATTCTCTTCACGCCGTCCGCCGACCCGCGATGGAACCGATACGATGATCTGGCGAGCCCCGCGGTTTATCTCCGCGAAACGATGAAGCAGCGCAAGGTGCTGCTCGAACGATATGGGCCGGACGTGCTTGCGGCGGGCGAACCCTACGGGGAGCTTCGCGGCATGGGACTGTGGATGACGTACCTGCACCACCGTTGGGCGATCGACACGGGCGTGCGCTACATCGGCGGCATGTACGACAACCTCGCGATGAAGGGGGAAGCCATCGCGCCTACCGAGATCGTCCCGGCAGCGCTGCAGCGCGACGTGCTGGCAGAGCTCATGGAAGCGCTCCAGCCCGCGAACCTCGCGATTCCGGAGCGCCTGCTGGTCGCGCTCGCGCCATCGGCGACCGGACGCGACATCGAGGAGTTCTCGATGCCGACCGGCGCCGCGTTCGATCAACTCGCGGCGGCCCGCACGCTCAGCGCGATGGTGCTCGAGCAGCTGCTCGAGCCGGAGCGCGCGGCGCGCCTGGTCGCCTTCGCCGATCGGCAGCCGAACGCGCTGACGTTCCCGGGGGTCCTCCATGCCGTTCTCGACGCGACCTGGAATGCGCCCCGAGATTCCACGGCAGCTGCGCGTTCGCTTCGGCGCGTGACTCAGCGCGAGACCTTGGAGGCGATGATGATCCTGGGAGCCAATCCCCATGCGACGCCGGAAGTTCGCGCCGTAACGCTGCAGACGCTCGCCACGCTCAAGGCGTCACTCGCGTCCCGTGCCGGCGCTGACGAGGTCACCAGCGCGCACATCCACCAGGCGCAGCGTGATATCACGAAGTACCTGGAGAATCCGTCCGAATACAAGCCGAAGTCATCCGCGCTTCCACAGCCTGCCGGCGCGCCGATCGGGGGAAAATAACAGGACCGAGTCCGCTGGGAGACCAGTCGTGAAGTCAATCTTCAATCCCGCCATCCATCGAGAGCTTCAAGATCGCGTGCAGCGTTTGAACCCGCGCCAGCAGCCGGCGTGGGGGACGATGACGGCTGCGCAGATGGTGGCGCACTTGACGGATTCGCTGAAGATGGCGTCCGGCGAGCTCGAGGTCGCGCCCAAGCGGGTACCAATTCGCTTCTCGCCGCTCAAGCAATTGGTTCTCTATGTGCTTCCAATCCCGAAAGGGTTGCCAACTGCCCCGGAGCTGAAGGCTCGAAAGCCAGGTGAATGGACCGCCGAGATCGCCGATTTGCGCGAACAGCTCAACGGTCTCGTGCAACGAGGGCCCGAAGCGCTGGCGCCCACCCACCCGGCGTTCGGCTCGTTATCCGCGAAGCAGTGGGGTGTGCTCGTTTATCGTCACATGGACCACCACCTCCGCCAGTTCGGGGTCTGAAGGATCCTACGCACTCTCTGCTCCCCTGATCGCCGCAAGAAAGACCTCGCCCAGGTCTTCCGCCTTCTTTGCGCCGATACCGCGGATTCCGTACAGCTCGGCAATGCTCGTCGGTCGCAGCCTGGCGAGCTCGCGCAAGGTTGTGTCGTGGAATATTACGTATGGCGGGACACCCCGCGCGCGCGCGATCTGCAGGCGCACGGCGCGGAGCCGCTCGAACAAGTCACGATCGACATCCTGCCACGATTCCGATTCGATGCGGGACCGCTTCGGCACGCGGTCCTTGACCGGCCGGCGTTGCCGCGCCAGCACCAGGTCTGGTGCGCTTTCACCATTCTTCAGCAGCTCGACGCCCCGTTCGGTAAGCGCCACGATCGGGAACGCATCGTCTGTCTGACGCAGGAACCCGTGCGCGATCAGCTGCTCGAGATAACCGCGCACCTCTGCCGACGACGCGTCGCGAAGCAGACCGAATGTGGTGAGGCGATCGTGGCCCCTCGAGGTCACCTGATCCGTGTCGCTGCCACGCAGCACGTTTGCGACGTGCGCGAGTCCGAACCGTTGGCCGACCCGGGCCACGCACGAGAGCGCTTTGCGGGCGACGACGACGGAATCCGCGATCGCCTCGAGCTCGTCGAGGCAATAATCGCAGGCGCCGCAATCCGCTCTCGAGTACGCCTCCCCGAAGTAGCCAACGAGACGCTTGTGGCGGCACCCGATGCTCGCGGCGTACCGCTCCATGTCGGCGAGCAGCTTTCGAAGCGCGTCGGTCAACTCGCCGTTCCGCTCGAGCATCAACCGCCATTTCATGAAGTCGGCTGTCGAGTAGATCAGTACGCACTCGGCCTCGAGGCCATCGCGGCCCGCGCGTCCGGACTCCTGCTGGTAATGCTCGAGCGACTGTGGTGCGCCAGCGTGAACGACGAAGCGCACGTCGGAGCGATCGATGCCCATCCCGAAGGCGACCGTTGCAACGACGATATCGGCATCCTCTTCGAGGAATGCATCCTGATTGCGGCTTCGCTCGTCGTCCGAGAGACCCGCGTGATACGGCACCGCGCGGACACCCTGCTCGCGCAGCCATGCGGACAGGGCATCGACTTCGCGCCGGGACGTGCAGTAGATGATGCCCGCCTGCCCTGGATGCCGCGTCAGCACCTCCATCAGCTGACGCTTGAGGTTCGCGCGTGCGAGCACTCGATAAATCAGGTTCGGCCGGTCGAACGATCCCACGAGCTCGACCGGGTCCCGCAGTTCGAGCTGCGCCGCGATATCTCGACGGACGCGCGCGGTGGCCGTGGCGGTATACGCGTGCAGCCCAATGTCCGGCAGCACCGTCCGCAGCCGCGCGAGTTGACGGTACTCCGGGCGAAAATCATGGCCCCATTGGCTGATGCAGTGAGCTTCGTCGATCGCGACGAAGCTCACGCGGCAGCCAGACAGCACATTGACGAATTGAGCGCCCCCGTCGCCGACGAGGCGTTCGGGAGATACGTACAGCAGCCGTAGCGCGCCGGCACGCAGCCGCTCCAGCACGCCGGCCTTTTCCGCCGGCGAGAGCGAGCTGTTGAAGCACGCCGCCGGCACGCCATTGCCCGTCAACGTGTCCACCTGATCTTTCATCAGCGAAATCAGCGGAGACACGACGAGGGCCAGGCCTTCGCGCACGAGCGCTGGAGCCTGGAAGCAGAGCGATTTCCCGCCGCCGGTAGGAAGCACGACGATCGAATCGCGATTGCCGAGAATCGCTTCCATCGCCTCGCGCTGCAGCGGACGGAACGAGGTATAACCCCAGTAGCGCTGCAACGCGTCGCCGAGCGCTGCGTCGGAGGGGGCGGCCGGGCTCATGAAGGCTTCTATCGTAACGGAAAGCCCGTCGGGATTGTGGTGTCCGCGTGGTGGATTTCACATCGATCCGTGGGACGCCGTCGAACGGGCGGTCATCACGCACGCCCATGGCGATCACGCGAGGCCAGGAAGCGCCGCCTATCTCTGTGCGGCGCCCTCGGCCGGGCTGCTGCGCCGCCGGTTCGGGAGCGACGCGCGAATCGAATCCGTCGAGTACGGTGAAACGGTCACGCTCGGCGACGTCCGCGTCAGCTTCCATCCTGCAGGACACGTCCTCGGCTCGGCGCAGATCCGCCTCGACTCGAACGAGGGCGTGTGGGTGATCGCCGGCGACTACAAACGCGCGGCGGACCCGACGTGTGCGCCGTTTGACCCGCTGCGCTGCGACACGTTCGTCACCGAGTCGACGTTCGGGCTTCCGATCTACCGCTGGGACGAGACCGCGACCATCGTCGACGACATAGACGCGTGGTGGCGGGCGAACGCGGACGCCGGCCGCACATCGGTCCTCTTCTGCTACACCATCGGCAAGGCGCAGCGCCTGCTCGCCGAGCTGATGCGCGTCACCGATCGGACGATCTACGTGCACGGCATGATGCTGGGGATGATCGAGGCGTATCGCGCGTGCGGCGTCTCGATGCTGCCGGTGACGCCGGTTATAGAAAAGACCGGCCCTTCGACTGGGCTCAGGGCAGGCCGCGGGAGGTCGGCAGTCGCGTCGTTTGCCGGCGAGCTCGTACTCGCGCCGCTCTCGGCGCGCGGAACGCCATGGATGCGGCGGCTCGGCGACGTCTCGGATGCGTTTGCGTCGGGCCTCATGCGCGTCCGCGGCGTCCGCCGACAGCGCGGGTTCGATCGCGGCTTCGTGCTCTCCGATCACGCCGACTGGCCGGCGCTCGTGTCCACCATCCAGGAGACCGGCGCCACGCGCGTCCTTGCGACGCACGGGTACGCCGAGCCGCTCGCGCGCTATCTTTCGGAGCGCGGCATCGAAGCGGCCACGATACGCACCGCGTGGGAGGGCGAGCCGTCTGGTGACTAGCGGATCTCGCGCCGAGACGGATCTCGCGCGGAGGCCGCTGAGAACGCGGAGACCGCCAATGCTGCGTCGCAGCATCCGCGCCCTCTGCGTCCTCGGCGCTCTCTGCGCGAGATCCGTCTCGGCGGTCCCGGCGCGAGATCCTCGTCGCGGTTCGCATGCATGAGACGCTTCGCCGCACTCTACGACGCCATAGATGCGACGACCTCGACAAACGCCAAAGTGGCGGCGATGGTGGAGTACTTCTCCGAAGCGCCGCCGCGCGACGCCGCGTGGGCCGTCTTTTTCCTCACGGGCCGCCGCCTGAAACGGCTCGTCTCGTATCCATCGATCAACGACTGGGCGCTTGCGGCCACCGGTCTGGACGACTGGCTGCTCGAGGAGTGCTACGCCGTCGTGGGTGACGGTGCCGAGACGATCGCGCTCGTGCTCGATCAGGTGGCAGTTGAAACGCGCGAGGACGTCCCTCTTGCCGAGTGGGTCGAGACCCGGATCGTGCCGCTGCGCGACATGGACCCCGCGTCGCAGGAATCACGCGTCGGCAGCTGGTGGAGACAACTCGACCGGTCGCAGCGCTTCATGCTGCTGAAGATCCTGACCGGCGAGCTCCGCGTGGGCGTGTCGCAGACGCTGGTGGTACGCGCGCTCGCGCAGTCGGCCAACCTCCCCGCCACGACAATCGCGGCGCGGCTGATGGGCGACTGGACCCCGACGGCAGAATGGTTCCAATCGCTCCTCTCGCACGAGCACACCGACGACGACCGCTCACGGCCTTACCCGTTTTTTCTCGCGTCGCCGCTCGAAGACTCGATCGAGTCGCTCGGACGCCGCGACGAGTGGCTCGTGGAGTTCAAGTGGGATGGCATCCGCGCGCAGCTCGTGCGCCGATCGGGCAATGTGCATTTGTGGTCGCGCGGCGAAGAACTGATCACGCACCGCTTTCCCGAGATTGCCGCCGCAGCCACGCGCCTCCCGGACGGGACCGTGCTCGACGGCGAGGTGCTCGCGTTCCGCGACGACCGTCCGCTCCTCTTCTCCGCGCTTCAGCAGCGGATTGGCCGGCAGAAACAGGTCGCGCAGATGGTTCGGGCGGTACCGGTCGTGTTCATGACATATGACATCCTCGAAGAGCAGGGGATCGACATCCGGCCGCGACCACTCGAGCAACGGCGCGCGCTGCTCGAGCAGCGCATCCCGTCGGCAGGCGTGCTGCGAACGTCGAGCATTGTGGGGGCGCCAACATGGCAGGAGCTCGCGGCACTTCGACTGGAATCGCGTTCACGTGGTGTCGAGGGTTTGATGCTCAAGCGCCGATCGTCGCCGTACGGAGTCGGGCGCAAGCGTGGCGATTGGTGGAAATGGAAGATCGACCCGTACACCATCGACGCGGTGTTGATTTATGCGCAACCCGGCAGCGGCAAACGCGCGAGCCTGCTGACCGACTACACATTCGGCGTGTGGGACAACGGAGAGCTCGTGCCAATCGCGAAGGCTTATTCGGGCCTGTCGAACGAGGAGATCGGGGAGCTGGACCGGTGGATCCGCCGTCATACACGGGAGCGCTTCGGCCCCGTGCGGCATGTGGAGCCGGTCCATGTGTTCGAGCTCGGGTTCGAGGGAATTGCCGCTTCGCCGCGGCATCGGTCCGGGATCGCGGTCCGATTCCCGCGGATGCTGCGGTGGCGCACTGACAAGAAGGCGGAGGAAGCGGATACGTTGGAGAACGTGCGCAAGATTCTGGACGGCGCACGGTGAGACGCGATTCGCGGCGCGTCCGCCGTCGCTTTAGTGAAGGCGGATTCGCGGTGCTCCTCGTTTCACTGATGGCGGCAACCTCCGCCGGGGCTCATCCCGTTCCGTTCAGCTATCTCGACATCCAGCTGACGTCCGCCTCGCTCGAAGGCACGTTGATCCTGCACGACTACGACGTTGCCCACGACTTGGGGCTGGCGACGACGGATCCCCTGCTGGATGCGCGGATGCTCCAGCAGTTCAGCCCACGAATCATCAGCTTGGCCGCCGAACGACTCACGCTTGTCGTAGACGGCACAGTCGTGCCGATCGCCGTCACCACGATCGTTCCGCTGAGCGAGAGGTCGTCGGTGCAGCTCTCATGGCGCACGTCGGTCACATCACCGGGCCGTCTGGTCGTCAGAGCGTCCATGTTTCCTTACGACCCGAATCATCAGACCTTCGTCAACATCTACGAAAACGGCCGCCTGAGGCGACAGGACATTCTCGACCAGCGCAGAAACGCGCTGGAGTACTACACCGGCACGCGGCAGGGGGCGTTTGCGGTGTTCCGGGCGTTCACCGCGTCAGGCATTCATCACATCGCGATCGGGCCGGACCACATTCTCTTCATCATCGGGCTGCTGCTCCTCGGGGGCACCGTGCTGCGCCTGCTCGGCATCGTGTCGGCGTTCACCTTGGGTCACAGCATCACGCTCTCGCTTGCCGCACTCGGCATGGTCACGCCACCGGCCCGCGTCGTCGAGCCCGCGATCGCGCTGAGCATCGTTTACGTCGGCGCTGACAATCTTCTGGCGGCCGGTGGCCGCGACACGCGCGCATGGATCGCGCTGTTCTTCGGCCTCGTGCATGGGTTCGGCTTTGCGAGCGTTCTCCGGGAGATTGGCCTGCCACCTCGAGCACTCGGCATCTCGCTGTTTTCGTTCAACCTTGGCGTCGAGATCGGCCAGGCCGTCATCGTCGTCATCGTGGCGTCGATCCTCGCGTTCGTGCGGACGCGCAGTCCGCGGGCCGCGCAGCGCCTTGCGACGGCCGGCTCGGTCATAGTCGTCCTCGCCGGAGCCTACTGGTTCGTCCAGCGCGTCACGTAGGAGGAGTCCTGATCTACAATCGGCGCACTATGAAACGCTTCACGATACTTGTGGCGCTCATCGCCATTGGAGCCGCCGGCATCGCGGCACGGCAGCGGCAGGGCGGCCCGGCACAACCACAGACGCTCGAGATCGAGAAGGTCAAGGACAACTTGTTCATGATCAAGAACGGCGGCGGCAACACGGGTGTGTTCGTGACCCAGGCCGGCGTCGTCGTCGTGGACACGAAGCTGGCCAATTACGGAGCGGCGATTCTCGAGAAAATCCGATCCGTCACCGACAAGCCGGTGACGATGATCATCAACACGCATACGCATGGGGACCACACGGGCAGCAACGAGGCGTTCCCGGGAAGCGTGGACATCGTCGCGCAGGAGAACACGAAGGCGAACATGGAGAAGATGGACGCCTTCAAGGGGGACAAGGCGCAGTTCCTGCCCAAGCGAACGTTCAAAGACACGATGACGCTCGGGACCGGCGCGGACCGGATCGATCTCTATTACTTTGGTGCGGGACATACCAGCGGCGATGCGCTCGTCGTATTCACCGCACTCCGCGTGATGCACGCTGGTGACCTCTTCGCGTGGCAGGCGCTCCCAATCATGGACGCAGCCAACGGCGGCAGCGGCATCGCTTACCCGGAGACCCTCAAGAAGGCGGCCGCCGCCATCAAGGACGTCGATTCGGTGATCACCGGGCACAGCCCCGTGATGCCGTGGAGCGCATTCGTCGAGTACGGCGACTTCATGCAGTGGGCGGTCGACAGCGTCAAGCAGGCGGTAAAGGACGGCAAGTCAGAAGAAGACGCGGCCGCCGCCATCAAGACGCCTCCCGACAAGTACAAGAACTACACGACGGAGCGGGCTGCCGCGAACGCGAAGGTGATTTACACCGAAGTGAAAAAGCCCTCGGCCCACTGATCTTGAAACTCGCCGGGCCGCTAATCGCTCTCTCCCTCCTCGTTATTCCTATAGGCGTCCACGCCCAACGTGGGCGGCGATTCGAAGTCCAGGAAGCTTCCATCGCGACGATCCACGCCGAAATGAAGGCGGGCAGGCTGACGTGCCGATCGCTCGTCTCGGAATATCTGCGTCGCATCGACGCGTACGACAAGAAAGGTCCTGCGCTGAACGCGATCGTCGAGGTGAATCCGTCAGCATTCGAGGAAGCGGACGCGCTGGATCGGCGGTTCCGGTCCGCCGGCCCCCTCGGCGCGCTTCACTGCATCCCGACGATCGTGAAGGACAACTTCGAGACAATCGGTCTGCAGAGCGCAGCCGGCTCGCTTGCGATGAAGGGGTTCGTGTCACAGAAGGACGCGTTCCTCGTGAAGCGCGTGAAAGAGGCCGGCGCGATCGTTCTCGCCAAATCGAACATGGCCGAGTGGGCGTTCAGCCCGTACGAGACGGTCAGCTCGATTCTTCCCGGCTACACGCGGAATCCATATGCGCTGGATCGAGTCACTGCCGGATCGAGCGGTGGCACCGCTGCCGCGGTGGCGGCGAGTTTCGGGGTCGTGGGTCTTGGCAGCGACACGGGAAACTCCATCCGGGGTCCTTCCGCACACCAGGCGCTCGTCGGAATCCGATCCACGATGGGTCTGACGAGCCGCGGCGGCGTCGTCCCGCTCAGTCTGCTCGCTGATATCGCCGGACCGATGGCGCGCACGATGGAAGACGCGGTCGAGGTCTTCCAGGTGATTGTGGGAGAAGATCCGGACGATCCGATCACGCTGCCTCGCGAGTACGTGCAGCCGGGCCTTCGCCCGGCAGGCAGGCCCTCGACGATTCCCGATTATCGAGCATCTCTGATTCGCACGGGCTTGCAAGGCGCGCGACTCGGCGTGCTCCGCCAGGCTTACGAGCGCGACACGACCGACAGCGAGGTCGTGTCTGTCTTCATGAAGGCGCTGGCCGACCTGAAAGGGGCCGGCGCCGGAATCATCGATCCGGCAGCGGTGGATCTCGCGGACGTACGGCGTTCTCCTGATGCGGCCCCCTGCCGTGGGTTCAAGTACGACATCAATCAATACCTCGCGGGTCTCGGGTCACGCCCGCCCGTCCACTCGCTCGAGGAGGTAATCAAGTCGCGGCGGTTCCATCCGTCGGTGCAGCTGCGACTCGAACGCGCCCAGGAGTCGAGCGAGATGAACGGGCCCGCTTCCGCCGCGTGCAAAGCCGAGGCGGACTATCGCGAGAAGTTTCGCGCGGCCGTGCTGAAGACGATGGATGCGCAGAAGCTGGATGCATTCGTCTATCCAACCTGGAGCAACCCGCCGCGGCTCATAGGCGACCTGAACACGCCGCACGGCGACAACAGCCAGGTGTTCTCACCTACGACCGGCTTCCCTGCGATCAACGTTCCCATGGGCTACACGCGCAGCAACACGCTACCCGCGGGTATCACCTTTTTCGGCAGGCCCTGGGATGAGGCGACCCTGATCAAGGTGGCGTACGCATACGAGCAGGCGACGCGGCACCGCCACGCTCCCGCAACGACTCCTCCACTGCCGCGGTAAAGCACAAAGGCGTCAACCGACTGGCGTGTCGTCGCGTCGAACCGCCGCGATCGCGTACATGTGTCTGCCGAATCGCCGCTCGGCTTCCTTTCCGGAGAAGCGCAGTGCCTGATCTATCCGCATTCACACAGGCAAGCGTCGTAGCCGCGCGGGACATGGCGGCGGGCCTGCTGGTCGCGCTGATCTGCGGCCTGCTGCTCTCCTGGCTTACAGGCGGACGTATCGTGGCGCGAGCTACTCGATTGCGTTCGATCGATCGCTCGTCACCCTGACGATGATCACGGCGATCGTCATCATGGTCA
>JBKPTT010000241.1:0-7683 GCA_046735635.1 Acidobacteriota bacterium | reverse complement strand
AACGACGAACGTCGAAAAACGCGGCCTGTTCCTCCCACCACGGTTCGGTGGTGTGCCGGAGCCGTTCGACCCGGCGGGCGCTGTCCTCGGCGTATCGTTTGATGAATTCGAATCGACTCTCGCGGGCCGGCAGCGGCGGGGCGTTGACGTCCACGTCCAGCATGTTGCGAAACCACGTGTCTTCGCTGACGCACTGATGGACCATGTGCTCCAGGATGCTCCGTCCCCGAGCGTCGTCGTGTTTTGGCCTGATGCCGAGATCGTCGTCTCGGAACTCGCTCCAGACGCCGAGAACCTTCAGCCGTTCACTGTCATAGCTCTCGATCAAAAAGTTGAATTTCATTAGGGAATCCTACAGAAACAAAGCGCCCGCCTGCTCCAGCTTGGTCTTTGCCACTAATTCCGCGCAGATCGCAGATCCGCCAACCAATGTGTTCCACAATACGTCTGAACACCCAGCGCCTCGGCGGTGTCTAATACCTCTACGGGTGTCTCCGGGCGACAGGGTCCCAGGCGGCGGGATCGAAGGCCACGGCCGCTGAGAATCAACGATGCCTCGAAAAGCTCTGTTGGCAATCGTCGTCCTGGTCGTGGTCGCTGTTGCGGCCGTTGCGCTGGTGCCCAGAGCCCGGGCCAACGGATCGAGTCCCGCGACCGGCGCATCGATTGTGCAGGTCAGTCGAGGCGCCTTCGTGCGAACGCTCCGGCTCACCGGGATAATCGAGTCCGTCCGATACCACAATGTCACGGCGCCCCGGCTCGTGGGCGTCACCGGCCCGAACACGCTCATCATCACCAAACTCGCGCGGGCCGGTTCGCAGATCGCGCTCGGCGATCTTCTGGTCGAATTCGACCGCCAGACGCAGCTCAAGGCCGCGTTCGACAAACGGGCCGAGTACGTCGACTTCGAGGAGCAGATTCACAAGAAACAGGCCGAGCACGAGCAGGCCAGGGCCAAAGACGACGCGGAGCTTGCCGTGGCGGCTAACGCAGTGGAGACTGCGCGCCTCGAGATGAAGAAAAACGAGCTCCTGCCGAAAATTCTCGCCGAGAAGAACTCGCTGCAGGTGGAACAAGCGCAAGCCAAGCTGAAGCAGCTGCAGGAGACACTCGATTTGAAGCGGCGCGCAGAAGCCGCAGAACTCCGGATTCTCGAGATTCAACGCGACCGCGCGCGGACAGCCATGGAGCACGCGGAAGAGAACGCCAGCCGCATGGTCGTCAAGTCTCCGCTGCCCGGCGTCGTCGTGCTCAGAATGAACTGGCGCGGCGGACAGATGGTCGAGATTCAGGAAGGGGAGGAAGCGCGCCCCGGCATGCCCATCATGCTGGTCGTCGATCCGTCGGCGATGTTGGTCCGCGTCAAGGTGAATCAAGCCGACCTTCACGTGCTGCGGCCCGGCCAGCCCGCGCGAATCTCCCTCGATGCCTATCCGGGGCTCGAGTTTTCGGGCCGCGTCGAGCAGGTGGCACCGGTCGGTACCACCAGCCGTCTCACCGAGCGCGTGCGGAACTTCGTCGCGATCGTCAGCATTCAGGGGAGCCACCCGAAGCTGATGCCTGATTTGTCGGCTGCGGTTGACGTGGAACTCGAACGAAAAGACAACGCGATCGTGCTGCCGCGCGACGCGATTGCCGGTGAGAACGGGAATTTTTCAGTCCGCGTGCTCGACGGCGACCGGGTTCGCACGACGCCGGTGACACTGGGGCCAATGAACGACTATCAAGTCGTCGTCGCATCCGGCGTCGAAGCCGGAGCAACAGTGCAACGTCATGTGGCGCGCTGACCCGCGAAAGATCGGGGGCGGTGTGGCCGTGCTCGCCGCGCTTGCGGCGATCGCTACGGTCAGCGGAGCATTCAGCCGCGGCGACGTGCCCGACGTCCCGACGACCGCCGTTACCAAAGGGGAGTTCATCGACTACATGCAGGTGCGCGGCGAAGTGAAGGCCGTGCGATCGATCCCCTTGACGGCGCCGTCCTCGGCCGGTGACCTGCAGATTCTCGAGCTGGCTCCGAACGGCGCAAACGTCAAGAAGGGGGACGTCGTCGTACGTTTTGATCCCGTGCCGGTCGCGCGCACGCGTGATGAGAAACTCTCGGAATTGAAGCAGTCCGAGGAGGAGATCGGGAAGACGGAGGCACAGTACCGCATTCAGAAGCAGGAAGCCCAGACCGAACTCGTCAAGGCCCGCTACGATGTGCAGCGCGCGGAACTGGATGCGGCGACACAGGAGTTCCTTCCGCGGCTGGAAGGGGAGCAGAAGCAGGTCGCGTTCGCGAGCGCGCGCGAGAAGCTTCGCGAGGCGGAGCGCAAGGTCAAGGCGCTCGAGGATATCGCCAGGGCGGAAATCGCGAGCAAACGCCAGAAGCGCGACAAGGCCCGGCTCGACGTGCAGCAAGCCGAACGTCAGCTCGGTGCGCTGCAGCTCTCGACGCCGGTCGACGGTGTCGTGACGATCATGCCGAACTGGCGCGCCTGCTGCCCGCCGCCGGAGTTCAAAGCCGGCGATCGCGCGTGGCCTGGCCAGGTCATTGTCGACGTGCCGGATCTCGCGAGCTTGCGTGTCACGGCCCGCCTCGAGGAAGCGCAGCGGGGACGCATGCAGCCCGGACAGCCGGTCGTGGTGCGCGCGGATGCGCTGCCCGACCGCGAATTGAACGGCCGCATCGGTGACATCAGCACGCTCGCGCGCATCGATTTCTCGAACTGGCCGCCCGAGCGCAACTTCGATTTGATCGTGCAGCTCGATCAAACGGATCCACGTCTTCGTCCCGGGATGAACACCACCGTCCGCGTGGCGGTGGATCGCATCCCTGACGCCGTCTTGATGCCGGTGCGTGCTCTGTTCGAGAAAAACGGAAGGTCCGTCGCGTACGTCGCGCGTCCGCACGGCGGCTGGGACGAGCGACCGGTGAAGATCGGCCGGCGCGGTCAGGAGCAGCTCGTGGTGAGCGAGGGCGTCAGGCCAGACGAACGGGTAGCACTCAAGGATCCGATCCCGGCGGTGAAGTGATACTCCCAAGGCGCGCGCAGCGCGCCCGCCCGGGGTCCGGGGCAGAGCCCCGCTAAAACATGACGAAACATACTCGGCGCAGGCTGACATGGTCGATTGCAGGACTCGCCGGCGCGGCGCTCATCTTCGCCGTGCTGCTGACCGTCCCGATGCATGGCGTTCAGACGGACGCGGACCTGATTCCGACTGCCCGTGTGGCGGAAGGCGACGTGCCCGTGGTCATCCACACGACCGGCGAGCTGCGGCCGGTCCGCTCGGCCGGCCTGGTCGCACCCGCGATCGGCGGGCCGCTTCAAATCCTTCGCATCATGGGAACCGGCACGCCCGTGAAGGAAGGCGAAGTCGTTGTCGAGTTCGACATGAGCGAGCAGGAAGAAAAACTCGCGCAGGCGGCGTCGGAGCTGGCCCAGGCGGAACAGGAGATCACGAAGACGCGCGCGGACATCGTCGTGCAGCGCGCCGAGGATCAAGTCACGCTGCTGATGGCGCGCTTTGATGTACGGAGGGCGGAGCTCGATGCCAGGGCGAACGAGCTCGTCAGCGCCATCGACGCGAAGAAGAATCTGTTGATGCTCGAGGAAGCGAAAGGCCGGCTCGCGCAACTGGAAGGCGACCTGGCGTCCCGCGATACCACCGATCACGCGTCGGTCGCGGTGCTCGAAGAGAAACGCAACAAGGCGCGGCTCGCGATGGAGACCGCGCAGCGCAACATCGATCAGATGCGCATTCGTGCGCCGTTCGACGGTCTGGTGGCCGTGAAGGACAACGACACCAACGGCGCCGCGTGGACCGGCATGGTGGTCCCGGAGTACCGCGAGGGCGATACCGTCTACCCCGGCAGGCCCGTCGCCGAAGTCCTCCATGCATCCGGACTGGAGCTCATCGCGAAGGTCACCGAGTACGATCGTGCGCACCTCAGCGCGGGCCAGAAGGCCGAGGTCAGTATCCATGCTGTGCAGGGAACGGCGCTGCCCGCCACGATCAAGAGCGTTGCAGGAGCGAGCCGGCGCAGTGATTTCTTCGGATGGGACTCGACGCGCATGTTCGACGTCAGCCTGCAAATCACCGGCGGCACCGAGCACCTGCATCCGGGGCTAACGACGCAGGTGCGCGTGACGGCGGACCCGATCAAGAAAGCCCGGTATCTCCCGCGTCAGGCGCTCTTCGAAGAGGACGGGAAGCCCGTGGTGTTCGTGCGGCGCGGCCGCTCCTTCGAGCCACGGGCCGTGAAGATCTCCGATCGGACCGAAGCACACATCGTCGTGGCCGATCTTCCGGTCGGCACGGAAGTCGCGTTGCGGAATCCGCTTGCCGACCGCGCGAAGAGCGGCGCCGGCGCCGGCCCCGTGCAACCGCGGGCAGGGTCGTAATTCGTGAAGGCGCTGTTCCAGGACCCGAAATCTGCGGTGGGCACGTGGCTGCAGGACCTGCAGCTCGGTCTCGATAATCTCCGTCTGCACAAGCTGCGGTCGCTGCTCACGATGCTCGGCATGATCTTCGGCGTCGCCGCCGTTGTGGCGATGCTGTCGATCGGGGCTGGGGCACAGCAGCAGGTGATGGCGTTCATCGAGCAGCTCGGCGTTCGCAACGTCATCGTGGAAGCACGCGAGACGATCGATCCGCAGGCGTTCCAGAAGGTCCGAGAGGCGTCTCCGGGGCTCACGTTTCAGGATTTTCGCGTAATCCGCGCCACTGTCGAGGGGGTCAGCTCCGCGACGCCGCGCAAGCGCTTCGTGCCCTCCAAGATGCTGCCGAAGCCGCAGCGCGACATGCCCACCGTGTACGGCGTCACGCCGTCGTACATTCCAATCGGAAACCTTCGAATCGCGGCCGGACGATTCTTCGACGACGGTGAGAACGAGCGCGCGGCGCCGGTGGCCGTCCTCGGCGAAGGCGCGAAGGCGGCACTCTTCGGTCCTGACGACGCGATCGGGAAGTACATAAAGGTCAACGACCAATGGCTGCGCGTCATTGGCGTGGCGGGTCCGCAGCTGAGCGCGCGCAGCGAGGCGGTCGGCGTGCCGGAGCAGGACCGCAACAATCTGATCTACATCCCGCTCTGGACGGCCATCCTCCGGCTCGAGGACAACTACAGCCGCTTCAGAGACGAGATCGACGGCATCTACCTGCAGCTCGAGCCGAAGATGGACAGCGTCACGAGCGCGGAGGTGATCCGGGGCGTGCTGAACGCGTCGCACCGCAACACGCCCGACTTCAGCGTCATCGTGCCGGCCGAGCTGCTGGCGGAGCAACGGCGGACCCAGAGCGTTTTCGAAGTCGTCATGGTCGCGCTCGCGTCGATATCGCTGCTCGTCGGCGGCATCGGCATCATGAACATCATGCTTGCAAGCATTCTGGAGCGAACGCGCGAAATCGGCGTCCGCCGCGCGCTGGGCGCCCGTCGGCGAGACATCGTTCGACAGTTCCTGATCGAGACGGTGTTGATTTCGTTCGTCGGCGGGACGATGGGCGTCTTTGCCGGAATCGGAATCTCGCGGTTGATCGGGCTGTTTGCCGGGTGGTCGACGATCGTGACCGCGAGCTCGATCGCGCTGGCGTTTCTCGTCTCGGTCTGCATCGGGCTCGTGTTCGGGCTCTATCCGGCCAGACGCGCCGCGCGCCTCGATCCCATCGAGGCGCTGAGGTACGAGTAGCTCGCACCGTTCACGCGCCACAACAGCCGCTCCGATATAATCCGTTGCGGCTCTTTCCTTGCCTCTGCAGCCGGGAACACGTCTTGGTCCCTACGAGATTTTGTCGCTGGTGGGTGCCGGCGGCATGGGAGAGGTGTACAGATCCCGCGATACCCGGCTCGATCGGACCGTCGCAATAAAGATTCTCGCTCCGGCGCTTGCGGCGGATGCCCACTTCCGTGAGCGGTTCGATCGCGAGGCGCGCGCGATATCCAAGTTGGACCATCCGCATATCTGTTCGCTGCACGATGTCGGTCGGCAGGACGGCACGTCGTACCTGGTCATGCAGTTTCTCGAAGGCGAGACGCTAGCCGATCGCCTGGAGAAGGGGCCGCTGCCGATCGGGCAGGCGCTCACGATCGCCATCGAGGTCGCGTCCGCTCTGGACCGGGCGCACCGGGTCGGCATCGTGCATCGGGATCTGAAGCCCGGGAACGTCATGCTCACGAAGGCCGGCGCCAAGCTGCTGGATTTCGGCCTCGCGAAGTCGGGCGGCTCGATGGTCGCGAGCGCCGCCGCTACGACCTTCGCGCCGACATCCCCCGCTCTTACGGCGCAGGGATCGATTCTCGGAACGTTTCAGTACATGGCTCCGGAACAGCTCGAAGGGCACGAAGCCGATGCCAGGACCGATATCTTTGCGCTCGGCGTAATGCTCTATGAGATGGTCACGGGTTTGAACGCGTTCAGCGGAAAAACCCACGCGAGCCTCATCTCCTCGATTCTCAGAGACGAGCCGCGGCCGATCGTCGAGCTGCAGCCACTGACACCACCGCTCCTGGACCACATCGTCTCCAGGTGCCTTGCAAAGGATCCAGAAGAACGCTGGCAGGATGCCAGTGATTTGACGCGCGAACTGCAGTGGATTCAACAGTCGGCTGCGCTCAGCGGCCGAGCCGCGCCATCAGCAACGCCGGACAGGCGTCCCGGAGGTGTCGCGATTGCCCTGGGAGCCCTCGCCGTCCTTGTTCTCGGAGCCGTCATCACCGCGCTGATGATGGGTTTGGTGGGGCGGCAATCCGGGCCTGCGCCGACTGTCGTGCGCTCGATTCTCAACATCACGCCGGCTGAACATCTCAACGCGCTGTCCCCCGATCGGACGACGAACGAAGGACGTCCGAGCCGAACGTCGATGGCATGGTCGCCCGACGGACACTCAATCGTGTTCAGCGGCGTCCAAGGTGACCGCCAGCAGTTGTACCTGCGCTTCATCGATCAGCTCACCGCGACGGCGATGGCGGGCACCGACGGCGGGGGTGCTCCATTCTTCTCTCCCGATGGGCGCTGGGTGGGCTTTTGGAGCGGAAGCCAGCTGAAGAAGACATCTGCCGACGGGAAAGGTCCCGCGACAACAATATGCGAGACCCAGACGATGTTCGGCGCAACGTGGGGAGCGAACGACATCATCATCTTCTCGCGCGGGCAGCTTGGATTGTGGCGCGTGCCAGCCAGTGGCGGAACAGCGGAACTCTTCGCGAGGCCGGATATCGGAAAGGGCGAGCTGAAGTTCGTGCTGCCACGGATCCTTCCCGACGATCGGACAGTAATCTTCACGGTCACGCACACGCCGCTTCCGACGTGGGAGGACACCGAGATCGTCGCGCAGTCGCTCGCGACCGGGGAACGCAAGATGCTCGTACAGAGTGGCGCCGATGGACGCTACTTGCCGTCGGGTCACCTTGCGTATATCCGCCGCGGCACATTGATGGCAGTGCCCTTCGATGTCGATCATCTCGAGACGACGGGCGGCGCCGTGGCGCTGATTGGCGACGTCATGCAGGCAGCAAATGAAACAACCGAGGTGTACGACAGCGGCGCCGGCCAGTTCAGTGTGTCGCCCTCTGGAGCGCTGCTCTATCTTTCTGGAGGCATCTTTCCCGATCCCGAACGGTCTCTCGTTTGGGTGAGTCGGACGACTGGTGCCGTGCAGCCGCTGCCACTGCCCACGAAGGCCTATGTGTCGCCACGACTCTCA
>JBKPTT010000240.1:0-4583 GCA_046735635.1 Acidobacteriota bacterium | reverse complement strand
CCCGGATGGCCGAGTTCGAACAGGAAGAGATCATCGGCCGGCTGGCCCCGACCGCCTACGCCTTCTACGGGTTCCAGTGGCAGAGCATGGCGTTTCTGGAGACCGCCATCGCCCCGATCGCCCGGAAGCTGAGACTGGAAGGAGTGGAGACCGTGCTACTTACCCCCGCGTGACCGTTCTGTTGCCAGTCCGTTGGATTGGCAGCTAGGTTCTTGGAGGAGGCGGGGTTTTCGACCGTCATTCTGACGCCGACACCGGAATTTCACCGCGCCATCGGAATCCCGAGAAGCGTCGCCATTGAATACCCGTTCGGACGGCCAGTCGGGCAGGTTCATGACCGCGAGGGACAGCGGAACGTGCTCCTGAAGACCCTTAAGGTTCTGGAAGACGCGCAAGCACCCGGAGAGATCTGGCACCTGCCCTTCACCTGGCCAGAGGAACCGAAGAAGACGGCTTGGCAGCCCCCAGAGATGTCCCCACTGATCAAGCTCTATCTGGCGGACATCAGACACGCGCGGCAGCGCGAAGCGGAACGAGAGAATGCCAAGGGCCCAACCGACGGCAGGAGCTAACCGGGCGATGATTGTAGCGCTTGGCCATGAAAGCATCTCGGTTGTCGCCGGCACACAAACCGGCACGCCGGCACAGCATCGCTGTACACGCTGGGGCTGGAGGGGACCGCGATGGTAGTGTACGCGTTCGACGTGGATGAGACACTGGAGGTCAGCAACGGTCCGGTGCAGTTACTTGATCTCGTCAAGCTGCGCGAGTACGGCCACATCGTCGGCCTCTGTGGGAACTGGGCGATGGTGACGCGGCACTGCCCAGACTGGCACCACATCTGCTCGTTCGTCGGGCCATGCGGCATCGAGAAGGACGATTTCTTGTGCCAGCTGCGGCAATACATTCCGGCGGATGACTATGTGATGGTCGGCAACATCCTCGGCGTCTCCGGTGCGAGCGACGACCGGGGCGCTGCGCAGCGCGCAGGCTGGCGCTTCATCCAAGAACGCGAGTTCGCCAACGGAGTGCGATGAATGGTGTTTGCGCGTGTCGGGCGAGTGGCCGGGACGGTTGCCGCGAAAGTTCGAGCTGGTCATCAACCTCAAGACCGCCAAGGCCCTCGGCCTGACGATCCCGCCGTAGCTCCTGCAGCGGGCGGATCAGGTGATTGAATAGTGGACCGCCGCGCGTTTCTCACCACCTTGAGCGGCGGCCTCCTCGCCGCGCCGCTCGCCGCCGAGGCGCAATCGAAAGTCGCGCGCATCGGGTTCCTCTACCACGGGTCGCGCCAGTCTTCGCTGGATACCGGCCGCTACAATGCATTCGTGCAGGGCATGCGCGAGCTCGGTTATGTCGAGGGTACCAACGTCATCATTGAGGCACGCTTCGCGGACGGGAAATTCGAGCGCCTCCCAGCCCTGGCCGCGGAGCTGGTCCGTCTCAGGATGGACGTCATCGTGGCGACGGGAACGGCCACTTACCGAGCGCTGCAATACGCGACCACGACCATTCCCGTCGTCATCACTGTCACGATTGATCCGGTCAGCGACGGCTTTGCCGCAAGCCTGGCGCGGCCCGGAGGAAACATGACCGGCCTGTCGCTGAGCGCCGCCGACCTCGGGCCGAAGCTGCTGGAGCTGCTGAAGGCTGCTGTGCCAAAACTGTCTCGTGTGCCCTGCTGGTGCAGCCGGGGAACCCGGCGCATCCCCCGCAGCTGGAACGGATCATGTCCGCCGCGCAAAAGGTCGACACTCAGGTCGTGCTGGCGGAGGCCAGCACGGTACAGGAGATTGAGCGCGAGTTCGCCATGATGACGAAAAGACGTGTCAATGCCGCCATCATTTTGGCCGATGGGTTCTTCCTGCAAGAGTCGCGCTCCATCGCGGCGCAGGCGCTGAAGCACCGGTTGCCCTCGATAAGCCAGCTCCGCGAATACGTCGAAGCCGGGGGCCTGATGAGCTACGGACCAAACTCGGTAGACAACTTCCGACGCGCGGCAACGTACGTCGACAAGATCCTCAAAGGGGCGAAAGCAGGGGACCTGCCGTTCGAGCAGCCCACGCGATATTCCTTGGTGATCAATCATAAGACCGCCAAGGCCCTCGGCCTCACCATCCCGCAGGCGCCGCTGAATCAGGCGGGCGAGATGATTGAGTAAGCGATGTGCCTCCCCGACACCGTCGACCCGCGTGGGCCGAAGGGGAAGTCAGGAGTCAGTAGCCGCCTCACCGCTCGAAGAATGCGAACCATGATGACCACCATTCTCGTGTTCCACTGCCCAAACGTCGAATGTAGACGGGGTCGCGGCGTGGAGTATACGAACGAGACTGCCGACGAGTCCCTCGAAGCCGCTGCCGCGATGTGCGCACTCGACGGACGACTGAGTTGTCCAGTAGCATCATCGGAGCAGCGGGCCAAGCTGCTAGAGGTCCCGGACCCGCGTGGGCCGAAGGGACAGTGATCTTGCGCAGGAAACGAAAGAAGAAGGGGCAAAGCGAGCTACCGAAGAAGCCCGTTCAGCCCATACCGGTCACGCCGGACACGGCCGAAGAGCTGAAGGAGCAGTTCCGAAAGTTCAAGGAGAAGTTCGGGCGCCCGCCGGCGCCGGACGAGCCGATCTTCTTCGACCCCGCCGCCGACGAGCCTCGTCCGATGATCGACGAAGTGATCGATCAGCACATTCTAGAGGCCATGCACCAAGCCAAAATCCATCCCGCTACCATTCATGCCTATCAAACGACTGGCCGGTTGGTGACCAAGGAGAATCGGAAGAATCTGACGAAGGCCCAGTTGAGGGAGTGGACGGACGCCATTGCTGAATGGCATCGCACCCACGATGGGTGATCTTACGCTCGCAGAGCGGATCCGAGGCCCTGCATAGTCTTCCTACACGCGGCACAGATGAATGCCGGGATACGCCTCAAAGCGCCGGGCGAGTCGAACACGTTATCCATCGCCTGGTCTATCTCTGACGTGGTGTAACTGGTGCCAAGTATATCCCGGACGAGATTGACGAGACACGACGAGCAGAGAAACTTGCCCCGATAGTCAACGCGAAGCAGTTTCCCGACTTCGCGACGGACCAACTCGTCGATCATGATGTAGGTCATCGTGTTTTCCGCTTCACCTTCGACCGCGTCCGTGCCGACTTCTTAATAGCGCTCCACTCCGCCCTGATCAATCTCTTGGCGGGCGCCTGCCCGCCCTCAGCGACAGGTGCGCTGAGGATCCTGGCTGCCTTGGGACTGAGCGCGTGCGTGTATCGCTTCGCGATACTACTTGCTGCGCTTCTTCGCCTTCGCCCATCGAGTAAGGATCGCGTGTCGCGCCAACTCGCTGCGTTCTTTGGGCGTCAGCTTCGCCATGCGCGCGGGACCGCCCTTCTTGCCCCCGCGACGGCCAAGTGACACCGCAGCGGGGTCTTTCTTCCTGCTCGTCATGGCCCGATTTTATCACGCTGGCGCTGGGTTACATGACATACCAGACCGCTCTGGTATGTTCCAGAGCGCTCTGGTATTCTGGCAGCACCAGTTCACCTACAACCTGCAAGGAGAACGGGACATGAACAGCGTCAAGGATCTGGCAGCAGCCATTGGGCTCCATCGCCGGCTGCGCAAGGCCGCGGGGCGGCGCGTCGATGTGGCCGTGGACGACGTGCGCAGGGCGTACGGGCCGATCAACTACCGCGTCACGCTTCTCTCGGGCGAAGGCGGCGTGGGGGTGACCAGCCGCTACCTCGAGCTGGGAAGCAACGCATGAGCCCGGGCTCCACGCTCGAGGCGTTGCAACTCCAGCTGCTCGAGCGCTGGTCATCACTCCTGCTCCGCACCTTCGCGACCATGATGGCCGAGCACGCGACGACGGAGCCGGTGCGGTCGGAGTTCATCGCGTTCTATGTGGCGCTGGCGAAGCTCCACAGCCACGAGAGGGGCCTCCGCGCCGAAAGCAATGAGTCGGCGCATGCCGTGCACACCTAACCAGAAAGGACACAATGGCGAAACTGCCGAAGGGCCTGTACCAGCGCGGCAACATCTTCTGGACGAAGGTCTACCAGCACGGTCGGCCGATCTACCAGAGCACCGGCACTAGCAACGTGACCGAGGCGAAGCGTATCCTCGACGTGCGCCGCGGGGCGGCCCAGCGCGGGGAGTCGGTGCTCCCGCAAGTGGACCGGGTGCGCTGGGAGGAAGCGCAGGCCGACCTGATCGCGTACTACGAGGCCACCGGCAAGCGCGACGTGGCCGAAGCCAAGAACCGGGCGGCCCACCTAGGGCTGTACTTCGCCGGGTGGCGCATCGCGCGTATCGACATGCCGGCCATCCACGGCTACGTCGTCCATCGCAAGCAGCAAGGGGCCGCACCGGCGACCATCAACCGGGAGCTCGCCACGCTCTCGAAAGCGCTGCGCGTGGCACATCAAAATAAGAAGCTCGCCAAGCTCCTGCCGCGCATCGAAAAGTTGCAGGAGGACAACATCCGCCAGGGGTTCTTCGAGCGGGAGCAGTTCGAGGCGGTACGGAAACACCTACCCGGCTACGCCCGGCCGGTGGTCACGTTCATGTACCTCACGGGGTGGCGGA
>JBKPTT010000239.1:0-29342 GCA_046735635.1 Acidobacteriota bacterium | reverse complement strand
CCGCGCCGCCGCCCGCGACAACGCCGGCACCGCCGGCTCCGCCACCCCCGCCGGCGCCCGCACCGCGGCCCGCGCCGACCGAAGACGAGCTCTTCCGCGACAAGACGCTCGATCAGCTCAACGCGGAGAAGCCCCTTACCGACAGCTTCTTCGCGTACGACTCGACGGAGCTGACAGCTGAGGCACGCGGCGCAGTCCAGAAGGACGTCGACTGGATGAAACGCTGGACGACCACGAAAGTCATGGTCGAAGGCCACGCGGATTCGCGAGGCACCAACGAATACAACCTCGCGCTCGGCGAGCGCCGCGCCGCGGCCGTCCGCGACTACATGGTGAGCCTCGGAATCCCGGCGGATCGAGTCACGATCGTCAGCAAGGGAGAGGAGCAGCCGTTCTGCAGCGAGGAAACCGAGGCGTGCTGGCAGCAGAACCGCCGCGGACACTTCATCGTCACGGCAAAGTGAACAGCGAAATGCTGATCTTCGATTGCTGAATGCTGATTTCCGTTCGAACTTTCAGAAATAAATCGGCAATCAGCAATCAAACCTCAGCATTTCTTCTGCGGCGGCGCGCGGATCGGCCGCCGCGATGACTGGCCTGCCGACCACGATGTACGACGCGCCCGCTGAAATGGCCTCACGCGCTCCCATCGTCCGTTGCTGATCGTCTTTGTCCGGCGCGGCAACGCCCGCGCCGCGGATGCCCGGCGTGACGATCGCGAAATTCTGACCGCATCGACGTCGGATCACCGCGGTTTCCTGCGGTGAGGCGACGACGCCGTCGAGGCCCGCGGCTCTGGTCAACTCCGCGAGGCGGAGCACGTGATCGAGGACCGAGCTTTGCGGCGCAATGCCGGTCTCGGCGAGCGACTCGGCATTCATGCTCGTGAGAACCGTTACGGCGATGACGATCGGCGCCGTGAGCCCTCCACGAAGCGCGGTCTCGTGCGCCGCGTCGCGTGCCGCCCGCATCATCGTCGTGCCGCCCGAGGCGTGCACGTTGAGCATCCAGACTCCGAGCGAGGTCGCCGCAGCGACCGCCTGCGCGACGGTATTCGGGATGTCGTGGAATTTCAAATCGAGAAACACGCGATCGCCGCGCTCGACGAGCGCGCGAACCACGGCGGGGCCTTCCGACGTGAAGAGCCGGCTGCCGATCTTGAACCCCCCGACGACTCCATGCAGCGCATCGGCGAGCGCGAGTGCCTTCGCGGTGCTTTCGACGTCCAGCGCGACTAGGAGCTGATCCACGCAGTCTCCCGTTTCGTCGTATCGAGCGTCCCGGTTATTTCGGCGAGCCGCGCGATCTGGTGCTGTGCCATGTAGGCACGCAAACCCTCGAGCAGCTTCGGCCAGAGGAATGGGTCGACGAAATTCGCCGTGCCGACTTGCACCGCGGTCGCCCCAGCGATCATGAATTCCAGGACGTCCTCCGCCGTTGCAATGCCGCCCATGCCGATAATGGGCAGCTTCACCGCCTGACGGCACTCGTAGACCATCCGCACCGCGATCGGCCGGATTGCCGGTCCGCTCAGGCCGCCAACGATGTTCGAGAGCTTTGGCCGGCGGGTGTGGACGTCGATCGCCATGGCGAGAAAGGTGTTGACGAGCGACACAGCGTCCGCGCCCGCCTCTTCAGCGGCGCGCGCGAACGACGCGACGTCGGTCACGTTCGGAGTCAGCTTGGGTATGACAGGGAGCGGTGTGACCTTCCGGACGGCGCTCACGACGGCGTGCGTTCCGGTGAGGCTGCACCCGAACGTGATCCCGCCTTCCTTGATGTTCGGACACGAGATGTTCAATTCGATAGCCGCGACGCCCTCGTGATCCGACAGTACGCGCGATACCTCGCAGTACTCGTCGATGGTCGTGCCGCACACATTCACGAACACCACCGCGCGCCGATCGCGCAGCTCGGGCAGCTTCTCGCGTACGAACCGGTGCACGCCGATCCCCTGCAGTCCGATTGCGTTCAGCATGCCGGCGGGTGTTTCAACGATCCGCGGAGGCGGATGCCCCTCGCGTTCGGCGAGAAAAAGGCCCTTGACGGCGACGCCGCCGAGCGTCGACAGGTCCACCGCGTCGGCGTACTCGACGCCGTAGCCGAAGCAGCCGCTCGCGGCGATAAGAGGGTTCGCAAGAGTGAGATCGCCGATTGCGACAGTGAGATCCATATCAGTGCGCCAGTGCGTCCCAGAGGATGTGCGTGGAGTCGAACACCGGGCCATCGACGCACGAGCGTCTGAAGTGAGGTGTGCCGTCTGGCATTCTCGTGAGAACAACGCAGCTGTAACAGCCGCCCATGCCGCAGCCCATGACCTGCTCCAGCGACACGTCGCATCGGCGGCCGTACCGCGCCGCCACTGTCGCAACGGCACGCATCATCGGCGTGGGTCCGCAGGCGAACAGGCGAACGTCTCGCGCGGGAGGCGTAGCCGCGAGCGCCGCTTCGAGCGGCACGGTGACGAAGCCGCCCTGTCCACGGCTGCCGTCTTCGGTCGACAGCTCGACGCCGACGCCGAGCCGCTCGAACTGCTCGACGTAATACAGCTCCGACGCACGGCGCGCTCCATAGAACAGCCGTGTGGTCGTGCGTCGGGTCTTGAGCGCTTCGGCAAGCGTCATGAACGGAGCGAGCCCAACGCCCCCCGCGACCATCCACGCTTCTTCGGGCGGATCGATCGTTTCGAAGGGCTGCCCGAGAGGCCCGAGGCAGCGGATTATGTCGCCGGCCCGCGCGTCATAGAGCAAGCTCGTGCCGACGCCAATCCGTTTGTTGAGGAGCGAAATCCCGGTCGCGGCGCCGGTTTCGCCGCGAAGAATCTGGAAGATTGAAAACGGCCGGCGAAGCAGCGGGTCGATGCCGCGGCACGGCTTCATCATCACGAACTGCCCGGGCAGGGCGCCGGCCGCGATCTCGGGCGCCGCGAGGGCGACGACGCTGTAGTCATCCGACAGCCGCGTGTTGGAGATGACCGCAGCATCGACGTCGACGAGCATACGTCGCAGTATACGCGGCGAAACGCGGAGGACGCCACGTACGGGCGTACACTGACGGCATGCGGTTCCTGCGGATGCTCACGAACACGGTGCTGGCGGGCGCTCTCGGCGCCGCCTATCTGACGATTCTCGTGCTGCAGCTCAATCCGCAGGTGCCGCTCCTGTCGGCGAGCACGTGGCGGTGGTTTGCCACGCTCTGCCTGCTGTACGGACTCCACCTCGCCGTGATCTTCTACGTCGTGATCGTCTTACGTGAGTTCTTCGTGCTGCACGTGTTGTCGCCGGGCTGGGCGAGCGTGCGCGTCCTGGCGTGGATGAGCGCGCTGCTGGCTGCGCTCGCCTCCACGCTGACGTGGCTGAACCTGCACGGCTTCCAGGCCGCACTCAGCGAAGACGCGGCGCGCCGAATGACCGTCGGCGCGATTGCGACGACCGCATCGGCCGCGGTCCTCCTGATGATCGCGATTGCGCACTACTCGTTCGGCCGGCGCGGCAGCCGCGTCGGCGCCACGTTGTTCGTGCTCGCCGCGGTCGCTTCGATCATCCTGCCAGTCGCCGCTCGGGGCCCTGCCGCCGAGCCGCGGTCACCCATCGCGCCGCTGTTGCCGGGAGACCCGCGCCACGAAGCCGGTCCTCGTCTGAGCCTGCTGCTGCTCGACGGAGGATCGCTCGAATACATTCTCCCGCGGGTTGCCGAAGGCCGCCTGCCCGCCTTCGCACGGCTGCTCGACAAGGCGGCGGTCATGGATCTGGCGACGATCAGGCCCACGCAGCCGGATCCGGTGTGGGCTGCGGTCGCAACGGGGATGTATCCGTCGAAGAATGGCGTCCGTTCCGCCGCGTCCTATTACGCGAGAAACGACAGCCGCGCGGTGGACCTGCTTCCCGATCTTTGCCTCTCGCACGGCCTCGTGCATCTCGGTTTCGTCCGCGATGAACCGAATGCCGCGACCACCTGGCGGGCGCGTCCGCTGTGGTCGATCGTCTCGAACGCCGGTCTTCCGGTCGGCATCGCGCGCTGGCCGCTGACCTATCCAGCCGACGACGTCAATGGCTTCCTGATTACCGACCGATTTCACCAACTCGTCGGATCGATAGCGGAGTTCGACCAGGCGGCATCGCCGCCGGAGATACTTCCCCAGGTCGAGGCGGCGTTTTCGGAACCGGTCGACGTCTCCGACGTGCTGCCCGCGGCAGCGGGCAACCTCGCGACATCCCCGGAGGCAACGGCCTTGCGCCGCGATCGCGTGTACAGCCGCGCGATGCACCGTCTGGCGGCCGCCGTGCATCCGCGCCTGACCGCCATCCGCTACGACGGACTCGACGTCGTCGGACATTATTACCTTCGCTACACCGAGCCGCGGACGTTTCGTGACGTGCCGGAGGAGGAACGGCGGCGGTTTTCGCAAGTGATCGATCGTTACTACGCCTTCATCGATGCCGAGGTGGGCGCGGAGCTCGACGCGCTTCGAGCCGGAGATCTGCTGATGGTCGTTTCCGGATTCGGCATGCAGCCAATCAACCCATTGAAGCAGGCGATCGGCCGCGTCCTCGGCGACCCCGATTTCAGCGGCACCCACGAACGCGCGCCCGACGGTTTTCTGATCGTTTCCGGCACCGACGCGGAGCCGGGACCGCACCAGCGCGGCTCCATCGTCGACGTCGCGCCGACCGCGCTCTACTTCCTGGGCTTGCCGGCTGCGCGCGACATGGACGGCTTCGCGCGCTCGGATCTGTTCACGCGCGCGTTCACGGCGGATCGTCCGATCGTCTTCATTCCGTCCTACAGCCGCTGATGTGATACCATCGGGAGAACTCTTTAACGGCGGTCCAGCGAGGCTGCCAAGAGGTGAAGTCGTGAAGGCTGCCCGCCCTTTTCCTTCTACGTTTTACCCTGTCAGCGCGAGTCCCCTGTGCCGCAGGTAATGGATGCGGATCGCATGTCTCGCGCGCTGACACGCATCGCGCACGAGATTCTCGAACGCAACCGCGGTCTGGACGAAATCGCGCTCGTCGGGATCCGAACTCGCGGCGTGCCGCTCGCTCGACGAGTGGCGCGGACGCTCCACGAGATCAACGGGGACGAGGTGCCGACCGGGGCGCTCGACATCACGCTGTATCGCGACGATTTGATGCGGCATCCGGTCGGGCCGCAGCCTCTCGTCCGGCACACGGAGATTCCGTTCTCGATCGACGATCGCAAGATTCTGCTCGTCGACGACGTCCTGTACACCGGGCGCACCATCCGCGCGGCGCTCGACGCGCTGATTGATTTCGGCCGGCCCCGCGCCATTCAGCTCATCGTCCTCGTCGATCGCGGACATCGCGAGCTGCCGATCAAGGCCGACTACGTCGGCAAGAACCTCCCCACATCGTCCAGGCAGAGCGTCCAGGTCCGACTCCAGGAGATCGACGGGGCCGACGAAGTCGTCATCGAGGGGGAAGCATGACAACTACGAGCATCGACAAACCAGCGGCCGCCCTCGCGCTGAAGTCGGGACACCTGTTGGGCATCGCTGGCCTCGATGCCGACGAGATCACGCTCATTCTCGATACCGCCGTCGCGATGAAGGAGATTGGCGGACGCACGATCAAGAAAGTGCCGGCGCTGCGCGGCCGCACGGTCGTGAACCTGTTCTTCGAGCCGAGCACGCGAACGCGAACCTCATTCGAGATCGCGGAGAAGCGGCTCAGCGCCGACACGCTGAGCATCGCGACGGCGACATCGAGCGTCACCAAAGGCGAGACGCTGCTCGACACCGTCCGGAACATCGAAGCCATGTCTCCCGACATGATCGTCATGCGCCACGCATCGTCGGGCGCGCCGCATCTGCTGGCGCGGATGTGCCGATCGACGATCATCAACGCCGGCGACGGCATGCACGAGCATCCGACGCAGGCGCTGCTCGACGCGTTCACGATACGCGAGCACAAAGGGCGGCTTGCCGGACTGAAGGTCGCGATCGTCGGCGATCTTCTGCATAGCCGCGTGCTGCGATCGAACGTGCTGCTCCTGAACACGATGGGGGCGGAGGTCTGGGCGTGTGGTCCGGCGACGCTGTTCCCGTCGAACTTCGACAGATTCGGCGTTCACGCGACGACCTCGGTCGATGAAGCCGTCGACGGGGCGGATGTCGTGATGATGCTGCGCATTCAGCACGAGAGGATGCACGGCCATTACATCCCGTCGGTGCGCGAGTATTTCACGTTGTTCGGTCTCACGCCCGAGCGCATGCGTCGTGCCGCCGCGGACGCAATCGTCATGCACCCCGGACCGATGAATCGCGGCGTCGAGATTGACTCCGCCGTGGCCGACGGACCGTATTCCGTGATTCTGGAGCAAGTCGCGAACGGAATCGCGGTCCGGATGGCGGTCCTGTATCTCCTGGCGGGTCGCGAGTCGAACAACTCGATAGAAGAACACTGAACGTATGAAGACGATGTTGAAGGGCGGCCGCGTCGTGGACCCGGTCAACGGGCGCGACGGTGAATTCGACGTGCTGATCGAAAACGGAGTGATCGCACGGATCGGGAGGGACCTGCCGGTCGATGCCGCGGACGTTTTCGAGCTGAAGTCCGGATGGGTGGTGTCGCCCGGTCTCGTGGATATTCATGTGCATTTGAGAGAACCGGGTCAGGAGCACAAGGAGACGGTGGCGACGGGGGCGGCGGCTGCGGTAACGGGCGGTTTCACGGCCGTCGCCTGCATGCCGAATACCGAACCCGTGAACGATCACGCCGGCATCACCGAATTCATACTCAAGAAGGCGGCCGAGGCGGACCTCGCGCGCGTCTACCCGATCGGCGCGGTTTCGATTGGCTCGAGAGGAGAACAGCTCGCTGAACTCGGCGAACAGAAAGCCGCCGGGTGCGTGGCATTCACCGACGACGGACGGCCGGTCGCGACGGCGCTGCTGATGCGGCGCGCCCTCGAGTACGCGGGAATGCTCGGCGTCCCCATCGTGAATCACTGCGAGGATCCATCGTTGAAAGGCGACGGCGTTGCTCATGAGGGTTACTTCGCGGCACAGCTGGGATTGCGCGGCATCCCGGGCCACGCCGAATCGATCATGGTCGAGCGCGACATTTCGCTCGCCGAACTTGCCGGCGCCCACGTGCACATCGCTCACATGAGCGCCCGTCAATCGCTGCGCGCGGTTCGCGCGGGGAAAGAGCGCGGCGTGCGCGTAACGTGCGAAGTGGCGCCCCACCACTTCACCTTGACCGACGAGTCGCTCGACGGTCCGGTGAAATACGACACCAACCTGAAAATGAATCCGCCGCTCCGCGCCGCGGAGGATCGCGACGCGATGCTCGAAGGCATCGCGGACGGCAGCGTGGACGTGATCGCGACCGACCACGCGCCGCATCACGCCGACGAGAAGATGGTCGAGTTCGACCATGCTCCGTTCGGCATCATTGGACTCGAGACCGCGGTGCCGATCGTCTTCGATCGCCTCGTTCATCAGGGGCGCATCACGCTCAGGCGCATGATCGAGCTGATGTCGGTCAATCCGGCACGGCTGGTGAACGTGCGCGGCGGATCGCTCGCGGAAGGCGCTCCCGCGGACGTCACGATCCTCGCGCCCGAACTAGCCGTCACCGTGGACGCGGCCCGGCTCGTATCGAAGTCGAAGAACACACCGTTCGACCGCTGGAAGTTCCGCGGCGGCGTCGTGGCCACTATCGTCGGCGGAAAGGTCGTGTATCGAAATGCGCTCGCTCATTGAGAAGGGGTCGTATCACGTGAGTCGTCAGGAAACGCTCTGTCGGCAGGCGCTCAGAACGCTCGAGGACCTCGGAGTCCTCATGCGCGACGGCCACTTCGATTACGGCAACGGGTTTCACGGGCGGGTGTATCTGAACCCGCATCAGTTGCTGCGGCACCCCTCGACCATCTGGCGACTTGCGCAGGACCTTCTCGACGTGCTGCCCGCGGAGTTGCTCGCCGACACCGACGTTGTCGCGGGCCCGGTCACCGGCGGCGCGCTGCTCGCCCACACGATTGCCGGATTGCTGGATGGCAGGCGCGCGCTGACGCATCCGCAGTGCAGCTTCGCGCCCTTTACATACGTCGATGATCGATTCGTCCTGCGGAGTTTCTATGCACGCGAAATGTCGGCGAAGCGGGTGCTGCTCGCCGACGACGTCAGGAACACAGGGAAGACGTTCCAGTCCTGTGCGGACCTGGTGACACGAGCGGGCGGCCAGGTAATCGCGACGGTCGAAATTTGTGATCGGCTGGAAGCCATTGCAGATGCTGGCGTTCCGAACTTTGCGCTCGCTGAGTACCGCGCTCCGGAGAACTATGCAGCCGCCGCGTGCCCGATGTGCCAGGCGCGCATTCCGATTACATCCTTCTAGATTCGGTTCCCCCCCCCGATCGAAAAACGGCTGAGGCGTACGGCTGCCGATCGGCTTGTCGGGACCGTCCAGCAGCACGTTTGTGGATATCCCGATTGGCACTGCGACGGGCAGCTACTACAGCCACCGAAACGAATAACACGAGGTCTTTGTTCATTAAGATCACTGTTGGTGGGTGATCTTTCGGAACGGCTCGAGTCTCTTTATCGCGATTACAACCGGGTCGATTCGGCCAGCGACCCGGTTCACAAAGTCAGGCCTTTCACCGATCCTGCCGATCGCGAGGTTGCCGGGTTCTGTGCCGGCGCCCTCGCGTTCGGACGAGTCGCGAGCGTCCTCAACTCGATAGACACGCTGTTTGCCGTGCTCGGCCCGCGGCCTGCGCAGTTTGTCCGCACGTTCGAGCCCGAATCGGCCCCGCCGGCGATGCGCGCGATCGTGCACCGGTGGATTCGCGGGGACGATGTGGTCGCGCTCGTCTGGATCCTTCGGCAGATGATCGACCAGGCCGGCTCCATCGAACAGTTTTTCCTCACAGGGTTCGATACAGAGCATCAGGATATCGGTTTGGCGCTCGACAGCTTTTCGACGCGTGCGCTCGCGCTGGACGTTCGCCGCGCGTACGGGCGGAAGCCGCGGCGGCCCGGCGTGTGTTATTTCTTTCCGCGTCCGTCGGCGGGCAGCGCGTGCAAGCGGCTGAACCTGTTCCTGCGTTGGATGGCGAGATCCGACGAAGTCGATCTTGGCGTGTGGCAGCACGTGCCGCCATCGAGGCTGATCGTGCCGCTCGACACGCACGTCATTCGTTTGGGCCGTTGTCTGCGGCTGACGAAGTACGCGAGTCCCGGGTGGCGCATGGCCGCCGACATCACCGCGTCGCTGCGGAAGCTGAATCCCGAGGATCCGGTCCGCTTTGATTTTTCGCTCTGCCACGTCGGGATGATGAGCGCGTGTGGGTACGGCAGGAAGCAGGGAGATTCGCAATGTCCGCTCAGAGGGCTGTGCCGCCCCCGCGCCGGTCGGGCGGCGCGCTGAAGGCGATCGTATTGGTTGCGATCGCGACCGCTGGAATGTTCGTCGCATACGTCGCCGGCAAGCGGGCCGGCGCTGTGCAGGAGCTGATGGCGGCTGCGCCGTCGGAAGCGCACCGGATCGCGCTCGTGAAGAAGGAGCCATGCGAACGTGGCTGGTGCGAGACGCTGTGGGTCGGCGAGACGCGTGACGACGTCGCGCGGGTCGCGTCGCTCGTGCCCGGCAGCGAGCACTGCGAAGAAATCGCATGGGCCAAGGACGGTTACCGCGTCGGCTTCGTGATCAACGGGTATCAGTTGCGGATCTTCGACGGTCCGAGCAGAAAACAGGTCGGGCAGGTCAACCTCATCGATTCTGATGGCACGCCGACCTCACATTTCGTCCGCGGCGTGACCTTCTCGCAGAACGGTGCGTCGGTGACATTCGACGAATGTCCCCGCGGTCGTTCCGGCTGCAAATCCGGTCTTGCCGCGGTCCGCTGACTCCCCAACGAAGCTGAAGCGAACAAAAGGGGGTCGGTCGGTCACGACTCCTGATGCGGATGCGTCGCTACGCGCTGGTAAACCTTCAGCGTCTCGTGCACCATTCGCTCGGCGCTGAAGCGTGATTCTGCCCGTCGGCGGCCCGCTTCGCCCATCCCCCTCCGCAGCTTTTCGTCTTCGAGCAATCGGATAATCGCCGCAGCCATGGCCTGATGATCGCGCGGCGGTACGAGGAAGCCGGTTTCGCCGTCGACGACGACCTCCGGAATGCCTCCGGCCGCCGTCGCAACGATTGGCTTGGACGCGGCCATAGCGTCGAGAAGCGATGTCCCGAGCCCTTCGGTGACCGAGCTCATGACGAACACGTCGAACGCCTTGTGCACCGAGAGTACGTCCGGCCGGAAGCCGGCGAGGACGACGTGCTTCTCGAGATGGTGATCCCTGATCTGCTTCTCCAGAGCGGCTCGCAGCTCTCCCTCGCCTGCAATGACGAAACGTGCGTCGGGCACATGCGGCAGGACAAGCCGTGCGGCGTCGATGAAGTGCCGCTGGCCCTTGTGGGGCACGAGTGCCGCGACATTGCCGACGATCGGCGCGTGATGCGGCAGCCATAGATCCTCGTGCAGCTTCGCCGGCGGTGCCGCATCGACCCGCCCCAGGTCGATGCCCTCGTGGACGGTTACGGCTCGCGCCGGAGGAACGCCGTCACCCAGCAACATGTTCCGGATCGCGTCCGACGCGCACACGAAGCAGTCCACCTGCCGATATTTCCAGCGCGACAACGAATTGCCCTTCAGGTGGAAGTCCACGCGCCGCGCGGCAACCAGCGGCGGCTTCGCGAGCTGCGTGCTCATGGACAGCGCCAGCGCCGCCATCGCGACGCCGTGCGGGTCGTGCGCGTGAACGACGTCGGGTTTGAGCTGTTTCACGAGGCGCGACAGTCGCCACGCGGCGCTCAAGTCCATTTCGGTCCTGGGCGCGAGCGGAAGCAGATCGAGTCCTTCCGCGGCACGCTGGCGCAGCTCGCCGGCCGCGTGCGCGACCAGCATCGTGCGATGGCCGAGCGCGCGCAACCCCATTACGGTCGTGAGCACCTGGTTCTGTCCGCCCCGCCACGTCCGCGCCGTGTCGATGTGCAGAGAGAACATCAGGTGCGCTGGCGGTGCTGCAGCTCCCACAGCTTGGCGAGCTTGAGAAAGACGTAGTACGAATTCAGCTTGGAGACGATCAGGCCCGCCTGGCCATCCCTGATCCCGCCGCGCAGGACGTAATTGCGCAAGAACGCCAGGCGCGGATAAACGAACAGCTCCAAACCGTTGGTGCGCCGTCCCTCATCGAGCCACTGCTCCGCGGCGAGCGTCGTATACCGGTCGATTGTCGCGAGATGATGGGAGAGATCCCGGTACGGGTAATGCTGAATCTCGTGGCGCAGATGTCCGGGGCTGCTGCGCAGTTCGATCGATTCGTGAATGCGCCGTCCGTTCCACCGTCCGACGCGACGATCGTAGAGGCGCAGCTGGTGATCGGGATACCAATCGGTGGATCGGATCCATCGACCGAGATACCAGGAGACCCGCGGGATTCGGTAGCCCGCGAGCGGCGGCACGCCGCCAAGCAGCGCGCGAATCTCCCGGCCGAGCTCCGGCGTGACGCGCTCGTCGGCGTCGAGCGACAAAATCCAGTCGTTCGACGCGATTTCCGCTGCGTAATTCTTCTGCGCGCTGTAGCCCGGCCAATTCCGGACCTCGACGCGCGCGCTATGCCGCCGCGCGATCGCGACCGTATCGTCCGTGCTGCCGGAATCCACGACGACGATTTCGTCGGCCCAGGATACCGACTCGAGCGCCGCCGCGATGTTGGAGGATTCGTCGCGCGTGATGACCGTGACGGTCACGTTCACGCCGAAAGTGTAGCGTAGGGCGGGGCTTTACGCCCTGCCGCCCCGATATCAGCGTCCGCCGGCGAGCGGCACGAGCTGCACTGCTTCGAAGTTCACGAGCGCACGGTTGTAGGCGATGATCGCGTTGACCTCGGAGAGCTTCGCGGCGTTGAGGTCGCGCTGCGCCTGCAGCAGCTGGAATGTGGTCGAGAGGCCCACGTTGATGCGTTTTTGCTCGGCGTCGTAACGCTGTTCGGCGAATTGCCGCGCCTTGGTGGTCGCATCCACGCGTTTCAGGCTCGTGTCGACCTCGCGACCCGCCTCGCGCACCTGTGCAGACACCTGGATCTCCATCGCCTGCAACGTCGTCGTCTGCTGCTCGCGTTCCAGCTTCGCTTGGGCGAGGCCTGCGTCGGCCGCGCTCGTGCCGAGCGGATAACTGACCTGGAGCTGCACGCTCCACGTCTTGAAATCGTTGCCGAAGATGTCCCCAAGCGCGTCGCCAAAGGTGCGCTCCGCCGTGCCGTTCGGCACGGGGAATCCCTGCGATGTGTCGTACAGGGTGCGCGTTCCGGCCACCCCCGCGAGCCCGTAGTTCACCAGAGCGTTCACCGCGGGCAGCCTCTGGTTGCGCGCGTATTTCATCGTGATGTCCGTTTGATCCATACGGCGCTTCTGCTGCGCGAGATCGATGCGCCTGTCGAGCGCGTTGCGGACCGCCGCGTCGATGTTGACGGCCCGGGGCGTCAGCACCGGCTCCTCGGACGGCGTGAGCCGGGCAGTCCAGAAATCCGGCTGCGACGGGTTCATGATGAGCGTGCGCAGCACGTCCTCGAACGCCTTCACCTGCGCCTCGGCAAGGATCACGCCTTCCTCGTTGCGCGAGACTTCTGCCTGCGCCTCGACGATGTCGATCGGAGGAATCGTACCGACCTCGACGCGCCGCTGGTTGTTCTTCAGCGATTCGTTCGCGAGGTCGAGCGACTGCTGGGCGACCTGGAGCTGCTTGATTGCGCCAATCAGGTCGTAGTACGCGGTGCGGGTGTTACGCGTCGTCTGCGTGATCTGCTGCTGCAGATTGAGATCGACGATTTCCTCCTGTTTCTGCGCGACGAGCAGCTGTTGGCGGGTCGAGTCGATGGTGAAGTCGCGAAGCAGCGGCTGCGTGAAGTTGAAATTGAAGTTGGAGGACAGTCGTGGGTTGAACGGGTCGGTCGGATCACTGGTCGTGTTGCGCGATCCGTCGAGCGAGGCCTGGTAGCGGCCGCCGCCCCACTTCAGCTGCTGCGCGACGCCAGCATTCGAACGGAAGCCGCTGTTGGTGACGAAGTCATTGCCCGCGAGAAAATTTTGCGGCGGGTTGCTGTTGCTGTTCTTGGTCGTGTTCGCGAATATGACCGGCGCGTACGCCGCGCGAGTCTGGCTGACGACGAACGCCTGCACCTGAGGACTCAACCGCTCGGCCCGGATTCCAAGGTTGTTCTCGACGGCCATCCGGACCGCGTCGTCGGCGCTGATCTGGATTTGTGGCCCCTGGCTCGCCGTATCGGGGGCAGGAGCCTGCGCGGTCGGCGCACTCGGTGCCTGCGGCTGCCCGGGGGTTGCCTGTTCGGAAGCGAACACAGGGCGGCCGGAAACGAACACTAGAACAGCGAACGACGCGGCCGCGGCACTTCTCAAACAGCTCGATATTTGTTGCTCGAAACGCATTGCAGTTGATCTCCAGATCGAAGAATTCTCGGACGTGACGTGGATGAAGTAGCAAAAAGGAGCGCATGTATACTACGGGTTTTGCACAGTTTCCGGTTCCCGCCATGCGACACCTTCGTCTCGTCCTCATGATTGCCGTGGTCGGAAGCGTCCTGGACGCGGATCAGACCGGCCTCAAGGCCGGGGGAACCGCTGCTCAGGCTGGCCTTAAGGCCGGCGCTACCGCTGCTCAAGCCGGCGTGAAGGCCGGCACGACCGATGATCGAGTCCCCGCGTTTCAGCTCACTGTCGACAGCATCATGCGCGGGCCGGATCTCGTCGGCTACCCGCCGGCGAATCTTCGCTGGTCCGCCGACTCGCAAAAGCTCTATTTCGAATGGCGCAAACCGAAGGAAAAAGAATCCTCCACCTACGTTGTGACCCGCGACGGCGGTGATCCGCGCCGCCTGTCTGACGAGGAGACCAGGAACATCCCTCCCGCGATCGGACGATGGGACAAGGCACATCGCCGTGTGATCTTTGTAGACGGCGGCGACATCGCGATGGTTGACAACATTTCGGGCACCCGCCGGCAAATCACCCGCACGACAGGCTCCGAATCGAACCCACGGTGGGCCAGAAACGATACCCACATCACATACGTCAGCGACGGCAACCTGTTCATCGTGCCGGTGGATGGCGCGGACGACTCCGTCGTGACCCAACTGACCGACGTGGCTGCAAAGAAGCCCGAGCCGAAGCTGACCGACAGCCAGAAGTACCTCCGCGACGAGGAGGAGAAGCTGATCGGGTTTGTGAAGCAGCGGAAGGAAGACAAGAAGCGCGACGACGAGAAGGCAAAAAAAGACAAGCTACCCGCGTTCGAGCTGCAGGATCGACAGAGCGTCGCCGACCTGATGCTGTCTCCTGACGACACCCACGTGTTCGTCCTCGTTTCCGAGCGCCCGGTCGGTGCGAAGCCTGCAATCGTTCCGAATTACGTGACCGAGAGCGGTTACATCGAAGATGTGACCGGCCGCACGAACGTAGGCGACGCGCAGGATCGTCGTCTGCTGGCGGTGCTGAATCTCAAGACTGGCAAGACGGCGTGGGCGGACGGGAGCTTCGCGCCGCCGGTGGAGGATGCCGACAAGAACGCCGCGACGGCGCCCGGGAAGGCGGAGCGGGAGATCCGCTGGAGCACGCCGATCGTGTCGGACGATGCGAGATTCGTTGTCGCTGCAGCGCGTTCGGCCGACAACAAGGATCGGTGGATTGTCACCCTGGATCCCGACACCGGCAAAACGGCGGTGATCGACGTGCTGCACGACGATGCCTGGATTCGCGAAGCGGGTGCGGGATTCGGCAGCGCGAATGTCGAGTTCCTGGCCGACAACAAGCGAATCTGGTTTCTGTCGGAGCGCGACGGCTGGATGCACCTTTACACGCTCGACCTTGCCGCAGATGCCGCGAAGCCAAAGCAGTTGACGAGCGGCAAGTGGGAGATCACGGCCGCCGAGAGTTCGCGCGACGGCAAGACGTTTTACATCACGAGCACCGAAGCCCATCCCGGGGAGCGGCATCTCTACACACTGTCGACCGATGGCGGCAGCCGGACGAAAGTGACGTCGATGACCGGGTCGAATCAGGCAGAGATTTCCCCGGACCAGACGACTCTGGGGCTCGTGTACTCCTACAGCAACAAGCCGCCGGAAGTGTACGTGATGGCCAATCGCGCGGGCGCGCCCGCGAAACAGGTCACGACCACGCCGACATCCGAGTGGAGATCGTTCAGCTGGATCGATCCCAAGGTGATCACGTTCAAGGCGCGCGATGGCGTTGACGTATATGCGCGGCTCTTCACGCCGGAGATGATTGGCGCGCGGCGTGATCCCGCTCGACCCGGTGTCGTCTTCGTTCACGGCGCAGGATACGCGCAGAACGCGCACAAGTACTGGGCGAGCTACTTTCGCGAGTACATGTTTCATAACCTGCTCGCCTCGCGCGGATACGTCGTGCTCGACGTCGATTACCGTGCCAGCTCCGGGTACGGACGCGACTGGCGCACGGCCATCTACCGGCACATGGGCGGCAAGGACCTCGAGGACGTCGTCGACGGCGCGAAATACCTCGCCGCGAAAGAACAGGTGAATCCCAGACATCTGGGCGTCTATGGTGGGAGCTATGGCGGGTTCATCACGCTCATGGCGATGTTCACCACGCCCGATGTCTTCGCGGCCGGCGCGGCGCTCCGCCCGGTCACCGACTGGGCGCATTACAACCATGGCTACACGTCGAACATCCTCAACGTCCCGCAGAAGGACATGGAGGCCTATCGCCAGAGCTCGCCAATCTATTTCGCGGACGGTCTGAAGGGCGCGCTCCTCATCTGCCACGGCATGGTAGACACCAACGTCTTCTTCCAGGATTCGGTGCGCCTCGTTCAACGACTCATCGAACTGCGGAAGGAGAACTGGTCGGTGGCTCCGTATCCAGTCGAGAATCACACCTTTACCGAAGAGACGAGCTGGGCCGACGAATACAAGCGCATCCTCAAGCTGTTCGAGGACAACCTCCGCATGCCGCGGAACGGGAAGACGACGTAGATGGATTCGACGCAGGTGCTCGATCTTTTCCGGCAGTCCGGTGCTCTCCTCGAGGGACACTTCCGGCTCACGTCCGGCCTGCACAGCGAGCGCTATCTTCAAAGCGCTCTCGTGCTCCAGTATCCGGACCTCGCGGCACGGCTCGGCGACGCGATTGGCGACCGAGTGCGTCATTTGCAGCCATCGGTCGTTCTGTCCCCCGCTCTGGGCGGCATCGTCATAGGCCAGGAGGTCGGCAGGGCTCTGGCCATCCGCGCGATCTTTGCGGAGCGGCAGGACGGACGTCTGATGCTGCGTCGCGGATTCACGGTATCAAGCGACGATCGCGTGCTCGTCGTCGAAGACGTGGTGACGACTGGCGGTTCGACGCGCGAGACGATCGAGGTTGCCCGCGCTGCGGGCGCGACAGTCGTGGGCGCCTCGTCGATTATCGATCGAGGCTCCGACCCTTCGCGCGTGGGTGTGCCGCTCTTCAGCCTCGTCCAGATGGAAGTGCCAACCTATCAGCCTGACTCCTGCCCCTTGTGCGAAAAGGGGCTGCCCGTCGTGAAGCCGGGATCGCGTGCTTCGTGAATGCGCAACCTCAAGATCGCGCTGCAGTACGACGGCACTGAGTACGTCGGATGGCAGCGTCAGGGCAGCGGGACGTCGATCCAGCTGCTGCTCGAGAACGCAATCGCACCGATTGAAGGCGATCGCGTCACCGTGCACGGCGCGGGACGCACGGACGCTGGCGTACACGCGGTCGGCCAGATCGCATCGGTCAGTCTGTCGGCCGCCATTGATCCTGCGACCCTCGGCCGCGCCCTGAACGCCGCGCTGCCGCGGGATGTACGCGTGGTGGCCGTCGAAGAAGCCGCGCCGGAATTCCACGCGCGCTTCAGCGCGACCGGCAAGGTCTACGAATACCGCATCGTGAACGCGCCAGTCGTGTCACCGTTCATCCACCGCTACGTCTGGCACGTCCCGCAGCCCCTGCACGTCGTCGCGATGCGCGAAGCCGCGAAGGCGCTCGAGGGACTTCACGACTTCGCGGCATTCCAGGGCGCCGGGTCGCCCGTGGCATCGACGACCCGAACGATCCGATCGATCTCGTGGCACGACGGCGATAGCTACGATCGGCCTCTCGTCATGCGGATCGAGGGGGACGGGTTTCTGCGCCACATGGTTCGCAACATGGTCGGCACGCTCGTGGAGGTTGGACTGGGCCGCTGGCCGCCTGCGCGCGCCGCCGAGATCCTCGAATCGCGCGACCGCTCTCGCGCAGGACCTACCGCGCCTCCCCAGGGTCTTTGTCTCGTGCGTGTGCTGTATTGAGGAGCCCGTCAGCGCGACCTAGGGGCGGCCGACGACGCGGATAATCGCTCGAAGCGAATCTTTGATGGCGCGCGCCGATCGCGGCCGACCGTCAGTGCCGGTGAATCGGTAGCCGGCCGAGGTCAGCGGCCCGAGCACCCTGTCCACGGGCTCGCCGCGGCGTTCGAGCGTGTCCAGGTGCAATTCCAGAAACACGATCGGCCGCACGTCGCGGAACAGTGCTGCGCCGCCTCGCACGACTGCTCCCTCGAAGCCCTCCACATCGATCTTCACGATTGCGGGGACGTCGCGCGTCCGGCGCCATTCCTCGTCGAGGGTGGTGAACGGGATCGTTGTTCCGCCGGCGTCCGGCCGTGACGGCTGGGCGAAGCCGAGCGCGTCCTCTTTCATCAGCCGCGACTCCGTTCGATCGCCAAGGCCGCAGGCGCGCACCTCGGCACGCTCGGCGAAGCCATTCATCGAAATCAGCACGCGCGCATCGCCGGACAGCGAGATCGACGGCTCGAAGAGCACTGCCCGGCGGCCGTCGCCGCTCGCGCAGTGGAGCAGCGAAAAAATACCGCGGTGGGCACCGACATCGAAGAGCAGCGCGTCGGGTGCCAGCGACTGGACCGTGTCGAGGAAGGCGCCCATTTCGTCGCGGCTCTCGCCGTTCTCGACAAAATGGAATCGGAGATCTGTCAGGAACGCCGCGGTCGACGAGATGCGCACCCGATTGTCGATGACCGCGAGCGGAGGCGACGCCGTGTCCTCGACGCGAAGGTCAAAACGGCGGCGTCCGATGCTGTAACCGAACCTGTAATCTGCGACCCGCCGGCGCGCCGACGCGGGCAGCAGCGCGGCCGCCCTGCGCGCGATCCGACGGACGAACGGGGCCGAACGGGGCACTTGTTCCTTGCCTCTAAGAGCCTGTATTATCACGATTTAGATTCCGCAGAGATATGCCGCTTCAGGACATCCTCTCGACTGTTGCCCCTGGGTCGCAGGAGGAAGCGCTGGCCCGCCAGGTGAATTTCGACCGCCTGCCGCAACACATCGCCGTCATCATGGATGGCAACGGGCGTTGGGCCGCCCAGCGGCATCTCCCCCGGGTAGAAGGGCACCGGGCCGGCATCGATTCGGTGCGCGACATTGTCGAGACGTCCGCGCGACTGGGAATCAAGGTGCTGACGCTCTACGCGTTCTCGGTGGAGAACTGGAAGCGCCCTGTCACCGAAGTGTCGACGCTCATGACGCTGTTGAAGCGGTATCTCCGTCTGGAGCTGAACACGCTGCTTCGAAACAACATCCGCTTCCACGTCATCGGCCGTGAAGAGGAGCTGGCTCCCGACATCCGCCGGGAGCTCGAGATGGCGGAGGAGAAGACGTCGGTCAACACCGGGATGCTCTTCAACATCGCACTGAACTACGGCGGGCGCGCAGAAATCGTCGAAGCGGCGAAGCGACTGATTGCGTCCGGTGCCCGCGCCGACGAGGTCGACGAGCAGCGATTCGCCGATTTCCTCTACACGGCCGGTCAGCCGGATCCCGATCTGCTGATTCGAACGAGCGGCGAGATGCGCGTCAGCAACTTCCTTCTGTGGCAGATCGCGTACGCCGAAATCTGGGTGACCGATACGCTGTGGCCCGACTTCCGGAAGAAGGATCTGCTGGAAGCGATCCTCGCGTACCAGAAGCGCGATCGCCGGTACGGCGGGATTACGCACCCGGCGGTCGCCGGCCGTTGACCCGGGTTCTCAGCGCGCTCGTCCTGCTGCCGGTCGTCGTCGGAGCCGTCTGGTTTCTCCCGCCCGTCGCCACGCTCGTGCTTGCCCTCGTTGCCGCGACACTCGCGTTCGTCGAGTACGCGGCGATTGCTGCGTCGCTCGACGTGCGGCTTCCGAGGCTGCTTTGCGCCGCAGCTGTCCTCGCTGCGTGCGCGGCTCTCGGCGCGGGCATTGCTCCCGTCGAAGTCGTCCTGCTGACGGCGATGATTACGATGGGCTCGGTCGCGGTGGGCGCAGGTACGCCCGGCCCGCCGGTGCTCCGCGATACGGCCGCGGCGCTCCTCCCGATCCTGTATATCGGCTTGCCGCTCGGCGCGCTCGCGGCCGTGCGCGCGATCGGTGGACGAGAAGCGCTGCTCCTGCTGATGGCCACGATCGTCATCAGCGACTCCGCCCAGTATTACACCGGCCGCGCGTTCGGCCGGCGGCCCCTCGCACCGGCGATCAGCCCGAAGAAGACGCTCGAAGGCGCGTTCGGCGGCATGGTGATCGGTACGCTCGCCTTCATCCTCGGCGCGCGGGCGATCCCATTGTCTGGTCCGGTCCTCATGTTCGCACTCGTCGGCGCCAGCATCGCTGCGCTCGGCATTGTCGGTGATCTTTTCGAGTCGCTGCTGAAGCGCAGCGCCGGCATGAAGGATTCCGGTTCGATCATTCCCGGGCACGGAGGCGTGCTCGACCGGATCGACAGCTGGCTCTTCGCGGCGCCCCTGTATTACGTGTTCATCCGGTACCTGCAGTGATCAATGTCGCAATCCTCGGGTCGACAGGATCGATAGGGCAGAGCGCGCTGTCTGTCGCCGCGGCCCATCCGGACCGCTTACGCGTGGTCGCGCTTGCGGCAGGAGAGAACATCGCGCGGTTCGTCGAACAGGTGGCGACGTTCTCTCCAGAGGCAATCGCGATGTCGACACCGCGCGCCGTCGCCGACGCGAGCGCGGAGCTGCAGCGGCGTGGCGCCGCGCCGGCCCCGGCAGCGTCCAGCGGACCGGACGGACTGATCTCGATCGCGACCCATCCGAAGGTGAACGTCGTTCTGTTCGCCTCGTCGGGAACCGCCGCCCTCGACGCGGTGCTCGCCGCGATCGAGGCCGGCAAGACGATCGCGCTCGCGAACAAAGAAATCCTCGTGATGGCGGGCGGCATCGTCATGGAAGCCGCCCGGCGTAAAGGTGTGCCCGTCCTGCCGGTGGACAGCGAGCACAACGCGATTCACCAATGCCTGCACGGCCGATCGCCGGCCGATGTGCGCCGGCTCATTCTGACGGCCTCAGGCGGCCCGTTCCGCGACGCGTCGGCGGCCGCGCTCGAGCAGGTCACGCCGGATGAAGCGTTGCGGCACCCCACGTGGACGATGGGGCCGAAGATCACGATTGATTCCGCTACGCTCATGAACAAAGGCCTCGAGGTGATCGAGGCGAGGTGGTTGTTCGGCGTCGGAGCGGACCGCATCGCCGTTCTGGTGCACCCGCAATCGATCGTGCACTCGATGGTCGAAATGATCGACGGGTCGATCATCGCGCAGCTCGGAGTGACCGACATGCGGTTGCCGATTCAGTACGCGTTTTCGTATCCCGAGCGTTGGAGCGCTCCGCTCCCACCGCTCGAGCTCGCGCGCGCCGGCCGGCTGGACTTCGAAGAGGCCGATACGTCGCGCTTCCCGTGCCTCGCGCTCGCGTTCCGCGCCTTGCGGGGAGATGCGGGACTGCCGATTGTCCTCAATGCCGCTAACGAAATTGCCGTTGCCGCTTTCCTCAAAGGCCGGATCGGGTTCACCTCGATTGCAGATCTGATCTGTCGCGGGATGGACGCGTACGAACAGCGGGGTGTGCGGCCAGTGCGCGGGCTGGACGACGTTCGGGCGATCGACCGCTGGGCCCGCGAGTTCACCGGGGCGGCGTCCGGTCTGGTACAATCGAATGTCTGACCCCAGCGCGAGGGCCCAATAGAGTGACCAGCTTTTTTGCCTTTGTTTTCGTGCTTGGCGTGCTCATTTTCGTCCACGAGCTCGGCCACTTTCTGATGGCGCGCCGCATCGGCGTTCGCGTCCTGACGTTCTCTCTTGGGTTCGGTCCGAAGCTGATCGGCTTCCGGCGCGGGGATACCGAGTACTGCATCAGCGCGGTCCCGCTCGGCGGCTACGTCAAGATGGCGGGAGAAACGCCGGAAGACACGCGGACCGGCGCATCCGACGAATTCCTGTCCAAGACGAAGTGGCAGCGGTTCCAGGTCCTGGTGATGGGGCCGGTGATGAATCTCGCGCTGGCGATCGTCGTCATGGCACTCGTGCTCTACCAGGGTGCGCAGGTTGCGCTCTACGAAGAGCGGCCGACAATCGTTGCGTCGTTTTCGGACGATTCTCCCGCCAAACAGGCGGGCGTGCAGATCGGCGACCGCATCGTGGCCGTCGACGGCGAAGCGACCGATACGTGGCAGAAGTTCCAGGTTGCCATCCTCGGCAAGGCGAAGCACAACGTCACACTGACGGTCAACCGCGCGGGTAAGAACATCGACATTCCGTTGACCGTCAGCGAGAAAGGCAAGTTCGCCGTCGGCGACATCGGGATCATGCCGGACATCCGGCCCGTCGTCAGCGACACCGAGCACGATTCACCGGCCGAGAAAGCCGGGTTGAAGTCGGGCGACATCGTCCTCGCGGCCGAAGGAGAGCGTTACGTCTCGAATCCACGGCTGGTCGAAATCATCCGGGCGCACCCGAATACGCCCATCACCCTCGACATCCTCCGCAACGGTGAGCCCACCAAAATCACCGTGACTCCTCGGCAGGTAGATGGGACGGCCAAGATCGGCGCGCACCTGACGGTCGAGTCTCGAACCGTGAACCCGGGGATCGTCGAGGCATTCAAGCTGAGCCTCGATCAGAACTGGGAGTGGGCGACGCTGATTCTCAAGACGCTTGTCGGCCTTCTGACACGGCACACATCGGTCAAGCAGCTGATGGGTCCGGTGGCGATTGCGGATCTTTCTGGCACCGCGGCCGAACAGGGGTGGCTCCCACTCTTCAGCCTGATGGCGATGATCAGCCTCAATCTGGGGTTGCTCAATCTGATGCCGATTCCGGTCCTGGACGGCGGACACATCGCGATTCTGGCGCTTGAAGGTGTTTCGCGGCGCGATTTCAGCATGAAAGTCAAAGAGAAGATGCTCCTCGCGGGCTTCGTGGTGCTGCTCGTGCTGATGGTCACCGTCATCTATAACGACCTCACGCGGATTCCCTGGATCGAGAGGCTGATGCCTTGGCGCTGAGGCTGCGTGCGAAGGCGGCATTGGCCGCCGTAGCACTCATCCTTCCGGCGCTCATCGCGTCCTCGCTCGAAGCCCAACCTCCCTCAAGACTTCCGTTCCCGCCAGTCGCGACGTTTTCGATACTCGGCTACGACCCCGACACCGGCGAAGTCGGCGGCGCAGTGCAGTCGCGGGTCTTTTCGGTCGGCAACGGCGTGCTCTGGGCAGAAGCGGACGTCGGCGTGGCCGCGACGCAGGCGATCGTGGACGTCAGCTATGGGCCCAAAGCGCTGGCGCTCCTGCGCGCCGGGATGGCGCCGTCGTCAATCGTGAAGGCGATCCTCGACAGCGATCCCGATCCTCGTCCGCAGGACTGGAGCAAGCAAGGACGCCAGTTTGCGGTGATGGACGCAAAGGGGAACTACGCCGCGTATACAGGCCCACAGGCGACGCCCTGGGCGGGAGACAAGGGCGGAAAGTTCTGCACGGCCCAGGGCAACATCCTCGCCGGAGAAGCTGTGGTGAATGGCATGGTCGAAGCGTTCGAGAAGACGACAGGCCATCTGTCGCTCCGCCTGATGGCGGCGCTTGACGGCGGCCAGGCCGGCGGCGGTGACAAGCGCGGCATGCAGTCGGCCGCGATGTTGATCGTCAAGAAAAACGGTGGTGTCTGGTTGAACAACGACACCGTGCTGCGTCTCCAGGTCGACGACAGCCCCGAGCCGCTGAAGGAACTGCGGCGGATTGTCGAGAAGTGGAACGCGAACCGCAGACCCCGGTAGAAGCCCGAAGAAGCTTGCCGAACCTCGGGGAACTTCGCCAGGAGTTCCGCCCCATGTTCCACCTCGCCGCTCCAGTCGTCGTCGCCGAGCTCGGATGGATGACGATGGGCCTCATCGACACGCTGATGGTCGGACGCCTCGGTCCCGAGGCCATTGGCGCCGTCGGAATGGGGAGCACGCTTTTCATCGGCGTATGCGTCTTCGCGATGGGATTGCTTCTCGGCATGGACACGCTCGTGTCGCACGCGTTTGGTGCGCGCCGGATTGACGAATCTCGCGCCTGGCTGCGCCAGGGTGTCGTGCTGGCGCTCGCGCTCTCGGGGCCGATCGTCGCAGCGGTGCTGCTGCTGTGCGAATCGATGCGGCTCTGGGGCCTTCATCCCGACGTCCTGCGCCTCGCGCAACCCTACCTTCGCATTCTCGCGTTGAGCACACCAGTGCTCCTGCTTCACACTGCATTTCGCCGTTATCTTCAGGGAATCGGCGTCGTCCGTCCGGTGACGCTGGCGTTGATATTCGCGAACGCGTTCAACGCCGCGGTGAATTGGGTGCTCATCTTCGGTCACTTCGGCGCGCCCGCGCTCGGCGTTGTGGGCGCTGCGTGGGCAACCGTGGCCGCGCGCCTGGGAATGTCGACGTTTCTATTTGCGACGATTCTCTACCGCGACGGTCCGAGCGCGTTTCTCGGTGGCGGGATCGAGCTGAATCGGCTGCGAACGCTCCTCGCCCTCGGCTTGCCGGCAGCCAGCCAGGTCACGCTCGAGGTCGGCGTGTTCGCCGCGGCGACCGCGCTGGCAGGACGCCTGGCGCCGACCGCGCTGGCGGCGCACCAGATTGCGATCAACGTCGCATCGTTCACCTTCATGGTTCCTCTTGGCATTGCTTCGGCCGGCGCGGTACGCGTCGGGCACGCAATCGGTGCGCGCGACGCCGAAGCTGCGTCGCGTGCGGGTTGGACCGCGCTCCTCTTCGGCACGATGTTCATGTCCGCCGCCGCGGCGTCGTTCCTCCTGATGCCCGCTCTTCTCGTTGGCGCCTTCACGCAGGATCCATCCGTCGTCGCCATAGGCGTCTCGCTCCTCTGGATCGGCGCGGCGTTTCAGCTGTTCGACGGCACGCAGGCAGTGGCGACCGGCGTCCTTCGCGGACTCGGCGATACACGGACGCCGATGCTGTGGAATCTCGCCGGACACTGGCTCATCGGACTTCCGCTTGGTTACACCCTGTGTTTCGTCCTGGGGCTCGGCGTGATTGGTTTGTGGTGGGGACTCTCGACGGGTTTGATCATCTGCGGTGTCGCGCTGCTCATTACGTGGACGCGGAAAATCAGTCGCGTCGCATTCCGGCCCAACACGCAAGACTGAAAACGGACAAACGGATGCGCGGCATACTCCTTGCGTTCTCCTCACTCTTGGAGGACTACATGGCACAGCAGGACGAACAGCCGAGACCGCATGGCGACCCGCTTCGGGATGAGGTTGAGCGGAATTCGAATCCGGAGGAGAACCGCGCGCAGCGCGATAGCGATGCCCCGCCGGACGCGTCCATGGAGCCGACGGGCGATATCAGCCGGATGTCGGACCGCGGGGAGGGACAGGGTTCCGACGCCAACGGCGTGCCAGCGTTCGACGAGGCGGCGGGGGATCTGCGGAAGAAGCAGTACCAGTCGGGCGCCGAAATCGTCAGCCGGATCGACTGACGTCTCTCCCGGCCGTCAGGCGCCGACGGCGTGTTTTCGGGGATACTTGGTCTCGACGTAGGTGTCGACGAGTTCTCGGAACGCGGTCGCGAGCTCGTCGTACGTGCCCCGGAGCGTCGTCACGTGGCGGCCGTCGATATAGACAGGACAGTTCGGCGCTTCGCCGGTTCCGGGAAGGCTGATTCCGATACTCGCAGCCTTTGACTCGCCAGGACCGTTGACGATGCAGCCCATGACGGCGAGGGTCATCGTTTCGACGCCTTCGTAGCGCGTCTTCCAGTCCGGCATCCGTTCGCGGATGTACTCCTGCGTCCGCTCCGCAAGTTCCTGAAACGTCGTGCTCGTCGTACGTCCACAGCCCGGACACGCAGTCACGCTCGGTGAAAACGATCGGATGCCGAGCGCCTGCAGGAGTTCGCATGCGGCGTAGACTTCTTCTCTGCGATCGCCGCCGGGACGCGGGGTCAACGAGACGCGGATTGTGTCTCCGATGCCCTCGTTGAGCAGGATGCCCATCGCCGAGGCCGACCAGACCAGCCCCTTCATTCCCATGCCTGCTTCCGTGAGACCCAGATGGAGCGGTTGATCCGTCTTGCGCGCGAGGTCGCGGTACACGGCTATGAGATCGCGAGGGCGCGACGTCTTGCAGGAGATGATGATTTGATCCTTGCGCAGACCGCTCTCGAGCGCGAGCTCGGTCGACTGCAGCGCGGAGAGCACCATGCACTCGTTGATGATTTCTTCGGAGGTGAGACCGCGATCGCGGTCCGTGTTCTCCTGCATTTTCGCGAGCACGAGCTCCTGATTCAGCGATCCGCCGTTCACCCCAATGCGGACCGGCTTGTCGCGATCGCGCGCGACACCGCAGATCGTGGCGAACTGTTCGTCGCGGCGTTTTCCCGTTCCGACGTTTCCGGGATTGATTCGGTACTTGTCCAGAGCGTCGGCGCAGGCCGGATGACGTGTGAGCAGGAGGTGGCCGTTGTAATGGAAGTCACCGATCAACGGCGCCGTGACTCCGGCGTCGAGCATGCGCTGTTTGATTTCAGGAACAGCCTGCGCGGCTTCCGGAACGTTCACCGTGACTCGAACCAGCTCCGAGCCGGCCTCGGCGAGCTCGATGCATTGCTGCGCCGTGGCTTTTGCGTCAGCCGTATCGGTCATCGTCATCGACTGCACGACCACGGGGGCGCCGCCGCCAACCTGGACGGAACCGACGCGTACGGCGACTGTTCGGTGGAGCTTCAGAACCGGCATTTGCCTGAACGTTCCAATTTTAGCATTCGAGGTCAGCGCGACGGCCGAGCTGGCGGGTTTGTCGTCTAATTTGAAGGCACCAGCGGAGGCTTCTCTTTTGCATCCTTCGCCGCTGACATGGTTTTTTGAGGGGAGAGCAATGAATCGAATGACAGTTTCGGGTCCAGCCTTGTGGAGAACGTGTGCGTCGTTGGTGTTTGCGCTGGCGCTTGCTATGCCTGCAGCCGCGCAAAGCGTGACGGCGTCCGATATCCAGCGGCTCCAGGATCAGGTGTACGACGCCGGCAATGATGTGTCCCGTATGCACAACTCCGCCAGCGACTCAGGTTCAGCGCTTCAGAGCGAGCTCGACAACCTGCGCGACGAGGTCGTCTACCTCAAGGTGAAGCTGCGCAAGGAGGGGAATGTCAGCCGCTCCGAGTACAACGACGTGCAGAATCGTATTCAGGATCTGCGCGCGCGCGCCCGCGGCGACATGCGGGGCACTCAGTCGGGTGCGACCGGTAACACCGGCGGCTGGCAGACGAACAGCGATCAGAACGGCACCGGGGCGCGCGGCGGGTACGGCAGCGGCACGAACAGCGGGGTGAGTGGCGGTACGGTCAGCGATCGCAACGGACGCGATCAGGGAACCGCCTCGCGAACCTCGAACAACAGCGCGATCCCGGCCGGGCAGGAGATCGACGTGCGGCTGAACTCCGAGCTGTCCTCGGAGACGGCGCAGGTAGAGCAGCGCTTCGAAGCCACGACCGCGGCCAACCTGTACGAAGGGAACAGGGTTCTGGTTCCGGAAGGCGCGACCGTGCGCGGGGTGATCAGCTCGGTCCAGAAGGCGACGAGGACGGAGCGCAAGGGCAGCGTCACGGTCGCGTTCGACCAGATCACGATCAATGGACGCAGCTACCCGATGCGCGGCACGGTGACCCAGGCGCTCGAGAGCGAGGGCATCAAGGGTGAAGTCGGCAAGATCGGAGCTGGTGCCGGCATCGGGGCGATCATCGGCGGCATCATCGGGGGCACCAAGGGAGCGCTGCTCGGTGTGCTGATTGGCGGCGGCGGAACAATTGCGGCGACCGAAGGCAAGGACGTCACGCTTCCGGCCGGAACGGTCCTCCGCGTGCGGCTCGACGAGCCTCCCGCCGTTCGTTGAGGCATGGCTGTTCGGGTGGGCTGCGCGACGCAGCTCACCCGAAGTCTTTCATAGACCTTTCAACGCTTCCCGCGCAGCCTTCACCGTCCTCTCGACGTCGCGCGACGAGTGCGCCGCCGACAGGAACCATGCCTCGAACTGCGAGGGCGGCGGATAGATCCCGCGAGCCAGCATCCCGTTGAAGAACTTCCCGTATCGCGCCGTATCGGCCGTCAGCGCGCCACGATAATCGCGCACGGGCTGATCGGTGAAGAACGGCGTGAGCAGCGACCCGAACGCATTCACCTGCAGCGGCACATTTGCCGTCCGCGCGGCTTCGGCCAGGCCGGCCGCGAGCTGTTCGCCGAGCGTCGAGAGATGCTTGTAGAGCCGCGGTGTCAATCCCTCGAGCGCCCACGCGCCCGCCGTCATCGCAAGCGGGTTGCCCGACAGCGTTCCTGCCTGGTAGACGGGACCGGCGGGCGAGACCAGGTTCATCAAGTCCGCCCGTCCGCCGTAGGCGCCGACCGGCAGTCCGCCGCCGATAATCTTCCCGAGGCATGTCAAGTCGGGCCTGATCCCGAACACCTGCTGCGCGCCGCCCGGCGCCGCGCGAAATCCGGAGATCACCTCGTCGAACACCAGCAGGGTGCCTTCGCGATCGCAGAGACTGCGGAGACCCTCAAGGAATCCTTCGCGCGGCGGCACGAGGCCCATGTTGCCGGCAATCGGCTCGACGATGATTGCGGCGATCTGTCCGGAATTGGCGCGGAGGACGCTCTCGACCGACGCGAGATCGTTGTAGCGCGCGATGAGCGTGTCGGCCGCGGCGGCGGCGGGAACGCCAGGGCTCGTCGGCACGCCCAGCGTCAGGGCACCGGAGCCCGCCTGCACGAGGAACGAATCCGCGTGCCCGTGATAGCAGCCTTCGAACTTGACGATCTTGTCGCGCTTCGTTGCCGCGCGCGCCACTCGCACGGCGCTCATCGCCGCCTCGGTCCCCGAGCTGACGAAGCGCACGCGCTCGATCGAGGGCATCAGCATCGCGACGCGTTGCGCCAGCCGTGTCTCCAGCTCCGTCGGAGCACCGAAGCTCGTGCCGCGGGCGGCCGCTGCCGACAGTGCCTTCAGCAGCCCTTTCGGTGCGTGGCCGTGGATGAGCGGCCCCCACGACATCACGTAATCGATGTACGTGCGGCCGTCGGCGTCCTCGATGTGCGCGCCGTGCCCACGCGTCACGAAGAGCGGCGTCGCGCCGACTGAGTTGAACGCGCGGACCGGGCTGTCGACGCCGCCGGGCAGAATGCGCAATGCCGCGCGGAACAGCTTCTCCGACGTCGGGTAGCGCGACCGCTTCTTTCCGAGCATCCCGTGAAGAGAACACGGGGTCACGGCTGCGCCTTGGGATGGTCGCGCTATGCTGCGCGAGAGATGCTGGCCTCGCGTGAGGCGTCATGTTGGCGTGCCAACCTATGATGATTCATTGCCAGGATCGCGCACGCGACCGTCCCGCCAAGGACGAACAGACTGTGCGTGACGACGAATAGCGACGCGTACAGGCCGCTGAACGACAGCAACTCGAACGCGGACCCGTGGAGTACGACGCCTCTCGGATATTCGACGCGTCCCGTGACGCTGCCTCGGCGCACAGCCCGCAGCATGAACCAGTTTCGAAGATGGCGAATGTGCACGGTCAATTGAATCAGCACGAGTGCGCCCATGATGCCCTCGAACAGACCGCGACTCTGCCAGGTCGAACTGACGTTCGCCACCCACCACACGTACAACGTGCTCGCGATGAGAATCGCAATGAATCTCGGACTGATCCGGCGCAGCGCGTTCACGTCGGCCTGAAAGATCGGAGTGATCTCGTAGCTGCCCTCGAACACGACCGTCGATTGCGCCTGGTACATCCGAGCGCACGCCAGTGTGAAGCAAAAATCGGATATGTACAGACCCGCCCAGAGCAGCGGAGCCAGCCATTGCATGTCAGTGATCATGAATCCCCATCAGCGAACTGCCTGCCTAATGCGGCGCTCGACGGCTTTGCTGGAGCAAGATCCTCACCGTAAGCGCCCAAGGCAGAGCCTGCGAG
>JBKPTT010000238.1:0-6463 GCA_046735635.1 Acidobacteriota bacterium | reverse complement strand
GTCGCGATGGCGCTCATCGTCGGCCTGTGGAAGCTGGTTGCGCTCGTGCAGCCCTTTGCCGCAGAGCTCCTGCCGGCTCTTGGTCTTGGCCGCGCGACCACCTTGACCCGCAGCGCAGACGACGCCGCGACTGTCGTCCGGGTGTTGTGGGACGTGTTGCTGCAGCCTGTTGCGACGTACGTCTCGATTCTGGCGATTTCTTTCGCGCTTGCCTGCGCGCTCCTGTGGAGCGCCGTCGAGCGCCTCGCCCCGGGAGGGGCATCACAGCGATGAGCGACAGACTTTCGATCAAACGGGTATGCCTGCGCAGTTCCGCGGCGATCATCGTGATTCTGATGTGGAGCGCGCTCGCGTGGGCACAGACGTCCGCCACGCCGAGGCCGCGCGCCGCTCACGTCGCGCCAGCCTCCTTCGAAACGGTTGCGCCTCAGGATCAGCCGCAAGAGCCGGTCTTCCGGTTCAGTCGTCCCATTTTCCGTCTCGGGCAGGACTTTGCGCTCGGGCAGGGCGACAGCGTGCGAGAGATCCAAAGCGTGCTCGGCGACGTCACGATCGCGGGCCGGGTCGACGACGACGTCGTGGTGGTAATCGGCTCGCTGCGGCTGGAGAGCACGGCCAGGATTGGCGGCTCGGTCGTCGTGGTCGGGGGAACGCTGACGATTGATTCCGGCGCATCGGTGGACCGTGACATGGTCATCGTCGGCGGTTCCGTGAACGCGCCGTCTGACTTCAGGCCGGGCGGGCAGCAGGTCGTGATTGGAACGATCGCGATCGGTGAAACGTTGCGCGCGCTCGTGCCGTGGATCACGCGCGGGCTCGCATTCGGGCGCCTGATCGTCCCGGACGTCCGCTGGAACTGGATTGCGGTCGCGATCTTCTTCTTCATCTACCTGATGTTGAGCCTGATGTTCGCGAGCCCCGTGCGCACCGTGGCGGATACGACGACGGCGAGGCCATTGAGCTCGTTTCTCTTGGGCCTGCTGGTGCTCGTCCTGACGATTCCGGCAATCGCAATTCTTGCCGCGACGGTCATCGGGATTGCGATCGTGCCATTCGTCCTCTGTGCCCTCGTGGTCGCGGCGCTCATTGGAAAGGTGGGCGTCATGCGTGCGATCGGCCGCAGTGTGGTCGCCGAGTCCGATGAGGAAGACAGCCGCGCGCGTTCGCTCGCCGCGCTGGTGATCGGGTTCGCCGTGCTCACGATCGCATACCTGATACCGGTGCTCGGGTTCATCACATGGGCCTTGACCGGTGTCATCGGAATAGGCGCCGCCTCTGCGGCCTTCCGGGCTGCGCTGCGGCGTGAGCATCCGTCTCGCCCGCGTCCGACCGAAACTGTGGTCCAAGCGGCCCCACCACCCGCCGTCGCTTCTGCGGCGTTCGTTGGGGAACCCGCGGCAACAGCACCGGTCAGCACGTTCGCGCCCGACGCGCCGCCAGTCGACGCAGCCGCAGCGACACCCACACCGCCGCCAACGCCGCCGCTGGCGGCGACCGATCTTGCTGTCTACCCGCGCGCGACATTCCTCGACCGCGTCGCCGCGTTTGCTGTGGACGCCATTCTCGTCGCGATCGCCGTCAACCTCCTCGACCTGACGAGACACGACGGCTGGTTTCCGTTGCTGCTGCTCGCGTACCACATCGCGTTCTGGGCCTGGCGCGGTACGACGCTCGGCGGCATCGTCATCGGCTTGCGCGTCATCAGAGTCCAGGGGACCGACCTGCGGTTCGCGGACGCCCTCGTACGCGGATTGATCGCCGTCTTCTCGATCGCCGCGCTCGGGATTGGGTGTCTCTGGATGCTGCAAGACGCCGAGAAGCAGATGTGGCACGACAAGATTGCGGGAACGTTTGTTGTGAAAGTCCCAAGACATCTTGTACTGCCGTAGCCGAGGGCGTGACTTATGACGACAAGCATTCAGACACGCCTGACGGCCATATACCTGACGGTACTAACGGCAGCTTTGATGTTCGTGACGGTCACGCGGGGAGCACAGAAGACAGATACGTTCGACGAGATCACCGTCCATCGAATCAACGTGACCGAGCCGGACGGGAAGCTGCGGTTGGTCATCTCGAACCGCAGCAGACTTCCGGGCGTCATGGTGCGCGGCAAGGAAGGAAAGCCGAATCGACCCTACGCAGGGATGATCTTCTACAACGACGAGGAGACCGAAAACGGCGGTCTGATCTTCGCCGGCCATCAGAATGCGAACGGACAAGTCGAGAGCTCAGGGGTGAGTCTCTCGTTCGACAAGTACGGCGACGGCCAGTTCGTGCAGCTCGCAGGAGTGAGCGACACAGAGGATCGGTTCTCCGGGCTTCGAATCTGGGAGAACGGTCTCGACAAAGGCCGGAACAGCCGCGTTTGGGTTGGCGAGAGTGCGGACGGTGTCGCGTCGATGGCGCTGATGGACGCGAACGGACGGAAGCGCATCGTGATGGAGGTCAAACCGGACGGCGCGGCGAGCCTGACGTTTTTGGACGAGAACGGAAAGGTCGTCAACCAGCTGCTGCCGTCGCCGGCGTCGGCGCGATAACGCAATGCGCGGGGACCTGCGGTACGCGGCGCGTCAACTGATCCGCCGGCCGGCATGGACGCTCATGGTCGTATCCACGCTGGCGCTCGGGGTCGGCGCCAACACCTCCATCTTCACGCTCGTCGACACGATGCTCTTCAAGCCCGCGCCGTGGAACGAAGACGGCCGGCTCGTCTGGATTACAGGCATGACGGGACGCTCGAGCGGACCCGGCCGCATGTCCTATCCGGACTATGTCGCGTACCGCGATCGTGCGAGCACGCTTTCGGGAACGCTGGCGTATTCCGGAAACGGAGTGGCGATTGGAGGGGGCCGCGCGGAGTACGTGAACGCCGGACTGGTCTCGGGCAACTATTTCAACGTTCTCGGGATTCGCGCCCAGATTGGCCGCACGTTCGCGCCGGGCGAAGATGCGGAACCTGGCGCGCATCCGGTGGTGGTGCTCAGCGACGCGCTCTGGCGGCAACACTTCGCTGCCGATCCCAAGGTCGTCAACCGTAGCGTGGCGATTAATGGGCAGCCGTTCACGATCATCGGAGTTGCGCCGCGCGGATTCACGGGTATCGCTTATGCCGACAACGCCGAACGACTCTGGATGCCGATGGCAATGCAGCGCGCAGCCATGCCGACAGCCTCCGGGCTGCTGACGGCCGTCAACGCCCGCTGGCTCCACGTCGTCGGCCGGCTGCGTGACGGGGAGACGGCCGCACAGGCAGGCTCGGAAATGCGCGTCATCGCCGGGCAGTTGAATCCGTCCGGCACATCGCCCGATCAGCAGAGAGATGTCCGCGTCATCCCGCTGCGCGGTGGCATGAACGCGTGGGAGCAGAACGAATTGGCGCCGATATTCGGGCTGGTGGCTATCGTCCCGGCGCTGGTATTGCTCGTCGCCTGTGCGAATGTCGCGAACGTCTTGATGGCGCGCAACGTCTCGCGGCGTAAAGAACTTGCCATGCGCCAAGCCGTCGGCGCCTCGCGCGGACGGCTGGTTCGGCTGCTGCTGATCGAGTCGCTGATGCTCGCGGTCCTCTCAGCGGCGGCCGGCTTCGCCGTCTCGTTCGCCTTGACCGCACTCATCGTGCACTGCGGCGAGGTGGACGCGGATTTCTCGACGCTCCTGACGCCCGATCATCGCGCACTGTTCGCGGCGACGATCGTCGCGATCCTCACGACCATGTTCTTCGGACTGGCGCCGGCCGCGACGGCAACGCGATTCGAAGTGCTTCCGACCCTCAAGGAGGAGACGGCGACGTCGACGGCGGCAAGCGGACGTACGCGTTTGCGGCGTGCATTCGTCATTACGCAGGTGGCGTTCTCGCTCACCCTGTTGATTGTCGCGGGCCTTTTCTTGCGGAGTCTGTCGAAGATAACGCATGTGGATCCCGGTTTCGAACCCCACCGCGTGGTGACCGCATCATTCGATACGGAGCTGCTGGGCTACACCGCCTCACAGCGAGAGGCATTCGTCACCGAGTTCATGCACCGCGCGTCCTCCATGCCGGGTGTCCTTTCGGCGGCGGTCACGAATATCGTGCCTCTAGGCGGAGAATTTGACGAGGCGAGCGTCGCGACGGGGGGTAGGGCAAATTCCGTCCGCGCCATATCGGCAAGCGTCTCGCCGGCGTATTTCGAAACGATGCGCCTGCCGCTTCGTCGCGGGCGCGAATTCAGCCGCGCGGACATGAATGACGCTGTGCCGGTCACGATCGTGAACGAGACCCTGGCGCAGCGTCTGTGGCCCGGGTCCAACGCCATCGGCAAGCGCATTCGCGTTGACGGTTCCAACGAGCCGTGGCGTGAGGTGATTGGCGTTGCGCAGGACGCCAAGTACGTGTTTCTATCGGAATCGCCGCGCGCGGCGTACTATGTGCCGCTGCGCCCGGAGGCGGTATCGCGGCGCTCGATCCTGGTCCGCATGGCCGGCAATTCCCGCGCGGCCCTCTCGTCCTTGGCGAACATCGCGCACGATCTCGACCCGAATCTGCCGCTCATCACGCTGCAAACACTGGACGAACGAATTCACGGCTCCGTCAACCTGCAGCGCGCCGCCGCATCGCTGTTCAGCGTGCTGGGCGGCCTGACGCTGCTCCTCGCTGCGGTCGGTCTCTATGGGGTCGCCGCGCACAGCGTCTCGCTGCGCACGCGTGAGGTTGGCATCCGCATCTCGCTGGGCGCGCGTGGCACAGACGTATTTCGCATGATCGTTCGCGAGAACCTCTCGCTCTCGCTCGTTGGCGTCGCCGCCGGCATGGGAATCAGCCTGGTGGGATCGCGGATCCTGGCTTCGTTCTTGTTTGGTCTCGGCATCACCGATCCGCTGACGTTGGTCGGCGCGGTGATCGTTCTCTGTCTCGTCACAGTCATCGCCAGCTACATTCCCGCGCGCCGGGCAGCACGCCTCGACCCGCTTGCCGCCCTGCGCCACGAGTAGCGAGCCGAGCGCCCCGTCCCGCGCTGCGATGATCACGGCAACCACGCACGAAGTCGGCAGTAGTGTCCGCCTTCAGGCGGACGCGACGCGCATTCACGCCACGCTCGACGGCTGCGCGGCGGCCCGACGAAGCAGCAGATCCAGCAGGGGACTCGCCATGAACGTCGTCACCACCGCCATGATGACGAGCATCGAGAACAGCATCGGCGAGATCACGCCCAGGTCCAGTCCGACGTTCAAGATCACGAGCTCGATCAAGCCCCTGGTATTCATGAGCACACCGACAGCCATCGCGTCGCGCCAACTCGTGCCGGTGAGGCGCAGGGTGACGGCGCAGCCCGCCAGCTTGCCGGCCACCGCCACGGCCACGATCAGGATGCAGTCCATCCACGCGGACCCCCCGTTGAGCACTCCCACACTGGTTCGTAACCCCGTGGAGGCAAAGAACAGCGGGAGGAGCAGCGCGCTGGTGAGCGGGTCGAGCCGATCGCTGACATGGCGGACGAGCGGTTCGTTCCTCGGCAGGATGACGCCCGCTACGAAGGCGCCGAAGAGCGCATGTCCGCCCACCAGCGAGGAGCAAATTCAGTCCGAGGATGGTCGGGAGAATCAGGTGCCAGTCGGCCCGCGAGTCGAGCCAGAACAACGGCAGTGAAAGAGCGATGAGCACGAGCCCCACCCACATCAAGCGCCGTCCTTTGCTCTCACTCGCGAGAGTTCCCGCAAATGCCGGACTGACGAAGACGGCGGCCGGGGCCTCCGCCTTCCCGCGGCTGTCGAATACCTCGCATCGAAGACGCGCCGCCTGCGGGACGCTCGAGCGACAGTAGTCCACCGCCTCATCGAGCGAATCGAAGATGAGGCACGTTTCAAGCACATCGCGGCCCGTGTAGCGGCCGTCCGCCCTCATGCCGGCGTGAGTCACCGCGTCGGACAGAAAGACTGCGTACTGACCGGCCTGCATCAGGTCCTGCCAGGCCGCCGGCTTCCGATTCTGGTCAAACAGAAGAACCTCGCGCAAGGATCTGCTCAGCTCTATAGCTTCAACCATCGCACGGCGTTCGGCCTGGTCGCGAGGAAGTGTTCGAAATCAGCGACCGAAATCGTGACGCTGGCGGTGTTGAGATTCGGGTGGAAGATCAACTTGTCGGCGGCGCGGAGATCCTGATCGACGATCACGCGCACGGCTTTCGACCCCTCGTGCAGCAGCCCGAACGGCGAGACTGACCCGGGCGTCACGCCGAGCGTCGCCATCAGGCGCTCGGGCGACCCGAAGCTGAAGCGATCGTCGCCCACGATCTTCACGAGCTTCCGCAGATCGGCCTCCTTGTGGATCTCGAGAATCACCAGGTACTGACGGTCGCCTTTCTTGTTCCGCAGGAACAGATTCTTCACCTGGGTCGCACGGATGGGGCCCCAGTGCTGCGCAGCTTCTTCACTGGTGAACACCGGGGGATGCTCGTACTTCTCGTACTCTGTCTCTTATACACAT
>JBKPTT010000237.1:0-2376 GCA_046735635.1 Acidobacteriota bacterium | reverse complement strand
ATGAATTCGCGGAGCTTCATAATTGTTGGCGCCGTGGTACTGTGCGCGACTGCGCCGAATCTCGCGGCACATCGCACTTCGAACGCTGTCCAACCCCGAACCTCGAACCCGGTAGAACCCCGCAGAACCGTGGTTATGGCTGACGTCACCTTCTTTGAATGACTGAAAGGAGGAGGCGAGTCCATGAATCGCGACGAGATCGAGGGTAAGAACGACCAGCTGAAGGGCAAGGTCAAGCAGGCCGCGGGCGACCTGGCGGACAACGAACGTTTGCACGACGAGGGTGTTGCCGACGAGGCCGCTGGGAAGGTTCAGGAAGGCTTTGGTCGCGGACGCCGGAAGGTGGGCGACGCGCTCAAGGATCTCGGCGATTCGATCAAGCGCTAGAATCGACGGGCGGACGGGCTCATCCGTCCGCCCGTTTCTCGTAGCGTGAGGTCCGCCTCTTGGTCGAGGAGATTGTCGAGACAGAAGGGCACCTGATCGATTCCCGCCTGATGACCGAGATCTTCGACGCCGTCGTGAAGCACGGCGCGAGTTTCGAAGTTCTCGAGTTCGCCATTGGCCGCACGAACGACGATTACTCCCGCCTCCAGATGCGGGTTACCGCCCCCGAGTCGGGCGTGATGCAGGATTTGCTCGAGGAGCTTCTCGAGTTTGGCTGCCGCACGACCGGCGAGCAGGACGCCGAACTGCAGCCTGCGCCCATCGACGGCTGCGCTCCCGACGATTTCTATTCCACGAGCAATCATCGAACCTGGGTTCGCCACGGCGGCCGGTGGCTCGAGGTCGAGCGTCAGCGGATGGACGCGGCGATCGTCATCGCGCAGAACCGGGCGACCTGTCGGAAGCTTCGCGATCTCCGGAAAGGCGATCGAGTCGTCTGCTTTCTCGATGGCATTCGGGTCGTGCCCGAGTTCCGCGAGCGCAATCGCCACGGTTTTGCGTTCATGACGGGCGGAATCTCCTCGGAGCGTCACGTCGAGACGAGCGTCGAACGGATCGCCGACATGATCCGCGAGGTGAAAGCCGCGAACGGACGAGTGGCGTTCGTTGTGGGGCCGGTGGTCGTGCACACGGGCGCAGCCTCGTATTTTTGCGACCTGATTCGCCGGGGCTTCGTGGACGTGCTCCTCGCGGGCAACGCGCTCGCCGTGCACGACATCGAGGGCGCGCTGTACGGCACCTCACTCGGAGTCAGCCTGAAAACCGGCGTCCCCGTAGAAGGCGGACATCGTCACCACATGCGCGCGATCAACGCGATCCGGCGCGCCGGCGGAATCAGAGACGCCGTCGCGTCTGGGTTGCTCACCTCGGGCGTGATGTACGAATGCGTCACGCACGGCGTGCCGTACGTGCTTGCCGGCAGCATCCGCGACGACGGCCCGTTGCCCGACACGATCATGGACCTCGTCGTGGCGCAGGACCGCTACGCCGAGGCGCTCACGGACGTGAAGATTGCCGTCGTGCTGTCGACCATGCTGCACGGGATCGGCGTGGGCAACATGCTCCCATCCTGGGTCAAAGTCGTGTGCGTCGACATCAACCCTTCCGTGGTCACCAAGCTCGTCGATCGCGGATCGGCTCAAACGCTTGGGCTGGTGACGGATACGGGCTTGTTCGTGCATCAGCTGGCGGAGAAGCTCGGTTGATCGGTCGCGGGTAAAACATACGAGTGCCAGCCGATGGCCGGCTTGCGTTGACGAGTATCATTTGCTATATTTGCAAGGTTCTGGTCGGCCCTGGGACACCCTATCTAGGGCCAGACACCAAGACGCGCCTTCGCGCTGGCTCTGAAGGCCGGGTTTGCAGAAGGCGCACCATGGCCGTCCACAACGGACGCCGCACTAACAACCTTATAGGGTAAGTCAGTTCCAGGTGCCGGGCCGTTCTGCGGCTCCCTAGGCCTGGGACAACGGATGTTTTCGCGCGCGCGGATTCGCGTGCGTGACTGGAGTTGTCCAAGACCGTGCCGACGATCAGCCAGCTTGTTCGCAAGGGCCGGGACCGCGTCCTGACCAAGACGAAGAGTCCCGCGCTGCAGGAGAGTCCGCAGAAGCGCGGCGTGTGCGTTCGCGTGTTCACGCAGACGCCGAAGAAGCCGAACTCCGCGCTCCGCAAGGTCGCGCGCGTGCGGCTGACGAACGGGATCGAGGTGACGACCTACATCCCGGGCGTCGGACACAACCTGCAGGAGCACTCGCTCGTGCTCATTCGCGGAGGTCGCGTCAAGGACCTCCCGGGTGTGCGCTATCACGTGGTCCGCGGCACGCTCGACGCGGTTGGCGTGCAGGGACGCAAACAGGGACGCTCCAAGTACGGCGCGAAGAGACCGAAGTCGTAAATTGCTGATTGACGAATGCTGATTGCTGATTG
>JBKPTT010000236.1:0-6732 GCA_046735635.1 Acidobacteriota bacterium | reverse complement strand
ATGCTGTTCAACGGCGTGACGGGACGGATTTGAGGAGTATGGACGCGAACGAGCCCATCCGGACCGACGAGCAGTTCGACATCGTACTCGCACGCGTGCTGCGAACCGGCGTGCTGTTGTCGGCAGCGATCGTCGCTTTTGGAGCCGTCGTCTTCCTGGTCCGTCATGGCTTCGAGCAGCCGATGTATCACGTGTTCAAAGGCGAGCCGCGACCTTTTCGGTCGGTCGACGGGATCTTCGAAATGGCGCGCGACCTGAGCGGCCGCGGGCTTGTGCAATTGGGACTGCTGTTCCTGATCGCGACTCCGATCGCGCGCGTCGTGTTCTCGATCGTTGGTTTCATACGGCAGCGCGATTGGCTCTACGTCGGCGTGACCGCCACCGTCCTGGCGCTGTTGGCGTACAGTCTTCTCGCGAGTTCGTGACGCGAGCGAAGGCGGACGATCGAGCACGCTTGGAAATTGACGCCCGCCGCGCGTGTTGACGCACACTGAATCTCACCAACGCATTCGCGGTCAACGACTTCCCGCAACAACGACATGCATCGGAGTGGCTTTGTAAGTCACGGCGTTGGACCGGGTCCCCGGTCGAAAATGCGCGAACTCGAGAACGCTCGTGAGCGGCTCGGTCGCGTCGGTTGCAGGGGCCGGCAGCCTCGCATTCACCGTCGTGCGCGGGCGGTCACCCTCAGCGATCGAACGTATCGTAGAGGTGAGCGACGACTGTCATGAGGACACCATCTCGTACGATCAGCACGATCAGTTGATGATGAAGGCGCGTCTCGATTCGTAAATGGGTAACTGCTCATTATTGAACAGCCGCCGCCGCACCGATCCGCTATCGTCGCGACATGAGATTGATCCCTATCGCTGCCGTCGCAATCGCCGCAGGTCTTCTTTTCGCCCCCGTCCGGGCGCAGCAGGTACCCCCCATGGGGCCTGAACACAGCATGCCGACACCGCAGGTCGGCGGCATGATGGACCACGACAAGATGATGGCCGATATGAAAGCGGCGGATGCGCGCCTCGAGGCCCTGGCACAGACGATGACATCCGCGCGCGGCGACGACAAGGTCGCCGCCATGCAGGCCCTACTGACCGAGCTTGTCAGGAATCAGGTCGACATGCATCGCCACATGGCGATGATGCACGACCACATGATGTCTCAGATGCCGCCCAAATGACGATTCGCGCGCGTCCACGGTGAACGAAGGAGACAGTATGCCGATCGCGAATGCGCGGCGTCCTCCCTCAGGCACCTCCTCACGATGGCGGGCCATTTCCTCGGTCAACCTGTCCTGTGATCGCTGAAGCGCATCCAAGGGCGGTCCGCTATTAACTGGGAGGTCTGCTGGCCCCCGGCGCGTTGAACGCCGTGGGCGGCTCGTTCATCGTGGCCGCCATCGCCGTGTTCGCAGGCCTGCGAGGCGACCGCTTTGCGGTCTTCGTGGTCGCCTTTATTGTCCTTGGCTGGCTAACCGTGCAGATGAGCATCATCGGCTGTGTATCGTGGATGCAGCCGGCGACGGTCATCGCACGCCTGCTGATTCTCATCCTGGGCTCGCAGTTGCCTCGCCGCGAACGTATCGCTCGATAGCAGGCGACGACCACTCGGAACGCCTGGGGACGACTCGAGGTGAGGGCTGTTTCATTGTGAACAGCTCACCTCCCGTGAGCATCCGGTTCTGACCCGGATTCAAGGCCTCCGGCGGTGACAACCACGAGCGCCGGTATGGTAGCGTGGCCGTCAGTGGTGGATACGCCAACGGGCACGAATCAACCTTCAAACGTGAAGCGGTCCCCTCCACGGACGACGCGGCCGAAGCCGCCGCAGGGGTCGCCGCTCGGGCAGCAGCGGGTCAGTCCGCTCTGGTGGATCGTGTTCCTTCTGTTGATGGCGTGGAATCTGTGGTCGTTCCTGCCAAAGCCGACATCGGAGGCCGCGCTTCCGTATAGCGCGTTTGTGGCCGAGGTGACGGCCGGGAACGTGACGCAGACACGAATCGTGGGCGATCAGATCAGCGGGATGTTCGTCCATGCGATCCCGTGGCCCGAGCCCCTGAAGAGTGAATCGACGAAAGACAGTCCCGAGAAGAAGACGGGCGAGGCACCGCCGCCACCCTCGTATCCGGGCTTCCGCACGACTTTTCCAAGTGTGGTCGGCGATCCGTTGCTGATGCCCCTGCTTCAGGCGCACCATGTCGTCATCGACGTGACGACGCCGTCGGAGCCGTGGTTCACCATCGTGCTGACGAACGGTCTGCCGGTGCTGTTGCTGGGGGTGCTGCTCGTCTGGATGGGCCGGCAGGCCGCCCGTAGCCAGGCAGGCATGTTCGGGTTCGGACGTAACAAGGCGCGCCGCTACACAGAAGATCGACCGAAGGTCACGTTTACGGACGTCGCCGGGGCCGACGAAGCGAAGGCGGATCTCACGGAGGTGGTCGACTTCCTGCGCCACCCCACTAAGTATCTCGAGATCGGTGCCCGAATTCCCCGGGGGGTGTTGCTCGTTGGCCCGCCAGGCACCGGCAAGACATTGCTGGGCCGCGCGGTCGCCGGGGAAGCAGGCGTGCCCTTCTTCAGCATCAGCGGCTCGGAGTTCGTGGAGATGTTCGTGGGCGTCGGCGCGAGTCGCGTGCGCGATCTGTTCGTGCAGGCCAAGGCTGCGGAACCGTCGATTGTCTTCATCGACGAACTCGATGCCGTGGGGCGTCGGCGCGGCGCGGGCGTCGGCGCGACCAACGACGAGCGCGAGCAAACGCTCAACCAGTTGCTCGTGGAGATGGATGGATTCGACGATCGCCAGCAGGTGATTCTGCTCGCGGCGACGAATCGGCCGGACGTCCTCGATCCGGCGCTGCTCCGTCCCGGGCGCTTTGATCGACAGGTAGTCGTGCCGCTGCCGGACTGGCGCGGGCGGGAAGGCATCCTTCGCATTCACACGCGTCACCTTCACCTCGCGAAGGATGTCGATCTCGAACGACTCGCCCGGACGGCAACCGGGCTGAGCGGTGCGGATCTCGCGAATCTGTGCAATGAGGCAGCCTTGGGCACCGCCCGCCACGATCGTACGGAGGTGACCATGCAGGATTTCGAGCAGGCGTGGGACAAGATCATCCTGGGGGCCGAACGGACGACCGTCCTCACACCGCACGATCGGCGCGTCGTGGCCTATCACGAAGGTGGACACGCGGTCGTGGCCTGGATGACGCCCGCCGCGGACCCCGTGCGGAAAGTCACGATCGTGCCGCACGGTCAAGCGCTCGGGGTTACCCAGCAACGGCCCGCGGAAGAGCGGTACAACTACAGCCGAACCGACCTCCTGGCGCGTATCGATGTCATGCTGGGCGGCCGGGCGTCTGAGGCGCTCGCTCTCGGCGACATCACCACGGGAGCCGAAAACGACCTGGTGCAGGCGACGCGGCTCGTCAGACGCATGATCACGCGGTGGGGCATGGGGAGCCTTGGGCCGGTGGCGTTCCAGGTCGATGAGGAGCAGCCGTTTCTCGGGTATCAGCTGGCGCAGGGGCGCGAGTACAGCGACGCCACCGCCGCTCGGATCGATCACGAGGTGGAACATTTGATCGCCGAACGTTTAGAGGTCGTGCGTCAGCTCTTGAGCGCCGCGCGCGCACAACTCGACTCGCTCGCCGACGCCTTGCTGAAAGATGAGACCATCGGCGAGGACGCCCTCGGACGCATTCTTGGACCTCGTCCGGCGGCTCCGGTCGAACTGCCGTCTCCGGCGTAGACCCAGTCTGTGGTCGCCGCGCCGCGTCTTCCTCGCATCACGTGTCGAAACATGCCCGTGGAGGACCGGCTGAGCGAGCGTGAAAAAGAGATGGGGCGCCGGGCGTGGCGCCATCCTTCTTCCCGGTCCCCCGACGTGATCGGGTTTGACGCTCACGGCGCCTCGACACGGCGTTACGTCACGCACGGAGAATGTCGACAGGGTGTGCTCTTGGAACCGCGTCACGTGCTGAACTGGACAGCGGAACCCGCCCGAGCGACACAAACTAACGATGTGTCAAATGAGAATCCCGGGACGTTGTCGAATATGAAGGCGGGGGACGTCCTCGTCTCGCATCCCACCGCCGTGCGTGAGCACGAGATCAGCGTCATCCCCAACGCGCCGCACGCGGTGTCTCCGACGCACGACGCGGCGGTCAACGACGGTCGTGCAGAGGCCAGGGCGATGGGCGTCGACGCGTGGCTAACTGAGGACCACACGCACGTGGTGAAGATTGCGTCCCATCGCGTGCCGGACAAGTAGCTTCAGATCTGTGCTCTTCGAGACAGCAGCCCCTAAGCGGAGTACGTCGCCAACCATGCGGTAGCCGCCCATGACACTACGCGTTCGACTTCTTCGGTCGATCCGCGAACATCGCCGGCTCCCTCCCGTTAGCGGTGGGTGACGTGCGCGGCGAGATCGGCGGCGATGACCGCGCGGTTCATCGCGCCGGCCTGGGGGATACAGTGGTGCGACTGCCGATCAACCTCTGGGGTGGGCCGGGCGCGATCGCCGCTCGAGTTCGCCAGGGCCGGGCTCCTATGCGGATTCCAGCGACGCACAAGCATCGACTGCCCATCGCGCCGTTTGGTTCAGCGGAAGTAGCGTTGTGCAAGCATGAAAGCGAAGAGGATCACAACGCCACGCGCCCAGTGCGCCCACCACGCCTCGGAACGTTTCAACCCCGCGACCGGATAGAACGTAATCCAGACGGCACACATATGAAGATGCTTTCCGGACGACGACAAGCGCTTCCTTCGCGACCTGCCGCTGACGGCGTCCGTCGAGCGCGACGGCCAGCGATTGTTCTTATGCGATGCGACGCCGTCGGACCCGTTGTTCTCGTACTGCCTTCCAGATTCACCGGCATGGAGGCAGGAGTCCGCGTCCGTTGACGCCGATGTCATCCTCGTCAGCCACACGCACTTGCCGTTCGTCAAGCGACTCGGCACCCGAACCGTGGTCAATCCGGGCAGCCTCGGGCAACCCAAAGATGGTGGACCGGAAGCTTCGTATGCGGTCTGGCAGGACGGGGCCGTGACGCTCCGGAAGGTCGCGTATCCGGTTGACCGCACTGTCGCGAAGCTGAAGGAGTTGCCATTACCAGCCGGGATCGCCGTCGTCTGAAGCACCTGCTTCGGACCGGACACCTCCGGCGGCCTGAAATGTTCGACAATGGCGCATTGACGGCGCAGTTCGCGTCTCGTGATAATTTGAGAGGAACGGCGGTGGAGTCCGCCCGTAACCGCCGCGTCGCCTGACGCGGCCAATGACTCCTACAGCAGACGATCTGCCGTGGGCAAGTCATTGACGCTCCCGGCATGTCCATCCGGGTCGGGAGCATGAGACATCACCAGATCGGCGGCCCCATTTCAACGAACGGCGAGGCGGCCCGGAGGCGGCCATGACCGAGGTCTGGCTGCGTGCGGCGCTTTGGCTGGGGCTCGCTCTTGCGGCGACGCTGATCTCGATTCGCCTCCGAGTCGCCACCGCGCTGTCGGAGATCGTCGTCGGCACCGTCGCTCAGTTGCTGATCGGCGCCTTCGTCGGCACCGCCCTGCTCGGCACCACCGAGAGCTGGATCACGTTCCTCTCTGCCACGGGTGCGGTGTTTCTGACCTTTCTCGCCGGCGCCGAACTCGATCCCGCGGTGCTCCGGACGAAATGGCGTGAGACCGGCGTGATGGGCCTGGTCAGTTTTGCGGCGCCGTTCCTCGGCTGTTTCGCGTACGCGCGCTACGTGCTCGAATGGTCTTCACAAGCCAGTTGGCTGTCGGGCGTGGCGCTGTCGACGACGTCGGTCGCCGTCGTGTACGCGGTGACGCTCGAACTGGGTCTGAACAGCACGGGATTCGGCAAGGCCGTCCTCGCGGCATGTTTCGTCTGCGACCTGGGGACCGTGCTGGCGCTCGGGTTGATCTTCGCGCCGTTCACTTATCGCACGCTTGTCTTCGCCGTTGGCGCGGGTCTCGTGATCGGCGTCTTGCCGTGGGTCACTCCCCGATTCTTCCGGGCGTTCGGTGGACGACCGTCGGAACTGGAAGCCAAGTATCTGTTGCTCGTCTTGTTCGCGCTCGGCGGCCTCGCCGCCTGGGCGGACAGCGAAGCGGTGCTGCCAGCGTATCTCGTCGGGATGGTGCTGGCCGGCACGGTCGGCAAGGACCACGCGCTGATTCGGCGACTGCGGACGCTCACCTTTGGATTCCTCACGCCGTCCTATTTCATCCGCGCCGGGTCATTTGTCTCCGTGCCGGCGCTTGTCGACGCCCCTGGCATCGTAGGCGGACTGTTGCTCGCGAAGCTCGTGACGAAGACGTGTGGCCTGTGGCCGGTGACCAAGTGGTTTCGCTATCCTCGCACCGAAGCTGCGTATGCGACGTTGCTGATGTCCACGGGGCTGACGTTCGGCAGCATCTCGGCCCTGTTTGGATTGACACACAAGATCATCGACCAGGCGCAATATTCGTATCTCATCGCGACTGTGATCGGCAGTGCCGTCGTCCCGACATTGATCGCCAACGCGTTCTTCTTGCCGCGCTACTTGTTGCCGAAGATCGAGGCGCGGTCGCCGGCCGTCGCTGTGCCCGCTGTCGGAGTCGTCGACCCGGAGGGATGATGATTGCCACGCACATTCTGGTCGGCCACGATGGATCGCGCGACGCAGAGACGGCGTTCGAGGATGCGCTGGATCTGGCGGCACTGGCACACGCGCGATTGTCGGTC
>JBKPTT010000235.1:0-16483 GCA_046735635.1 Acidobacteriota bacterium | reverse complement strand
CCTCCGCGGCGCCGCGCCCGCGCTCGACCTTTCGCAAGAGGACGTGGCGCTCTCGTTCCTGCCGCTTAGCCATGCGTTCGAGCGCATGGTGGCGTACATCTACCTCTTCTCGGGCGTCACGATTGTCTTTGCCGAGACGTTCGACACCCTCGGCCGAGATCTGCTCACGGTCCGTCCCACCGTGCTGACCGGCGTCCCCCGCGTTTACGAGAAGCTCAACGCGCGAATCATGGAAGCCGGCCGCGCAGCGCCTGGCGTGAAAGCAAAAATCTTCTCGTGGTCGATCGCTTCCGGGATCGCGCGTGCCCGCGTCGTGCTCCGCGGCCGCAGCCCCGGGCCGTTGACCCGGCTGAAGGCGAGCATTGCCGATCGTCTCGTGTTTGCGGCCGTTCGCGAACGGCTCGGTGGACGAGTGCGATTCGCCGCCTCCGGCAGCGCGCCGCTTGCAGCCGAAGTCCTCGAATTCTTTTACGCGGTCGGCCTGCCGATCATCGAAGGATACGGGCTCACCGAAACCGCACCCATCCTGACGTTCAATCCTCAGAACGCGCCCCGCCGAGGCACCGTCGGCACGCCGATCGCGGGGGTAGAGATCCGGATTGCGCCCGACGGTGAAATCGTCGCGCGCGGTCCCAACATCATGCGCGGGTACTTCAACAAGCCCGAGGCGACGGCCGAAGCGCTGAAGGACGGCTGGTTCCACACGGGCGACATCGGCACGCTCGACGCCGATGGTTACTTGACGATCACCGATCGCAAGAAGGACATGCTCGTCACATCGGGCGGCAAGAAGATTGCGCCACAGCCGATCGAAGGCGTCCTCAAGCGAAGCCCTCTCGTATCGGAAGCGGTGATCCTCGGCGATCGCCGCAAGTACGCCGCCGCGCTGATCGTGCCCGACTTCGGGGCGCTCGAGCGGCGGCTGCAGGATCTGGGACGCCCGCCTGCCGCGCGCGACGAGCTCATCATCCGTCCCGACGTCATCGCGCTATACCAGGAGATTGTCGACGCCTTGAACCGGGAGCTCGCGCAGTTCGAGCGCATCAAGCGCATCGCCTTGCTTCCGCGCGAGTTCACGGTGGAATCCGGCGAGCTGACGCCCACGCTGAAGGTCAAGCGCAAGGTCGTCGAGCAGAAGTGGGCCGATCAAATCGAGAGGCTGTATCGCGAATTGCCATAATTGCCAGAATCGCCGGAATCGCCGGAATTGATTTGCGGATTTTGAATTATGGCAATTCCGGCGATTGTGGCAATTATGGCAATTCACTGGGCGGCGGTTCGATGTGAATGATGGCGTCCGCAATCTGCGGAAACGCCTGCATCAGCCGATCCTTGACCACGTGCGACAGCCTGTGCGCTTCGAAGAGCGACATGTCGGACGGATACCAGACGTGCAGATCCAGGAACGCGTGATCCTCGGACCCTCGCGTGCGTATCTGATGGCATCCGACGACGCCCGGAGCGGCCATCACGACGCTGCGGATCGAATCCTCCGCGATCACCACGCGGTCGGACAGGACCCGCGAGGTCTGCCTCGCGATTTCCCAGCCGGTGTGCGCGATGAAGCCGGCGACGATCACGCCGCCGAGCGGATCGACCATCGGATACCCGAGTCGAACGGCCACGAGCGACACCAGCACCGCGCACGACGTGAACACGTCGCTTTTCGTGTGCATCGCGTCGGCGTGCAGTAGCTCGCTGTTCAGGCGGCGGCCCTCGGCGCTTTCGTAACGCACGACGCCGACGTTGACGATCAGCGTCGCGATCATCACGCCAAAGCTCATCGTCGTGACCGACGGAGCGCCGCCTCCCGCGAATCGGTGAACCGCCGCGCGCACCACTTCCATCACGACGATCAGCAGGAAGACGAAGATGCCGGCTGCCGCGAGCGTCTCGTACTTGCGGTGGCCGTACGGGTGATCCACGTCGGGCGGCTTGCCCGACGCGCGCATGCCGACGAGCGCCACCACGTTCGACGCCGAATCGGTCAGCGAGTGGAAACCATCCGACAGGATGCTCACGGCGCCGGTGCCGTAGCCCAACACCAACTTCGCCCCGGCAACCGCCAGGTTCAGGAATAGAACGCGGAGGAGAACGCGGTTGACCGCGTCGTGGCGTGACAGATCAGAACATCCGCGCGTGGGCGAGCGGCCACCAGCGCAGCTGCACCTTCCCGATGATGTATTTCTTCGGCACGAATCCCCAATGCCGGCTGTCCGAGCTGTTATTGCGGTGATCGCCCATCACGAAATAGTAGCCTTCGGGAATCACCTGCGGCCCCCAGTCGTCGTGACTGCGATAATCCGGCGGCACGAACGAGTCGTCCAGCTGCACGTCGTTGCGGTACACCTTGCCGTCGACGATGCGCACCTGGTCGCCCTCTTCCGCAATCACGCGTTTGACGAACGACTTGTTCGGATCCAACGGGTAATAGAGCATGACGACGTCGCCAATGTGCGGCTCGCCGATCCGGTAGGCGAGCTTGTTCACGATCAAGCGATCCTGGTCCGCAAGAGTCGGAGCCATGCTGTGGCCTTCGACGCGCGCCACCTGGAATCCGAAGGTGACGATGAGCGTCGCGTACACGGCTGCCGACGCAAGGGTCTTGAGCCATGCGATGATTTCTTCGACGATCCGCTCCATCCGGAGAGCTCCGCCGTCGATGCCGATTCGCGCGTCGGAGCTGGCGGGAATGCCCCCCGCCAGCGCCGGAACGGGCTCGGTCGATACGAGCGGCTCCGGCGCCGTCAGCGCGTCGGCGGCCGGCATCGGCTGCGGCGCGGCATACGGGTCGGCGAACGACGGCGAAGACGGAACGGGCGGCGGCGCGTAAGGATCGTACTGCTCGCTCATAGCCTCAAATACTCCCGGAGTCGCTTGGTTTGCGAGCGGCTCACCGGGATCTCAGTGCCTTTGGTATCCCGCATCTTCAGGATGTAGTTGCGGGAGAACCACGGCACGATCTCCTTGATCTTGTTGATGTTCACGAGGTGCGACCGATGCACCCGCCAGAACACGGCGGGGTCGAGGCGCGCCTGCAATTCATCCAGTGTCCGATAGTTGGACGTTCCAGACAAGCTGTTCGTTACAACCGTAATCACGTCGTCTTCCACCGAGACGTGGACGACCTCGTCCGAGTGGACCAGCAGGAACCGGTCCGCCACCTTCAGCGCGAGCTGCTCCCGACGATCCTGCCGCTCGGCCAGTAGCTGCAGGAGCCGGTCCATGTCCTCGGTCGACGCGGGCTTGGAGGCCGTCCGGGCGGACTGGATGCGTCGCCGAACGCGTTCGACGGCTGTTTCGAGCCGCTCTGCCTCGACAGGCTTCAGGAGATAGTCGACGGCGTTCACCTCGAACGCCTCGATCGCATGCTGATCGTATGCCGTCACGAACACGAGCTCCGTCTGGATGTCCCCCTCCACGAGGCGGCGCGCGACCTCGAAGCCCGTCAGGCCCGGCATCTGCACATCCAGCATGACGACATCTGGCGTTTGCTCTTCGATTGCCCGAAGCGCTTCGATCCCGTTCCCCGCCTGGCCGACGACCTCAACCGCGCCAATCTGGCCCAGCAGGAAGCACAGCTCGTCTCTCGCCAGTTGTTCGTCGTCGACCACGATGATGCGCAGCGGCTCGGCATCCATCGCTTCAGGCCGTGATCCTCGCGGGCGCGACCAACTCCGGAATCACGATGCGCGCGCAGGTGCCTTCGCCCGGAACGCTGTCGAGCTGCAGCTGATAGTTGGCGCCGTAGATGACGCGCAACCGCTCGTTGACGTTCCGCAGTCCAATGCCACCGGTCTTCACGCGATCGACGTGATCGCGGGAGACGCCGACGCCATTGTCGATGACGTCGATGATCGCGTGGCCGTTCTGCCGCGTGCTCCGAATGGTGATGCGCCCGTCACCGATCTTCGGTGAGAGCCCGTGTTTGATCGAGTTCTCGACGATCGGCTGCAGCAGCATGCTCGGAACGACGACGTCCAGGCTTCCCGGGTCGATCGATTTCTCGATCCGAAGCTTCGGACCGAAGCGAATGCTCTCGATGTCGAGGTATTCGTCGATCGCTTCGAGCTCCTCGCGCAGCGTGACGAAGTGCTCCTGGCTGCGGAGCAGCCGGCGCAGCAGTCCCGACAGCTTGACGATCAGCATGCGCGCCGTTTCGGGCTGCGATCGGATGAGCGACGAGATCGACGTCAGAGTGTTGAACAGAAAATGCGGGTTGATCTGGCTCGCCAGCGCTTCGACCCGCGCAGCCATGAGGAGCTTCTCCTGCTCCTGGAGCCGGTGCTCGATCCGCGCGCTGTTCCAGATTTTGATTGGAATGGCGACGCAGAGCACCGTCGCGAGAACCACCAGGAAGAAGAACCATGGATTGTCGTCGGGAGGCGACAGGTAGAAGATCCGGCTCTCGAGGAACCGATGGCCGAGCGCCTGCCGGATGATCTCCAGTCCGATCGGCGCCGCGACGAGGATCACCACCCAATCGATCTGGAACCGACGCACGAGGCGCCACACGTTCCGATGCAGATCGGTGAAAAAGAGCGGCGAAAAATGCCAGATTGCCTCTTTCGGGCATATCTCGCGAAGGCCGCCGCCCGCGAACCCGCAGCCGACGGCGAACGGCAAGGCGATCCATTCGTGCGCGACGAGCGGCGGGATGCCGATCACCGCTCCAACGATCGCCCCGGCGTAGGGCCCGGCCAGCAGTCCGGCGAGGAATGCCCCCGACAGGGTCAGGTCGGCCGCGTCGTAATTGATGAGCAAACGCGCGACCACGCCCGCCGTCAGCGGGACGCCAAGGCTGGCTGCAAAGATGAGCCGCTCGGGCCAGTCCCGTTTTTCGGTCAGCAGAATTCGTCGAAACCAGGGAAATCGGACGAGCATCGTCGACAGCGCCGCCACGATGGCGACCTGGACGACGAGGGTGGTCAGCAGGAACTGCCCGGCAGTAAGGGCTTTCGTCGCCTGGGGCATCCAGTCAATTATACAGGGTGGCTCAAGTGGGAGCCGCGCACCCCGGGGAAGGCTAAACTCCTGAGCGGCTTGACCCTTGAGCGCTGCGCCCATGAGCCGTTATGATCGAAAGATATGATCCGACCGTTCATCATCGGTTTTGCGACGACCCTCAAGCACATCTTCAAGAAACCGATCACCGTCAATTATCCCGAGCAGAAGGTGCCCGTGTTTCCGAAGTGGCGCGGAAAGCAGGTGCTGATGCGCGACGAGAACGGTCTGGAGAAGTGCGTCGCGTGCGGACTATGCGCCGTGGCGTGTCCCGCCGATGCGATCTACCTCGAGGCTGCGGAGAACGACGGAACGGTTCAGGCCGGGCCGCGCTACGCCAAGGTGTACCAGATCCACAAGACGCGCTGCATTTTCTGCGGGTACTGCGAGGAGGCGTGCCCGGTGTCGGCCATCTTCATGGGCAAGGATTACGAGCTCGCCGTGTACAGCAACAAGGATTTCATCTGGGATAAGGCTGACCTGTTGGTGCCGTGAATTGCCATGATCGCCGCAATTGCCAGAATTGTCATAATTTCGTTCCCTGAATCTTGAGAATTCCAGCGAAGGAATTCTGGCAATTGTGGCAATTCTGCCAATTATGGCAATGGTCTTCGGTGCGCTGGGCGACATCCATGGGGACTTCGCCGCGGCGCGTCGAGTATTGCAGTCGCATCCGGACGTGCCGTTCTGGCTGTGCGTCGGTGATGTCGCCGACGCGGAAGGACGATACGAGCCGATGCCCGCGCCGCTCTATTGGATCAAGGGCAACAACGAGAACTTCGACGCGATCGCAGCCCGCGAGCTGCCCCCGAGTCTCCATTACGTTCCGAACGCAACGCTCGTCGAGATCAGCGGGATTCGGATCGTCGGTCTTGGTGGGACATTTGCGCCGACGGTGTACGAGATGCCTGCCGCTGAACTTCCGCACCCAAAGAAAAGCAGCGCGAAGGCATCGGAGCTCGCCGATCGGCGTCGTCATTTCGTGCGGGAAGAAGTCGAGGCGTGCACGCGCATGACCGACGTCGACGTCCTGCTGACGCACGAGGCGCCACGGCCCTTTCGCGTCGGACGCATCGATGCGGGCAAGACGCCCATCAACGAGGTGCTTGCCGCGATGAAGCCCCGGCTTCATCTGTTCGGTCATCATCACCGGTTCCAGCAAGCTGACTTGAAGGGAGTGACGTCGGTGTGCCTTGATCTCGTCGGCCGGTCATATCTCTTGATTGATTCGGAGACTCTCGATTTCACCACCTGCGGGGCATAGAGCCGTCCTCCATGTACAATTTGAAATAGTGTGGACAGACCGGGTTTTCTCGAAGCGTTAGAGCATCGCGTCCTCGTGTGCGACGGCGCCATGGGGACGATGCTGTACTCCAGGGGCATTTTCCTCAACCGATCCTTCGACGAGCTGAACGTCGCGCGGCCGGATCTGGTCACCGACGTGCATCAGGCCTACCTGCGCGCCGGCGCGGACGTGATCGAGACGAACACGTTCGGTGCGAATCGCGTGAAGCTGGGAACGTTCGGGCTTGCCGACCGCGTTCACGACATCAATCTGCACGGCGCGAAGCTGGCCCGGCAGGCGGCGCGCGATCAGGCATATGTCGCCGGCGCGATCGGACCGCTCGGGATCCGCATCGAGCCGTGGGGCAAGACTGGTGAAGACGAAGCCGAGGAATTCTTTCGCGAGCAGGCGCGCGCGCTGCTCGAAGGCGGCGTCGATCTCTTCGTTCTCGAGACATTTCGCGACGTGAACGAGATTGGCGCGGCCATCCGCGCCGTACGCAGCGTCTGCGCGCTTCCGATCGTCGCGCAGGTCACGACCGAAGACGACGGAAACAGCCTCGACGGCGCGGCACCGGACACCTTCGTTCCGGCGCTGGAACACTGGGGCGCGCATGTTGTCGGCCTGAACTGCAGTGTGGGGCCTGCCGCCATGCTGGAGACGATCGAGCGGATGTCGGAGGTTGCGACCGTCAAGCTCTCGGCGCAGCCCAACGCGGGCCGGCCGCGCGAAATCGAAGGCCGCAACATCTACTTGTGTTCCCCCGAGTACATGGCGTCTTACGCGCGGCGCTTCATCAACAGCGGCGTGCGGCTCGTCGGCGGCTGCTGCGGCACGACGCCCGATCACATCCGCCATATCAAAGGGGCGGTGCGCGCGCTGAACGGGGCCGTCGCGCCCGCGGGTGCACGCGGCGGAGGAGCACGCGCCGGCGCGCCGGGCGTCACGCTCGTCGATCCGATGCCACGCACGGAGAAATCCAGGCTGGCCAACGGCCTGGCTCGCGGGGCGTTCGTCGTATCGGTGGAGCTCGTGCCCCCGCGCGGGTTCCGCGGCGAGAAACTGGTGGAGCAGGCGCGACAGTTGCGGATTCACGGCGTCGACGTCGTCAACATCCCGGACGGACCGCGCGCGGGCGCGCGGATGAGCGCGCTATCGGCCGCGTTGCTCGTCCAGCAGCAGGCGGGCGTCGAGCCGATCCTCCACTACGCGTGCCGTGATCGGAACCTCCTCGGCATGCAGTCGGATCTGCTGGGCGCGCACTCGATGGGCATCCGGAACGTGCTGTTGATCACGGGAGACCCGCCGCAAGTCGGCGACTACCCCGACGCGACCGCGGTGTTCGATGTCGACTCGATCGGGCTCACGAACATGGTCACGCGTCTCAATCGCGGATCCGACATCGGCGGTCAGAGTATCGGCGGCCCGACGGGGTTTCACATCGGCGTTGCCGTCAATCCCGCGGCCATGAATCCCGACGAGGAACTGCGCCGGTTCGAGTACAAAGTGGAAGCCGGGGCCGAGTTCGCGATTACGCAACTCGTGTTCGATCCGCGCGAGCTCGCGAGCTTCTTGAAGCGCATCGAGGGTTTCAAACTGCCGGTGCTCGCGTCGATCGTTCCGCTCGAGAGCCTCCGGCACACCGAATTCATGGCGAACGAGGTGCCCGGTGTTCGGGTTCCAGAGGCCGTCGTCGAACGGATGCGTCGCGCGGAGGCGGCAGGCCGCGCGCCGGCCGAAGGTTTGGCGATTGCGCGGGAGATCGCGTCGGAAATCCGGCCGCTCGTTCAAGGACTCGAGATCTCCACCGCGGGTGGTTCGATCGAGAGTGCGCTCGGCGTGATGGAGGCGGTGTGAAGAACGCGCGTTGGCCGACGCCGTCGTCGGCGAAGGCGGCTTGCTCTGTCCATCTCAACGGGGTATAGTCGCTCGGCTCTCGGAAATTACATTTTCCGCGGCATTCAGCTTGCAGCTTGGACTGGTCCTGATGGCTTTATTCGAACGCAAAACTGATTCGGCGGACGAGCTCGTATCTGGAAGCGATGCGGGCAGCCGCGCGCTTTCGGTTACGGCCGTCGAGAACGATTTCGTCGAGGGCGTCTACGACAAACTCGCGAAGTTCTACGACGTCGTCTTCGGACCGACGTTGCATCCCGGCCGACTGCGTGCCATTCAGCGGATGGATATCCAGCCCGGCGAACGCGTGCTCGAGGTTGGCGTCGGCACGGGCATCAATCTGACACTGTACCCCCGAAACTGCGCGGTCACGGGGATCGACTTCAGCGAATCGATGCTCGAGATTGCGCGCGAACGCGTCGAGCGGAAGGACATCCGCAACGTGCGGCTGCTTCAGATGGACGCAGCCGACCTGAAATTTGCGGAGAACTCATTCGATATCGTCTATGCGCCATACCTGATCAGCGTGGTTCCCGATCCGATCAAGGTGGCGCGCGAGATGCACCGCGTCTGTCGTCCCGGTGGCCGAGTCATCCTTCTGAATCATTTCCTCAGCCCCAACCCCATCCTGTCGCGGATCGAGCGCGCGATTTCGCCGTTCACCATTCACATCGGCTTCAAATCGGATCTCGACCTGCCTGCGCTGCTCGCGCAGGCCGATCTGGAGCCGCAGTCGATCGAGAAAGTGAACTTCCCGAAGCTCTGGTCGCTGGTGACGGTGATCAAATAAGTGACGGAATGACGTCCCATAAAGGGCGTCCTCCACGCGCAGGGCTTCAGCCCGGCATCTAGAACGGCTTCTCGAGGGTCTCCGACTGTGGCGTGAAAAGCTTCGCGCCATCCTCCGTGATGTACATGTCGTCCTCGAGCCGCACGCCGAATGCTCCGCGGATGTAAATCCCCGGCTCGTCGCTGAAGACCATACCCGGTTGTGCCTGGAGCGTCTGGTTCCAGCCGAACATGTTGTTCCGCACGAGGTACGGCCACTCGTGGCCGTCCATGCCCATCCCGTGACCGAGTCGGTGGCTGAAATACTTGAAGCCCGGTCCATAGCCTGCGTCCACGACCACCTTCCGTGCGGCCGCGTCGATCGACTCGAGCGGCGCACCCGGTCGCGCCGCACGCAGCGCCGCGGTCTGCGCGGCTTTGACGATGCCGAAGACGGTTTGCATTTTGTCGGTCGGTTTGCCGAGCACGAACGTGCGTGTGATGTCCGATTGATACCCTTCGACGCTGCAGCCGTCGTCCACCATCACGATCGTCCCTTCCCTGATCGTCTGCGGCGTGATCGAGCCGTGCGGCAGCGCGGTGTATTCGCCGACCTGAACGCTCGCCTCGCCCGGGAATCCGACGCGCCGATACGCGGCAGTGATCAGGCCGGAGACCGTGTTCTGCGTCATCCCGGGCTGCAACGACCGGTACACGGCTTCGTAGACGTTCAGCGTCGCCGCCGAAGCGACGCGCATCAACTCGAGCTCGTGAGCGTCCTTGATCATCCGGCACCCGGCGACGACCGGCGTTCCGCTCACGAGCTTCAGTTGCGGCGCCGCCGAGGCGATGCCGTCGCTCCAGACAAACTTCATCGTCTCCTCGACGCCGATGCGGCCCGTGGACACCCCGCGATCCCGCAGCCCCTGCCCGACGAGCGCGTACGGACTCTCGTCTTCGTTCCAGGTGCGCACATCCGCCGGAGCCGCATTCGATCCGCCGCCGCCAAAAGGGCCGAGCGCGATCTGCTCGCGCGCCCGGTCTTCCTCGAAGGCAGGACAGACGAAGAAAGGCTCCCCCTTCTGAGGGATCACGCATCCGAAGAGGCGCTCGCCGCCACCCCAGCGGATGTTGGTGAAGTACACGAGCGACGTGCCGCCAGCGAGCACCAGTGCATCGATTTTCTGCTCGGCCATCAGCCGCCGCGCTTTGTCGATGCGCGCGCGGCGTTCGTCGTTGGTGATCGGTTTCGCCTGGTCGCGCATCGACGGCAGCGCGGCGATCGCCGGCGGCAGGGGAGCGGACGGCGCGTCGCCCCCACCCCTGCGCTGGGCGAGGAGAACGGGCGCGTTCGCGAAAGCCGCGAACGCGGAGAGAAACGAGCGGCGGTTCAGCATGGGGGAGATTTTATACGCGCAACCTTCGCTGTCACGCGCCACGGCCGACGGTCGCAGTGGAGACGCGAAGATGCGAAGAAGCGAAGATCCGAATTTGGCCTTAAAACAATACCGGCCTTCGCCTCTTCGTTTCTTCGCCTCTTCACTTTCTGGACCGTCGGTGCGTCGCAGCGCGTCAGCGGCTGTCGCTGGCAAGGCGCTCGCAAATCATGTCTGCCACCACCTCTGCGCCATCCGTGCGGGGGTGTTCGGGCGGCTCGGGCTGATTCATCAGCCGGCGGAGCGGTTCACGCCAGCGGCCCGCGAGCATGTCGGGCTGGGGGACGAATTCGCACTTCAGGAAGCGGGGCAGCTCCGCGACCATCACGTCGTATTCGGCGAATCGCCCTCTCGACGTGTACAGCATGGCCGTCTTGTTCGCGAGGCACTCGGCGACAATGCCGAAACCGGGCTTGGTGACCACGACGTCGACGGCGGCGACGAGATCTTCGTAGCGGAATCCCTCGGCATAGATGCGCGGCTCGTCGAGGTGAAGCATGCCGCGCGCGCGCGGGGGCGGTTCGCCGCGGCCCGTGATGATGACCGTCCACTCGTCGAGGCAATCGAGCGTGCGAGGGTCGAAGTCGCTGACGCCATAGCCGCCAAAGGACGATAGCGCGAGTCGCCGGTCTGCCGGCAACTCGAGGCGTTCGCGGACCGTCTCGCGCGTGTACTGCGCGTGCCGCGCGATGAACGGCACGTCGACGATGTGATCGAACATCTCGAAGCCTCCGTGCATCGGAAGCCGCCACGCTTCGCTGGCGCCGCGATACGCCTCGCGAATCAACGGAATCACGCGCGGCGCCGCAGTCAATTGGTCGCCGTAAGCCGAGTAGATCCAGTCCCAGGTGAAGTTCGACAGCACGGCCGCGGGCACCCCGGCGGCCCGGGCAGCCGCGCACGCCAGCGGCGGCGCGTCAGCGACGATGAACCGCGCATCATGGCGACCGAGGTACAAAAGCTCGCGCTCGATGAGCGCTGGTAATTCGCGATAGAAGCTGTCGGCGCGCGCGATCGTCTCGCGCGCGTCCAGCCGCAGGCTGTCGATCTGGGTGACGCCCGTATCGCAGTCGCCGGGGATGCAGGTGAACGCGCCGCGGACGGTGCGATCGAACAGCCAGCGCGCCGCGGAGGTGCGGACCACGATGTCGTGGGCCGGTATCCGCGCGCTGAGCGCGTTGATGACCTCGATCTCGCGCGAGGCGTGCCCGAAGCCGTGGCCGGAAATATAGAAGAAGACCGAAGGCACGACCGCGTCAGGCCACGGGAGCCGCCGCGGGGTCGGGCTGCGCGCGGGCCACATCGGGCAGCGCGATCTTCAGCACGTCGTCGAGCGTGCGCGCCGGCACGAACGTCATCTCGCGACGCACATCCGGTGGCAACTCGTCGAGATCCTGCACGTTCATCTCGGGCAGGATGAAGGTCTTGATGCCATAGCGCCGCGCGGCCAGTGCTTTCTCCCGGATGCCGCCCACCGGCAGCACGAGTCCCGAAAGCGTGATCTCTCCCGTCATCGCGACGTCCGGCCGGACCGGCTCCTCGCGCGCGGCAGACACGATCGCCGTCGCCATGGTCACGCCCGCCGACGGGCCGTCCTTCGGTATCGCACCGGCCGGCACGTGCACGTGCAGGTCCTGCTTGGCCAGCGTCTCCGGGTTGATCCCGAGCGCCGCGGCCTGCTGACGCACGTGGCTGAGCGCCGCGCGGGCCGACTCCTGCATCACGTTCCCGAGTTGTCCCGTGAGCGTCAGATGACCGCCGCCGCCTGGCAGCAGCACCGCTTCGATGAAGAGGACGTCGCCTCCGGTCTCCGTCCAGGCGACGCCGGTCGCGACCCCCGCGCGCGACGTGCGAAACGCCGCTTCGGAGCGGAACCGCGACGGCCCGAGATACTCGCTGACCTGCTCGGCGTCGACGGTCGCCGCGTGCGCCGCGTCCGTGGCGACGCGCGCCGCAACCTTGCGCGCAATCGTTCCGATCTGACGCTCGAGCGCGCGGACCCCCGCCTCGCGCGTGTACTCGTTGATCACGCGCCGCAGCGCCGCATCGGTGATCTCGAGGTGCTCCGGCTTCAGCCCATGCTCCTCGCGCTGCCGTGGGATCAGATACATCCTCGCGATGTGCACCTTGTCGTCCTCGGTATAGCCGCTCAGCGTGATGAGCTCCATGCGATCGAGGAGCGCAGGGTGGATGGTGCCGAGCTGATTGGCGGTCGCGATGAACAGGACCTTCGAGAGATCGATCGGGATCTCGAGATAGTGGTCGCGGAATGCATGGTTCTGCGCCGGATCGAGCACTTCGAGCAGCGCCGCGGCGGGGTCACCCTGGATGCCCACCGAGATTTTGTCGATCTCGTCGAGCATCAGCACGGGATTCGAGGCGCCTGCGGTCTTCAGCGCCTGTACGATCCGGCCCGGCATGGACCCGATGTACGTCCGCCGATGCCCGCGGATCTCGGCTTCGTCGCGAACGCCGCCGAGAGAGATGCGCACGAACTTGCGGTTCATCGAGCGGGCGATCGACTGACCGAGAGATGTCTTGCCGACTCCCGGCGGGCCGACGAAGCACAGAATCGGACCTTTCAGATCTCCCTTCAGCTTTCGGACGGCGAGATACTCGACGATCCGATCCTTGACCTTGTCGAGGTCGTAGTGATCCGCGTCGAGCACCTTGCGCGCCTCCACCGGATCCAGACGATCCTCGGTCGGCTTCTCCCACGGCACGTCGAGCACCCAGTCGAGATACGTGCGAATCATCTGGTACTCGGGGGACGCCGGCGTCATCCGCTCGAGCCGATCCACCTCGCGGTCCGCAAGCGTGGCGACGTGCTCCGGGAGCGCCGCTTCGGCCACACGCTTCCTGAGCTCCGCGGCCTCGCTGTCGCCTTCCCCGAGCTCCGTCTGGATGGCTTTGAGCTGCTGTCTCAGCACGTACTGGCGCTGCGCGTCGCTCATTTCCTTTTCGGCCGTGGACTCGATCTTCCCCTTCAACTCGAGGATCTCGATCTCGCGCGACAGCACCATCGAGATCGCGTCGAGCTTCACCGCGAGGCTGTTCTCCTCGATGAGCCGCTGCTTGTCTTCCGCTTTCATGTCGAGCAGACTCGCGAGCAGGTACACGATCCGCAGCGGATCTTCGAGGCTCATGACGAGGGTCTTGATATCCGGCGACAGGCCGGTCGCCAGCGAGAGCGCCCGATCCACGAGCTCCTGCAGGCGCCGTACGCGCGCGTCGATGTCGATCGATCGTTCGGCCTGCTCCGGCAGCGGCTTGAGCAACGCGGTGATGACGCCGCGCTCGTTCTGCAGGAATTCGGCTCGCGCGCGAACCAGGCCTTCGACGAGTATCCGAACGCCGGTGGGCGCCTTGGCCATCTGACGGATGATCGCGACGGTGCCGACTCGGTGGAGGTCGTCGCTCGAGGGTTCCTCCGCCTCGCCTCGCTGCAGCAGGAGCAGCACCATGCGGTCGCCCGCGAGCGCGCGGTTGACCGCTTCGATCGAGATCGGGCGTCCTACGCCGAGCGGCGCCACCGTCATCGGCAGCACCACCGTGTCGCGCAGAGGCACGACCGGCAGCTCCGCGGGCAGCGATGGAGCGTGGGGTGTGGGGGTGTCAGCGTCAGCCATGATGTCGTTCATCGCGCGTTGAAGCGCGGCGCCTCTCCGTCGGCCGCGATCCACGCGAGCCGCGCCGCGAGCTCCGTTATCCTTTCCAGCTTTCCAAAATCAATCCGGTCCACATCGTCGTCCGGCGTGTGATAGTCCGGGTGCAGGCCGGTCGTCAGAAACACGGCGGGGATGCGGCGCTCGAGAAACGGCCAGTCGTCAGACCGTCGTACGAGTCCCTGCGAGCCGTAGTCGTAATCCTGCTTGATCGTCAGGTGGACGGACTCGTTGGCGCGTTCGACCATCCGGGCGAGCTCCGGCGAGTACGAGTAGCCCAGCAGATGGACGACGTTGGTGTTCCGTGCGGCCGATGTCTTCTCGAAGCCGCGAAACCGCGGATTGTTCGGGTCGGGGATATCCTCGTCGCGGCCCACCATGTCCAGATTGATGTTGGCGACGATCTGCCGATCGGGCACGGGATGCTGGACGTAGAACTCGGCGCCGAGCTCTCCCTTTTCCTCGCCGTTCCAGAGGGCAAACACGACAGTGTGCGCCGGCCGCAAGCCCCGGGCCGCCGCTCGCTCGAGCGCCGCGGCGATCGCCAGCACGGCGGCGGTCCCCGATGCGTTGTCGTCGGCTCCGTTATAGATCTGACCCGCGTCGTCCGTACCGTCGTGATCCAGGTGCGCGCCGACGACCACCATCTGTTGAGACGCCTGCCGCCCCTCGAGCATCCCAAGGACGTTGTCGATGGTGATCGGGCGGGCGACCACCTGAGGGTTCAGGGTCGCGCTCACCGGTGCGCCCCGGTCGGCCGCGCGGCGGAGCATCGTCGCGATGCGATCGGAAATCGCCGCGACGGCGAGCGGATGGGCACGCATGTCGGCATACAGGCGGTAATCCGCCTCGCGGATTGACGGATGCGGGGGCCAGTAGTAATCAACGCTGCCGGGATGCTGACGGACGACCAGGAGTCCTGCCGCGCCGTGCGCGCGCGCGTCGTGCGCCTTGCGCTCGACGGCGCCCATTTCGGCCTTCTGATCGGCCGACAAGGACGCGCTACGCTGCAGTGCATCGGGCAGGTCCTCCAGTGCCACGACGATCGCCTCAGCCACATTGGCGCCCGCATAATCGTCGTGCTTGAGATCCGGCGCCGTGAGACCGTGCCCTGCGAACACGATCCGTCCGGTCACCGTGCGATCGGCGGACTCTGGCAAGGGGAAGAAGTCGGTTCCTGCTGTGAGGTCGATCAGCGGGTCCGCGCCCGCGCGGGCGGTGAATTTCGAATTGTCTCCAAGCCTCGGCTGGTACACCTCGACCGGTTGGAGGTAGCCCGGCGCCGCAGCAGCGACATTCGCTGCCTTGAGTGCGCCGGCGATGTAGCGCTCCGCTTCGGAGTTGCCCTCATCACCGACGCCGCGCCCCTTGAGCCTGTCGCTGGCGAGGACGGTGATATGTCCCCGCAGCTCGTCGACCGTGACCTGCTCGATCGCGTCCTCGACGCTCGCCGGGACACGGCTCTCGGCCGGCAGCAGCAGTCCGCCCGTGACGAGGGCGAGAAACGCGACAATAGCGAGGCGTGGCGGCATCTGCTTCACGAAAGTGTACCTTAGGTGCTCTGATCGGTTGGATGCACAGAATATGCATAAGTGGTGCTGCACGGGCGTGCAGCGGCTATGCACGACATCATCGCGCTTGATGCATGTTTTCGATTCGCGTAGGTCACGACAAACGACGTAAGTAAACCCATGTCCTCAGCAGGCCGTCCCGGCGTCGCGATCACGGGGATCGGTGTGGTCTCCCCGTTCGGGGTGGGGCGCGACTGTTTCTGGAGCAGCATACGCGCGGGCCGCAGCGCGACTCGGGCCATCGCGGATTTCGATGCGTCGGCCTATCCGTGCGGCGTCGCTGCCGCGGTGCCATCGGTGACCATGGCAGACGCGGTCGCCATGACCGACCGTCCGCGGGAGGACCGCGGCGATCACGGCGGACGTCCCGACCCGCGCCGGTATTCGAAAGCTTCGCTGATTGCGGTTGTCGCCGCGATGGAGGCCTGGTGCGATGCCGGGCTCAGGGCCGGCGAACCGGACGCGGGGGTGCTGGTTGGCAGCGGCGCCGGTGGGATCGACGTCGCTGAGCGGCAGTACTACGAGTTCTTCAACGACGGCTGGAAACGGGTGACACCGTACGCCATTCCGGTATCCATCGTAGGGATGATCTCGAGTGAGATCTCGATCGCGCTCGGGTTGCATGGCATCAGCCATGTCGTTTCCACGGGCTGCACGAGCTCCACCGATGCCATCTCCTACGCGGCATCGCTCATCCGTTCGGGCGAGGCAGATATGATCCTTTCGGGCGGCGCTGACGCCTGTGTGACACCGGGAATGATTTTCGGCTTTTCGAAGATGCGCGCCGTCTCGACGGCTTACAACCAGTGTCCCGAGCAGGCGTCACGGCCATTCGACAAAGGACGCGATGGTTTCGTC
>JBKPTT010000234.1:0-9007 GCA_046735635.1 Acidobacteriota bacterium | reverse complement strand
GCACTCGGGTCCTATGCGGAAGCGCTCCATGCGATGGACTACATGGTGTACGCGTATCTGCAAACAGCGCAGGACGCCGCGGCGCGGCGGATACGGGATCAGCTGCCGGAGGTCGCTGTTAAATTCGACCCGAATGCCGTTACCGGCGCGGCCCCCGGTTCGGCGGGATTGTTCGCGCTCGCAATCATTCCCGCACGTTACGCGCTCGAGCGCGGTGACTGGGCCGCCGCGGCCGCAGTGGAAGCAAAGACGACCGGCTTTGCGTGGGTCGACGCCCAGTCACGTTTCGCACGGGCGCTCGGGGCAGCGCGGGCCGGCCGAGGCGGCGCGGCGCGGGCTGAGATCGATCAGCTCGCGGCGCTCGGCGACAAACTCGCCGCCGGCAACGACGCGTACTGGGCGGGACAGGTGGACATCCAGCGGCGCGTCGCGGAGGCCTGGCTCGCCTACGTCTCGGGCCGGCGTGACGACGGCATCGCGCAGATGACGGCAGCGGCCGACGCGGAAGACGCGACTGACAAGTCGGCCGTCACGCCCGGCCCACTGGCGCCCGCGCGCGAACTGCTCGGCGACATGTTGCTCGACGCGGGCCGTCCCGCCGATGCGTTGCGCGCGTACGAGGCGACGATAGCCAAGGAACCGAACAGGTTCCGTGCCGAGTTCGGCGCCGGCAAGGCAGCTGCGCTGGCGGGCGATCGCGAGGGCGCGATGACGCACTACACGCGTCTCATCGACATCTGCAAGGCACGCGATACCGATCGCCCCGAGTTGAAAGAGGCGCGCGCGTTCAGCGGGAAGTCCTGATTGGAACCGCGTGAACCTCGCCGCAGATCTCTTTGAGCTTGTCAAACAGATTTCCGTGCGCCGGTCGAAACGCGGTGCCGTCGATGACCAGCGGAGCGCCCACGACAACGAGCGGCGCACCGCGTCTGGCGCACTCGATCGCCTGACCGATCGACAAACCGCCGACCGCCTGCACGGGGACCGATACCGATTTCACGACATCGTCCAGCTCGTCGAGCGGGCTGAGCCCGTGAATCATGTTCCGCTCGTCGTACCCGATGTGGTGGACGACGACGTCGACGCCGAGCTTCTCCATCCAGCGGGCGCAGTCGACGCGGTCGCTCGAGCCGAGATTGTCCCCCATCACCCGTACATTGAAATCCCGTCCCGCCTCTATCACGCGCCGCAGTGTTGCCTCGTGCGCCCGGCCCATGACCACGACGAAGTCGGCGCCGGCCTTCGCCATCATTTCCGCCTCGAGATAGCCGCCGTCCATCGTCTTCAGATCGGCCACGATTGGATGCTGCGGAAACCGAGCGCGCAGTTTCTCGACCGCGTGCAGCCCGTCGGCAAGGAGCAGCGGCGTCCCCGCCTCGAGCCAGTCGACGCCCGCTTCGACGCCGATGGCCGCGGTGTCGAGCGCTTCGTCGATTGACGTCAGATCCAGCGAGAGTTGAACGACGGGATGCTGCAGACTTTTCAGATCCATAGATTCACGATTAGTGATTGGTGTTCAATCATGGCGCAGCGCGCGTATCGGGTCGAGCCGTGCCGCCCGATTCGCGGGATACAGGCCCGCGGCAAGGCTGATGGCAATCGAGAAGCCGATGGCGCCTCCGATCAGCCACAACGGCAGCGAAAAGAGGTTTCCTGGCGTCCCGCCCTGCCGCTCGATATAGACGTTGGCGCCGAAGTTGACCAGCCGCCCGACAACCCACCCGAGGACAACGCCTGTCACACCGCCGAACAGACCGATTGCTGACGCTTCGATCAGGAAAATCTTCCGGATGTCGCCGTCGCTTCCGCCGATGGCCTTCATGATCCCGATCTCGCGCGTCCGTTCGAGGATCGACATGACCATCGTGTTGACGATCCCGAGTGAGGACACCGCAAGCGCGATGGATCCGACCAGGCTCAGGATGATGTCGAGGATGATGAATGCGCGCTTCGCACCGGCGAGCGCGTCGTTCAGCGAGAACGCGGAGAATCCCATCTGCTTGATCCGATCCTCGACGTCCTGGGTGTACCGAGGCTGTACGACCTTCACGGTCACGCTGGCGTAGGTACGCGGCTGCGTACGTTCGCGAAGGAGTCCCTGCGGACCGATGACGGCGTTCGCGCTGATGGCCCGCGCTTTGCCGAGGGGGATCATCAGGGGCGACACGACGGACCCGCCCGCCGGGCCGGTTTCGCGCTCGATGATTCCGACGATTCGGTACTGCTCTTCGACGCGCTTCACGGCCGTCCCGCCGACGACCTCGGCGTCGGCACTGTCGGGAGAGGCCGCAACAGCGTGCGTCAAGGTGAGCTCGCGTCCGACCAGACGGCCGGGATTCTGCTCGTCGATCCGTTTCGCGAAGTCGAGGCTCAGCATGCACGCGTTGTCCGTCTCGCTGCCGAAGAACGATCCGTATGGAATCGACTGGAAAGCGCCTTCTCCATGCAGCGACATCGGTACGCCCGTTGCGACGGCGAACTCCGAGCGATCCTCGAACTTCACTTCTACGGGGACCCGGATCGCCGGATAGACTTCGCGGACGTGCTCGAGCGACGCAAGCTGCCGGATTGCGTCGTCATCCAACTCGACGCGCCCGGCCTCTCCCTCCTGCGCTCGTGGACGCCCGAAGGGTCTACGTCCACGACCGCGTCCGCCGAGCAGCGGAGGCAACGGCTGCGCCGGGATGACAGTGACTCCATCGAACACGCCGGATCTGGTGAAGCGGCCAATCGTCTGATCTTGCAGGCCGACGCCGAGCGACATCATTCCGGCGAGCGAGGCGATGCCGATCGACACTCCCATCATCGTCAGCGCCGTGCGCAGCTTCGCCTGGCCCAGGTTGCGGAAGGCGAGCGACACCGTATCGCGGAACGTCATGCGCCTGGCTCCCTTACGACCGTGCCATCGAGGAGCGTCATCGTGCGCTGCGCGTGCCGCGACGCGAGCGACGCGTCGTGGGTCACCAGGATGATCGTCCTGCCGTCGCGCTGGTTCAGGTCGCACAAGAGCTGCATGATCTCGTGCGACGTGCGGCTGTCGAGATTTCCCGTCGGCTCGTCGGCCAGCAGCAGATGCGGGTTGTTGGAGAGCGCGCGCGCAATCGCGACGCGCTGTTGCTCTCCCCCCGAGAGCTCCGGCGGGCGATGAGCCTTGCGAGCGGAAAGGCCGACGGAATCGAGCAGGCTCGCGGCCCGGGCGTCGCGGTCTGCACGCGTCACGCCGGCGAACATCAGCGCGAGCGTCACGTTCTCGGCCGCCGTCATGGTCGAGATCAGATTGAAGGACTGGAAGATGATGCCGACGTTCGTGCGCCGGTGGATGCTCAGTTCCGTGCGCGACATGGTCGCCAGCTCGCGATCGAAGATGCGCAGGCTGCCGCCGGTGGGTTGATCGAGGCCCGCAATGAGGTTCAACAAAGTCGACTTGCCGGAGCCCGACGGTCCCAGAAGGCCAATGAACTCGCCGGCCTCAATCGACAGATCGACGCCGTCGAGCGCCCGCACGAGCGTGCGGCCCATCTGGTAGTGTCTTTTCAGCCCGTCGGCGCGAAGAACGGTGGTCACGGCGGCGCGCGAAGTATTATCCTTCGCCTGCCATGATCACCCGCCGAGATCCTTTTCGATCACTCGCACGGCGGCGGCTACACGACGCCGCTAAACGCATGTCGATGAACGGCGGCGCTGCGAGCAAAGCGGGGCCGCCCCGTTCGCGGCCACCCGCGAAGGCAGTCGCAGTTCAGCGCAGACACGCCTAGCGGAACGGCACGAACTCGACGTGTGTGCTACGCTGCCGCGCCATGAAACAGGCACCGCTATTCGTACTCGTGCTCTCGGCCGCGGCGACGACGGCAGCTCTCAGGCAAGGGCAGTCGCCGGCGCCTCCGCAAACGCCGACGCCAAACACCGACAGTCATTATCAGCTCGGTCCCGATTCGTTCCCGCGTGACGGCGTGGCAAGAGGTGAAGTGAGGGGTCCTTACACGCTTCCAAGCGAGGCGTATCCTGGAACACAGCACACCTACTGGGTGTACGTGCCAGCCCAGTACGATCCCGCGGTTCCGACGAGCCTCATGATCTTCAACGACGGCCAGGCCTTCAAGAACATGGACGGCGATCTCCGCGCCCCGAACGTACTCGACAACCTGATCGATCGCCGCGAGATTCCGGTGATGCTCGCCGTGTTCATCAACCCCGGGCGCCGGCCGGATCAGCCCGAGCCGACGCCGCAGGAGTGGGGCGATCGCACGACGAATCGGCCCACCGAGTACAACTCGCTCGACGACAAGTACGCGCGCGTCATCGTCGACGAGCTGATGCCGGCGTTGAAGAAGGACTACAACATCTCGACCGACGCCGAGCAGCGCGGAATTGGGGGCGCAAGCTCCGGGGCGATTGCCGCGTTCACGGTCGCGTGGGAACGGCCGAACGAGTTCCGGAAGGTCCTCAGCATCGTCGGCAGCTTCGTGAATCTGCGCGGCGGCGATGCATATGCCGGCATCGTCCGGAAGACTGACAAGAAGCCGATTCGAATCTTCCTGCAGGACGGACGCAACGACAACCGCGGCCGCGGCCGCGACGAGTCGACGCCGTACGACGAGCGCCGCGACTGGTTTCTCCAGAACGTGCGGCTGATGCAGGCGCTCACCGAAAAGGGATACGACGTGAACTACACGTGGGGCATCGGCCGGCACGGACAGAAACAGGGAGGCGCGATTCTTCCGGATATGATGCGCTGGCTCTGGCGAGATCATCCGGCGTCGACGGATCCCAACGATATGGTCGAGCGGTCGTTCAACGCGCCGAAGGAACGGAAATGAGGGATTCACGGCGGCCCACAAAGGGCCGCCCTACGCTCGCTATGATCGTCGCCGCGATCGCACTGCAGGCGCAGACACCAGTACGCCAGCCGCTGCCGGTTCCGGACATCCCTGGCTACCATACGCTGAAGGCGGACTTTCACCTGCACACTGTCTTCTCCGACGGGAACGTCTGGCCGACGGTGCACGTGCAGGATGCGTGGCGGGACGGCCTGGATGTGATCGCGCTCACCGAACACGCGGAGTACCAGCCGCACGCTGCAGACGTCAACACGGACATCGGCCGATCTTTCGCGATCGCCAAACCGCTGGCCGACCAGCTGGGACTGATTCTCGTGCCGGCGGTCGAGATCACGAAACCTGATCCGCCCAGAGCGCCCGTGGTGCTTCCAGAAGGCTCCGCACATTTCAACGCGCTCTTCGTCACGGACTGGAAGGCGTTGAACGTGCCGGACGATCTGATGGAAGCGCTGCGGCGGGCGAACGCGCAGCACGCGTTTGTGTTCTGGAACCACCCGCGGTTCCGGGTGTCGCGGGCGCGATGGTTTCCACCGATTGCGCGGGCGTACGAAGCGGGGCTCTTCAACGGGATGGAGCTCGTCAACGGTCCCGACTTCTACGACGAATCCTATCCGTGGATCGAAGAGCACAAGCTCACGATCCTCGCCGACAGCGACGCACACGACCCCGTGCCTCCGCGCACTGCAACGTGGCACCGCCCTGTCACGCTGGTGTTCGCTCGTACCGTCGATCTCGACGGTGTTCGCGATGCGCTGACGGCGCGGCGCACGGCGGCATGGCTCGGAGAGAACGTGTGGGGCGCCGAGGAGTATCTGAGCGGGCTATGGGCGGGAGCGATCGCGCTCGAGTCACCGACGCTCGACCGCAAGCGCGGACTGGCGCTGCGCCTCCGGAACACGTCGGCTATCACAATGAAGATCGTGGTGAAAGAAGCGCCCGACTGGTTCGTGCTCACGCCGCCGTTGCAGTTGAGCGCTGAGAGCGCGACGATCATCCGGCCGCAATTGACCGCCGCTGCGCCACCGGGCGATCAAAAGATCGTACTGACCCTGGAGATCACCAACCTCCACACCGGGCCGGAGAAGAATCTGCTCGTGCAGGTGCCCTTGACGGTGAAATGAGGGGAATGAGTCGGACCGTTCGCTAGCGGCGCAGGACGACGCCGACGGAAATCGTCATGTACCGCAATTCCGCGGGGCCAATCGAGGCGGCAGTCTCCGGCTTCGTCAGATTGTTGTAGTAGCGGAGATCGATGCGTACGCCGGTGCGCTGCGTGAAGAACCCGATGGCGCCGCCGCCGATGTTGTAGCCGGTCATGTTCACAGTCGAAGGGAACACGGCGTGCACCTCGGTCCTCGACGCATTCAGCCACCCAAATCCACCCGAGACGAACGGCCGGAGAAAGTACTCCGTCCAGCGTCTGGGTGCCGTCACCATGATGTTGCCCATCACCGCGAGCGTCCGGCTGCTCTTGATGAGATCCTGATCGCCGGTCTCGAAAAAACCCGGCGTCCACACGATCATGCCCTCCGCGCCGAGTATGCCGCCACCGAGAATCGTCACCGACCCGCCCAGATTCTTGTGGTGCTTTCCGGTTGCGGCTTCCAGATCGATCAGGTTGGTACGGCCAAGAAACGTCGCGCCAAGCATGGGCGTGAACTGCCACTCGGCCAGCGCCGTACCCGGAAGAGCGAGGAGGAATACAGCGCAGGCGACCGCGCGCGTCAGCATGCCGCCGGGGCTAGGTGATGAGACGCAGGAACAGCGTCGCGAACACTGATTTGGTGACGTCGCCAGACTCCAGCGAGAACGGGGAACTGAGGCGATCGCTGTTGGCGAGCAGGATGAACGTGACGTTTCGCTCCGGAAGCTTCAGCATCAGCGCGGAATACGCGTTGGGGACCAGCCCGAACTGCCACACGATCTTCTCGCCGCGATACCACTGAACGAACCATCCGAGGCCGGTCGGCGCCGTGACGCCATGACTGCTGACGACCGGCGTCCACGCGAGTGTGCGGGTGTCCTCTCGCAACAGCAGCTCCGATCCGAGCGCCGCGTCGAGCTTCGCCAGATCGCGCACAGTCGAGACGAGCCCGCCGGCCGCGTTCAGGCCGGACACCGGCAAGTCCACGCGATCCGAACGCCCGCGGCTGTCAACCTTATAGGGCACCGCAAGCCGATCGAGAATCCCGCGATATCGATCGTAATCGCCCTTATCGAACCAGTCGTCGGAGGAATCCTGACCTTCCGGACGACGCATATCGAGCCCGGGCACCGAGTCGTACATCGCGAGCCGCTCGAGGACCCGCGCCGTGGCCGCCTTTCGATACGGCTGCTCGGTGCAGAACTCGATCACGTGCGTGAGCTGTGCGTATCGTTCGAGCGAGTACGAAAAGGGCTCGTCCGGCGTAGTCGCCGACGTGTGGCTGACGAGCTCCACCGTCGTGGCTGCGCCAGCTTGCCCTTCGACACCGTATTTTGCGACGGGCTGATTGAGCTCGATCTTACGCTCTTCGCTGCATTCGAGCAGCATGATCGCTGCGAGCGCACCGCTGAGATCTCCAACGACGTACGGCGTGTCGGGCGTCGCCCGAAGACTGGACGATTTGTTCTGGAAGCCGTACCCCCGCTCCCAGACAATCGCGCCGTCGTAGACGATGGCGGCCGACATTCCGGGAATGCCCGATTGCTGCCGCAGCGACTCGAGGTAGGTTTCGAGGACGGGAATGCCGCCGAGCGGAGCGTACACCGACGGCTGCTGCGCCCCGACACGAATGACGAGCAGCGCGGCGACGGCGCAGCCGAGAGCAAGCGGCTTCCGCATCGTCAGCGCACCAACGTGAATTTTGCGAGCCCCACCACGTCGTCAGCCTGCCAGGGCCACACAAACGACATGTTGCGCGGGGTCGTGTGCGCACGCACGCGGATGTAATACTCGGCGTTGTTCTCGAGCGAAACGCTTCGGAACAGCGGCAGCCTCTCGAACTGGTTCGTCAGCCAGGCCCAGGCGGCGTCCTCGCGTTCGATGAGGTCCGCGCGGTCGATACGTCCATCGACCATCCGCGTCACCGAATACCGCCGCGTCAGATTGTCGTACCGGACGGTCGCGGTGACGACCGCAGACGCAATCGTTCTATCGAACCATGCCGCCGAACTGCGCCGCAGATCGACCTTGTAGACAAGGCTGATCGTGAGACCGCTGTGAATCGTCGCCCGGATTTCGTCGGTGGGTTGCTGCGCCAGCTTGAACGAGACCAGGACCTGTCCATCCCGTTCGAGCGGCGCGACTTGGAGGGTCTGGTCCGCCTGCCCCGCGAGGGTGACGGCGGAAATCAGCAGCAAGGCTACATGAGACAGCATGAATGTCCGGTTGAGACGGAACGCACGCCTATAATACGACGAAACACGCCCACAATCCGGTACTTCCTGCCCTTTCTCGGTTCGAACCGATCATCGGATCTGCACGGGCGCCTGCAGGACCCATTCTCCATTGCCGCGGCGGACTTCCAGCCAGAGATTGCCCGGGCTTCGGGCGGGAAGTTCGAAATCGTACGTCTCGCCCACCGCAATCGGCTGACGCGCCCGGCGAGCCTTTGATGCGTCCTGTGGCAGCGCAGCTCCGTCCTTCGCGAGCGGTCTCCATTCGACGGGGTCGCCGTTGTCGACGAGCGATGCGATCAAAGCGACGTTTGCCGGAGTGATGTTGATCAGGCGCAGCCGGTTCGGAGCGCCCGCCTTCAACCTGACGGCCGCAGGCGACGCGAGGCCATTGAGGGCGAACGGCTCGCGGGTACCCGGTTTCACCTGCCCATTCAACCCGATCATCACCACATGGTCCGTTTCGGGGTCAAAGCGCTCGCCCGGCTCCAGAACCAGGATGGGGCCGTAGAGTCCCCCGGCGAGCTGCGCCTCATCGTGCCAGTGCGTGTGATATATGAACGTTCCCGACCGCGGCGGAGTGACCCTCGCAACGAACGATTCGCCCGGCCCGATGGGCGGCGCAATGCGGTCGCCGGCGCCCCCAAAGCCAGGCACGCCGTCGTAGTAGCTCTCGATCTCCAAGCCGTGCCAGTGAATGGCGCTCGGCTGCTTCATCTCATTGACGACGGTGATCTCGGTTGGCTCGCCCCGATGCAGCACGAGGACTGGTCCTGGCACCGGTCCAGGAT
>JBKPTT010000233.1:0-6652 GCA_046735635.1 Acidobacteriota bacterium | reverse complement strand
GTTCTCGACCTGTGCGCTGGGATCAGCCCGTTGCGGCGGCGGTGCCTGCGGCACGGCGGCCGCCCGCCTGCGCAGCGCGACGAACACGATCGCCGCGAACACGACGACGAACAGGACTATCGCCGTGCGCGCCTTCCGCTGCCAGGACATGAAGAAATGCTGAATTTCGATTGCTGATTGCTGATTGGGGCGGGCCTGAAGGCCGGCACTACCGGTAACTTGGCCGATTACGGCGCGGCCAATCAGCAATCACAAATCACCAATCAGCAATTGTTTGTATTTTACTCTGTTGACCCGTCTAAACCTTTGACGTCGCAGACGTTCAACTCGAAATACGTTTCCCCCTGGTATTCGTTCTTTTCCAGCGAGAACGCGAGGTTGACGCCTGCGCGGTTGCGGGTGAGGAAGTCGGCGCGCTCGGCCGCGCGCCACGCAATCGCGCGAAAGCGTCGGCCGTCCTGCGCGAAGGTCATCTTCAGGTGGCGATCTTTCAACGTCCTGGGGCCGTCGACGATTTCCACGCCGGACGCGTGGAAAACGGGCCGCGGGTTGGACATCCCGAACGGCCCGAGCGAGTCCAGGTCCCGCATCAGCTCCGAGCTGATCGAGCGCAGATTCAGCGGGCCGTCGATGCGCAGCCGGGGCCGGAGCTGGTCCGGCTCGAGCACGTCATCCGCATACGCGTTGACTCGGGCGCGGAACTCCGGCACGCGCGCCGCTTCCATCGTCAGGCCCGCGGCCTGTTTGTGCCCGCCGAACCGGATGAAGACGTCCGAGCAGTGCTCGAGCGCCGCGAGCATGTCGAAGTCCGGAATGCTGCGGCACGACCCGTGAGCGGTTTCCCCGTCTACCGAGAGCACGATGGCAGGCTTGTGGAACATGTCGACAAGCTTCGACGCCGCGATGCCGATCACGCCGCGATGCCATCCCTCGCCCCCGACGACGAGCACGTTGTGCGCCCCGACAGACGGGTCGGTCTCGATTGCTTTTCTGGCCTGGGCGACCAGATCGGCCTCCTCCTCCTGACGTCGCAGGTTCTCGTCGTTGAGCTGCTGCGCCAGCGCTCGCGCTTCCTCGCCCATGGCCTCGTCGGTGGCAAGGAGCAGACGCGTGGCGATGTCCGGCGTGCTCATCCTCCCCGCGGCATTCACGCGCGGCGCAAGCATGAACGAGACCTGATAACTGTCGATCGTCTTCCCACTCAGGCCCGACGCATCGAGCAGTGAACGCAGCCCGATGGTGTGTGGCCCTCGGCTCAACGAGGCGAGCCCGAGCCGTGCGATCACGCGGTTCTCACCGACGAGGGGCACGACGTCGGCAAGTGTCCCGATCGCCGCAATCTTGACGAATGCCGGCAGCCATTTCCCTTTTCCGGCGCGGTCGCAGCGCGCCTGCACGACCTTCAGCGCGACGCCGACCCCCGCGAGGTGCTTGTCGGGATAGGAGCAGTCGGCCCGCTTCGGATTGATGACGGCGTACGCTGGCGGCAGCGAACCCTCCGGCTCGTGATGATCGGTCACGATGAGGTCGACGCCCAACTCGCGCGCGCGTAGCGCCGCGTCGGTGCTTCGAATTCCGCAGTCGACCGAGACGACGAGCGAGACACGTTCGGCGTGAAGGCGCTCGATGGCAGGCGTCTGGAGGCCGTACCCGTCGCGCAGCCGTTCGGGGATGAAATGGACCACGTCGCCCCCGAGCATCTCGAGGGCGCGGCGCAGGATGACGGTGGACGTGATGCCGTCCACGTCGTAGTCGCCGTGGATTGCGATGCGCTCGCGCTGTGCGAGCGCCCGCTCCAGACGCTCCACCGCGCGGGTCATGTCGGCGAGCTTGAAAGGATCGTTCAGGTGCTCGATCGACGGGTTCAGAAACCGCGTCGCTTCCGCCACGTCGCCCAACCCGCGCAGGCACAGAAGCCGGGCGATTACAGGGTGCACGCCAAGCGCGGCGGCCAGCGCCGCGGCTTCTTCGTCGTTACATGGCAGATGTTGCCAGAGGAGTGCTTTCACGTCTGCGCGGGCTTGTCGAGGTCGACAAACGCGGTGCCCTCCTCGCCCATTCTCCGGAACTTGTCGTAGCGCGCGTTCAGCCGCTCGTCGATCCCGAGCGCCGACACGTCGGCCAGCGCCTCCGACAGCGCCTGATCGACGAGCGCCGTGGCCGCATCGGCGTTGTTGTGCGCGCCGCCGGTCGGCTCGGGCACGACCGCGTCGATCAACCCGAGCGCCAGCATGTCGGGTGCCGTGATCTTCAACGCCTCGGCCGCCTCCATTTTGCGGTTCGCATCGCGCCAGAGTATCGCCGCGCATCCTTCGGGCGGAATGACGCTGTAGATCGCGAACTCCTGCATCAGAACGCGGTCGCCGATCGCGATCCCGAGTGCCCCGCCGCTGCCACCCTCACCAGTCACGACGACGACGATAGGGACCTCGAGCATCATCATCTCGCGCAAGTTGTATGCGATGGCTTCCGCGACCCCTCGCTCCTCTGATTCCACGCCGGGGTACGCCGCGGGAGTGTCGACGAAGACGACAAGAGGACGTCGGAATTTTTCGGCGAGCTCCATCACGCGCAGCGCTTTCCGGTATCCCTCCGGCCTCGCGTAACCGAAGTTCCGGTAGATCTTCTGCTTCGTGTCCCCGCCTTTCTGATGCCCCACGATGGCGACGGGCCGGCCGCGGTACTCCGCGAGCCCGCAGACGATCGCATGATCGTCGGCAAATCGCCGGTCGCCGTGCAACTCGTCCCACGCCGTGAACAGGCGCTCGACGTAATCGAGCGTGTTCGGGCGGTTCGGGTGCCTCGCGACCAGCACCCGCTGCCACGGCGTCAGATTCGCGTAGAGCTCCGCGCGAATCTGTTCTGCACGGCTCCGAAGCGTCGCGATGGATCGTTCGCGCTCCGGCGTGCGCGGCATCAGGCTGAGGGCTTCAATCTCCTTCAGCAACACGCCGATGGGTTCCTCAAATTCCAGCAGATCGGCCATAAGGGCGCATCAGCATTGCTGATTGTTGATTGATGATTGCTGATTGAAAGGCTCGGTGCTCTCAATCCGCATTCAGCAATTCAATCAGCATTCAGCACTCGACAATCAGCAATTCACCGCAGTTCCACCGTGCCCGTGCCGCAAATTTGTTCCAGCTCCGCGACGAGCTTTTCCGACGGACGTACGCGCTGCGCGACGTCGGCGCGAACGCGCATCGGCCGCGGACCTTTCACATCGAGCTCGAGCAGCACGCGGCGGTCGCCACGGTGCCGCGACAGCAGTTCCGCGACTGCCTCGAGCGTGTTGCGGCCCTGCGTGGCCTGCCCCAGATGGATCACCACCTCGCGCGTCGTCCGCTCCTTGAGCGCGGCGAGCGGCATCAGCTCGCTTGCGACGATCCGCGCCGATTCCTCGTCTTTCTCCAGCTTGCCCCGCACGAGCAGCATCGCATCGCTCTCGATCAACGCCGCATGCTTGGCGAAGGCCTCGGGAAATACCACGACTTCGACCGTTCCACCGACGTCGTCGAGCATGAAGACCGCCATGCGGTCTCCCTTCTTCGTCTTCAGCGGCCGAAGGCCCGAGACGATGCCGCCGACCCACACGTCTGCTTCGGAGGTCGAGAGATCGGCCACGCGGCGCGCGCCGAACGCCTGCAACTCGTCGGCGTGGCGGTCCAGCGGATGACCGCTCATGTATAGACCCAGCGCTTCCTTTTCCCCCGCGAGCTGCTGCGTCTCGGCCCACGCGGCCGCATCCGGCAGCACCGCCGCAGCGGAGCTCTCGTCGTCGCCGCCGCCGAACAACTGGGACTGTCCCTTGTCTCGATCGCGCTGGTGCCGTCCGCCATTCTCGATCGCCCGGTCGACCGCCGCGAACATTCGTGCGCGCCGAGCCGCAACGCTGCCGGCCGATTCGGGCATCGTCGAATCGAGCGCGCCGGCTTTGATCAGGCTCTCCAGCACACGCTTGTTTACCAGGCGCAGGTCTCCGTGCTCGCAAAGGGTATACAGCGAATCGATGCGTCCGCGCTCCTTGCGAACGGCGAGGATCGACTGGATCGCCCCCTCGCCGACATTCCTGACGGCGCACAGCCCGAAGCGCACGGCGCCACGGTCGACGGTGAAGCGCAGTTCGCTGGAGTTGACGTCGGGAGGCAGAATCGGCACGCCGAGCTCGCGGCACTCGCCAAGGTACATCGCCACCTTGTCGGTGTTCGCGGCTTCGATCGTAAGCAGAGCGGCCATGAAGTGCGCCGGATAATTGGCCTTCAGGTAGGCCGTTTGATACGCGACCCAGGCATACGTCGTGGAGTGCGACTTGTTGAAGCCGTAGCCCGCGAAGTACTCCATGAGGTCGAAGATCTTGGTGGCCTTCTTTTCGCTGACGCCGTGTGAGATCGCGCCGGTCACGAACGCTTCGCGCTGCTTCGCCATGACCTTGGGATCCTTCTTGCCCATGGCCTTTCGAAGCACGTCGGACTGGCCCATCGTGAACCCGGCCAGCACCGCGGCGATGCGCATGACCTGTTCCTGATAGGCGATGACGCCGTAGGTGTCGGCGAGAATTGGCGCGAGCTGCGGCAGCTCGTACTTGACCTCCGTCTTTCCCTGCTTGCGCGAGATGTAGTCGTCTACCATCCCGCTTTTCAGCGGCCCGGGGCGATAGAGCGCGTTCAACGCGATCAGGTCGTCGAGCCGCTCCGGCTTCGCCTTTCGGAGCAGCTCCCGCATGCCGGAGCTTTCGAACTGGAAGACACCGTAGGTCTGGCCGTCGCAGAACAGCTGGAAGGTTTTGGCGTCGTCGAGCGGGATGCGATCGATGTCGAGGTCGATGCCGTCGGTGCGCTTGATCTCGTCGAGCGCGTCGCGAATGAGCGTGAGCGTGCTGAGCCCGAGGAAGTCCATCTTGAGGAGGCCCATCCGCTCGACTTCCTTCATCGCCCACTGCGTGACGATTTCGTCTTTCTGGCTCTTGTAGAGCGGCACGAACTCGGTCAGCGGCTTGGGCGCAATCACGACGCCGGCGGCATGGACCGACGCGTGGCGGGTCATGCCTTCCAGGCGGTGCGCGACGGCGAGCAGCTCCTTGACGCGCTCGTCGTTCTGCTCCATTTCCTTGAGCGCGGGGTTCTCCTCGAGCGCCTTGGCGAGCGTCATGTCCAACGCGGGCGGAATAGCCTTCGCGACCCGGTCCGCGTCCGCATAGGGAATGTCCATCACGCGCGCGACATCGCGGACGACCGCGCGCGCCTTCATCGTTCCGAACGTGATGATCTGCGCGACGTTCTCCCGGCCGTACTTGCGCGTGACGTATTCGATCACCTCGCCGCGCCGGCGTTCGCAGAAGTCGATGTCGATGTCGGGCAGCGACACGCGCTCGGGGTTCAAGAAGCGCTCGAAGATCAAATCGTATTCGATGGGATCGACGTCGGTGATCCGCAGGCAGTACGCGACGAAACTTCCCGCCGCCGATCCGCGCCCGGGCCCGACGGGGATCGCGTTCTCGCGCGCGTAGCGAATGAAATCCCAGGTGATCAGGAAGTAGCCCGGGTACTTCATCTTCTTGATCATCTCGACTTCGTAGGTGAGCCGACGCTCGTACTCGTCGATCGTGTGCGTCAGCGTTCCGCTGGCGGCGAGCTCTTTCAGCCGCGGGAGCCGTTGCGCGAAACCCTCGCGGACGACGTGCTCGAAGTATTCATCGAGCGTGAACCCGATGGGCACGTCGAAGTTGGGCAGGTGATTCACCGTGCCGGAGAGATCGACGTTGCACCGGTCGGCGACGCGGAGGGTGTTCGCGAGCGCCTCCGGGAAGTCCTTGAACACCTCCGCCATCTCCTCAGGCGTCTTCAGGTAGAACTGATCGCCGTGGTAGCGGAGCCGCTCGGCGTCGTTCACCGATTTGCCGGTGCCGATGCAGAGCAGGATGTCGTGCGGCTTGAAGTCGGAGTTCTGCAGGTAGTGCACGTCGTTGGTCACCACGAGCGGCAGGCCGAGGTCGTTGGCGATCGGCTGGAGCCCCGTGTTGACGACGCGTTGCTCGTCGATGCCTTGGTACTGCATCTCCAGGAAGAAGTTCCCCGGACCCAGAATGTCGCGATAGGCTGCCGCCGCTGCCATCGCCTTGTGCTGCTGCTCGGTGCGGATGCCGGTCGCCACCTCTCCTTTCAGGCAGCTGCTCAATCCGATCAGACCGCGCGCGTGCTGCGCCAGCAGGTCTTTGTCGATGCGCGGCTTGTAATAAAACCCCTCCGTGTAGCCCGCCGAGACGAGCTTGATCAGGTTGTGGTATCCCTCTTTGTTTTCCGCCAGGAGCACGAGATGATTGGCGGTTTCTCCGGCCGTCCCGCTCCTGGTGCGGCGATCGCCCGGCGCGACATAGACCTCGCATCCGAGGATCGGGTTGATGCCGCGCTTACGCGCCTGATCGTGGAACACGACCGACGAGAACATGTTGCCGTGCTCGGTGATCGCGACCGCCGGCATCTTCAGCTCGACCGCCCTGTCGAGCAGTTCTTCGATGCGGCACGCGCCATCGAGCAAAGAGTATTCCGAGTGCAGGTGGAGGTGGACGAAGTCACTCATTTCCGAGGGTCGATTGCCGAATGCCGATTGCATTGCCGATTGGTCGAATGGCGAATGGGTGTCGAATGGCGAATGGGTG
>JBKPTT010000232.1:0-9538 GCA_046735635.1 Acidobacteriota bacterium | reverse complement strand
CGCGCTGGAGCTGTTCAAATTGAACACGGAGGCCTACCCGACGTCGGCCAACGCGCAGGACAGCCTCGCCGACGGCTATCTCGCGCAGGGTCAGAAAGATCTCGCGCTTGCGGCCGAGCAGAAATGCCTCGAGCTGCTCCCCGCCGACGACGTCAACGAAGCGTTGAAGACGCAGCTGCGGCGCATTGCCCAAGAGAAAATTGCGAAGTTGAAGGGGCGTTAGCTAAGATCATTGGATCAATGCCCCAGGCAACGCGTCCTGCGCGCGGCATGCGCGACTTCCTGCCCGAAGACGTCCGTCGCCGCGACTACGTCATAGGCGTCGTCTCGAGCGTGTATCAACGCTACGGCTTCGAGCCGCTCGAGACCCCCGCGCTCGAGAACATCGAGACGCTTACAGGCAAGTACGGTGAAGAAGGGAACAAGCTGATTTTCAAAGTCCTTCGCCGCGGCGAGCACGAGTCGTCGGGCGAAACGGATCTCGCGCTCCGGTACGACCTGACGGTGCCTCTAGCCCGCGTCGTTGCGGAGTACCGGGGCAGGCTGCCGAAATTCTTCAAGCGATACCAGATTCAGCCGGTCTGGCGCGCGGATCGTCCCGCACGCGGCCGTTTTCGCGAGTTCTATCAATGCGACGTCGACGTGATCGGATCGCGGTCGGCGCTCATCGAGACCGAAATGCTTGCGGCCGTCAGCGAAGTGCTGCAGACGCTCGGCTTCGCCGATTTCACGATTCAGCTGAATCATCGTCAGTTGCTCACGGCCACATTGAATCGCGCGGGTGTTGAACCTGCGCTTCACAGCACGGCGCTGGTCGCTCTGGACAAGTTGGACAAGATTGGCGTCGGCGGGGTGCTCGCCGAAATGGTCTCGCGCAACGTGCCGCACAAGGCGGCACAGGCATTGCTCGAAAAGGTCGAGTCGCGCGAATTGGATTCCTTCGCTGAGGGTGATGGAGCGCCGGCCGCCGACAACCTCGCTCAGATCATGTCGCTCTGCGAGTCCACCGCAGCCGCCGGCCACGTGCGGTTCGCGGCATTCCTCGCGCGCGGGCTGTCGTATTACACGGGCGCGATTATGGAAGTGACCGTTCCGGATCTTCCGGGCAGCCTGGGAGGTGGCGGCCGCTACGATGGGTTGATCGGCATGTTCTCGGGCGAAGATGTACCGGCGTGCGGTTTCTCTCTCGGGTTGGAGCGCATTCTCGTCGTCATGGCCGAGCGCAGCATGTTTCCCTCCGTGGTCGAACGCGCGCCGGCCGACGTGCTGATGACCGTCTTCGATGCGGGTTCGATCCCCGAAGCGCTGAAGCTCGCCGGAGAGCTGCGCGCGTCGAATCTGCGGGTGGACCTGTACCCGGAACCGGACAAGCTCGGAAAGCAGATGAAATACGCCGCCTCGAAGCAGATCCCGTTTGTGGCGATTTTGGGCGCCGACGAGCTCGCCCGCGGCGAGGTGACGATCAAGAACCTGACCACCGGCACGCAGCAATCGCGTGCGCGTGCCACGGTCGCTCAAGACATTCAGTCGCAGATCGCGAATAGCGAACCGCGAAGCGCGAACCGCGACAGCGAAGAAACCGCATGAACATCGAGCCACTTGGCAATCTTGCGCGCACACACACGAGCGGTGCCCTCCGCGTAGACGACGTCGGCAAGGAAGTCGTGCTCCTCGGATGGGTGCATCGCGTGCGGGACCTCGGGTCTCTCGTGTTCGTCGACGTCCGAGATCGACATGGAATCACCCAGGTGGTCGCGCGCGACGACGACACCCTCGTCGCTGACGCGAAGCGCCTTCGCTCGGAATTCGTCATCGCGGTGATCGGTACGGTCGAGAACCGCGCACCCGAAACCGTGAACAGCAAGATCGCAACCGGCGCCATTGAGGTCAGCGCGCGCGAGATTCACCTGCTGAACGACGCCAAGACGCCGCCGTTCCCTGTCGCCGACGACGTGGACGTGGCGGAGGAGACGCGGCTGAAGTATCGCTACATCGACCTGCGGCGGCCACGCATGCAGCGCAACATCATCCTGCGTCACCGCGCGACGATGGCGATCCGCAAGTACTTCGACGAGCAGGGTTTCGTGGAAATCGAAACGCCGATGCTCACGAAGTCGACTCCAGAAGGGGCGCGCGACTACCTCGTGCCGAGCCGCGTCCATCCCGGCGAGTTCTACGCGCTTCCGCAGTCGCCCCAGATCTTCAAGCAGATTCTGATGATCTCGGGGCTGGACCGGTATTTCCAGATCGTCAAGTGTTTCCGGGACGAGGACCTGCGGGCCGATCGACAACCGGAATTCACGCAGGTCGACCTCGAGATCTCGTTCGCGACCGAGGAGCTCGTGTTCTCCATCATCGAACCGCTGATGGAGCGGCTCATGACGCTCATCGGGCAGCGGGTGCGACGTCCGTTCGTGCGTTTGCCGTACGCCGACGCCATCGCCAAGTACGGGTCCGACAAGCCGGACCTGCGCGTCGGCATGGAGATCACCGACCTCTCGCCGGCATTCGCGACATCCGAGTTTTCAGTCTTCCGGAATGCCATGGCGGGCGGTGGCGAAGTTCGGGGCTTCACGGTTCCCGGCGGCGGCAGGTACTCGCGGCGCGAGGTCGACGAGATCAACGAGCAGGCCAAACAGCTCGGCGCGGCCGGCATCGTGTGGGCGCGCCGGTCCGATGCAACTGTCCAGAGCTCTGCGCTCAAAGCCGCGGGCGAGGATGCGATTCGGCGAGCGCTCGATCTCGCCGGCGCCGGTCCTGCCGACATCGTCTTGATGGCGGCCGGCCCGCGTGAACCGACGTCGAGGATGCTCGGGCAACTGCGGCTCCAGGTTGCGAAGAAGGAGAACCTGCTCGATCCGAACGCGTTTTCGTTTCTGTGGGTCGTCGATTTTCCGATGTTCGAGTGGATCGAAGAGGAGAAGCGTTACGAGTTCATGCATCATCCTTTCACCGCCCCGCTCGAAAGCGATCGGCATCTCTTGGAGACCGACCAGGGGCGGGCGCGGGCGCGCGCGTACGATCTCGTGCTGAACGGCAGCGAAATTGCGGGCGGAAGCATCCGCATCCACGATCAGACCCTGCAACGGCTGATTTTCAGGCTGCTCGGCATCTCGGACGACGAGGCGAAACTCCGCTTCGGGTTCTTCGTCGATGCGCTCGAGTACGGGACGCCTCCGCACGGCGGGATCGCGCTCGGCCTCGACCGCATTGTGGCCATTCTGTGCGGGGAACCATCGATCCGGGACGTGATCGCGTTCCCGAAGACCGCCCAGGCCGTCGATCTGATGGCCGGCGCGCCGTCGTCGGTCAGCGAAAAGCAGCTGCGCGAGCTCCAGCTCAACCCGAAGCGCTGAAGCGGGTCCGTGATACGATCCCCGGCAGGCTTCCGAGAACCGCCTTATTGAAGGAGACGCCCATCCCTCCTGCCACCGTTATCCGCAAGATTGCGGTGCCCGACGAAGGCGCCGAGTCGCTGTTCGGTTCCTACGACGAAAATCTCAAACACCTTGAAGGGTTGTTCAATGTCCGGATCCGCACGAGCGGGCAGGAACTGCTCGTCGAAGGCGATCCCTCGGACGTCGCGCTGGCCGAGAAAGTGCTGGACCAGCTCTCGGCGTTGATGCGCGGCGGATACAAGCTCGGCAAGGGCGACGTGAAGACGGCTTCGCAGCTCGTCTCGCAGGACGAGAACGTGGAGCTTGCCGATTACTTCCTGCGCGGCGCCGCGCGAACGTCGGGCCGCAAGCAGGTGATGCCGAAGAGCGTCAACCAGCGCCGCTATCTCGACGCGATCGACCAGCATGACATCGTCTTCGGCATCGGCCCTGCGGGAACCGGCAAGACGTACCTGGCCATGGCGCAGGCGGTGTCGTATCTGCTGTCGAAGCGAATCAGCCGCATCATCCTGGCGCGTCCCGCCGTCGAAGCAGGAGAGAAGCTCGGGTTTCTGCCCGGCGATCTGCAGGAGAAGGTGAACCCGTATCTGCGCCCGTTATACGACGCGCTGTACGACATGATGGAGATCGAGCGAGCCGATCGCATGCTCGAGCGCGGCACCATCGAGGTGGCGCCGATCGCGTTCATGCGCGGCCGCACGTTGAACGACGCATTCGTGATCCTCGACGAGGCCCAGAACACCACGTCGGAACAGATGAAGATGTTCTTGACGCGCCTCGGATTCGGATCGAAAGCGGTCATCACGGGAGACGTCACGCAGATCGATCTGCCCACCGCGCGACAGTCCGGCCTCGTCGAGGCGATGAAGGTGGTCGGCAACGTCGAAGGCATCTCGTTCATTTATTTCGACGAGAAGGATGTCGTGCGGCACCCGCTCGTGCAGCAGATCGTGAAGGCGTACGAAGCCTACGGTGAATCGCGGCAGTAGGTCGCCTGTGCGCCTGCGGCGCGGCACCCTCCTCAGCGTGACGGTGTCGGACGCCCGGGGACGCGCCGTCCGTGACGGCGGGCTCGCGCGATGGCTCGCGTCCATCGCACCGTCGCGGGCGCGGGGGGATCTCAGCATCGCGCTCGTCAGCGATGCCCACATCCGCAAGCTCAACGCACGCTACCGCCGGAAAGATACGGCGACCGACGTGCTGTCGTTTGCATCCGACGACTCCATTGGAGACATCGTGATCGCGACGGGGGTCGCGCGGCGGCAGGCGCGCGACGCGCGCCACTCGTACGCCGCGGAGCTGCGGGTGCTCGCGCTGCACGGGCTGCTGCACCTGCTCGGCTACGACCACGGCCGCGCCGCGGATCGGCGGCGCATGGCGCGGATCGAATCCCGGCTGCGGGCCAAGGGTGGCTTGACGAGCGGCCTGATCGAGCGCGCGCAATGATCCCGCTCTTGCTGTTCCTGCTCGCCGTCGCGGCCGTGTACGTGGGAACGATCGAGACGGCGTTCAGCGCGCTCATGCGGCTTTCACTGCGCCTGATGGCGGAGCGCGGCGGGCGCGACGACCGTCTCGGATTCTATCTCGAGGATCCGATTCAGCTGTTCGTTCCCGCGCGGCTGCTCCTCGGCGTCATCTTCTCGCTCGCGACGATGTTCATCGCGATCCTGACCGGCCGCACCGGATTTCAGTCGGTTGGCATCCTGCTGGTGTTCGTCGCCGTGTTCATCCTGGCGTGCGAACATTTCCTGCCGCTGCTCATCGTGAGGCGCGACCCCGAGCGCATGCTGGAAGTGCTCCTCCCGCCGTTCGATTGGGCGGCCCGTCTGCTGCACCCGCTCACCGGCGGCCTCGTTCGCTTGATCGCGGTGGAGACGCGCCGTCCCGACACGGCGGCGACCAACGGCGCGGGTGAAGAGAACGCGGGCGGTGACGTCGCACGCGAATACCTGGAGCAGGGGGAAGAGCAGGGCCTGATCGAACGCGACGAACGGCGGCTGCTGCAGTCGATCGTCGATTTCGGAGACACGCTCGTTCGCGAGGTCATGACTCCTCGGCCCGATATGGTCGCGATCCGTGCGGACGCGACGTTTGCCGAGCTGCGTGCACTCTTCCGCGAGCAGGAGTACTCCCGCATCCCCGTTTACAACCAGAACCTCGACAACATCGTCGGCTTCGTGTTCGTGAAGGATCTGATTCGAATGCCGGAAGTGGCCGCTCCGGACGCGCGCCTGCAGCCGGATCTGGCGCGGCTGATTCGAGCGGCCACGTTCGTGCCTGAAACGAAGCGGGTTTCGGAGATGCTCAAGGAGTTCCAGCGCAAGCAGGTGCAAATCGCGATCGTGGTGGACGAATACGGGGGGACTGCCGGTCTGGTCACGATCGAGGACCTGCTGGAAGAGATTGTCGGCGAGATCCGCGACGAGTACGACGTCGAGATGGAGCCTGTCGTCGACGAAGGCAACGGGTCGTACGTGTTCAGCGCGAAGGTGAACATCGACGAGGTGCGCGAGTGTCTCGGCGTCACCATCGAACCAGAGGGGTTCGAGACCGTCGGCGGCTACGTGCTCACGCGCGTCGGCCGTGTGCCGGCGGTCGGCGAGGAATTCGACGTCGATGGACTGCACGTCGAGGTGCTCGAGGCGGAGCGCCGCCGGATCCACAAAGTGAGAATGCGGCTCGCCCCGGAAGCGCAACCGGAGCGCGGGACGCTGAACCTCGAGCGGTAATTCGATGCCCAAGGCTGGCTACGTTTCTCTTGTCGGGCGGCCTAACGCGGGAAAGTCAACGCTGCTCAACCGGATCATCGGCGAGAAAGTGGCGATCGTCTCGGACAAGCCTCAGACAACCAGGAACCGGATTCTCGCGGTCAAGAACTATCCGGACGGCCAGGTCGTGTTCGTGGATACGCCCGGTATTCATCGCCCGATTCACCGCCTGAACGTGCGCATGGTCGATACGGCGTTGGAGACGCTCGGTGAGGTGGATGTCGTCGTGCTGCTGTTCGACGCCTCAACGAAGCCAGGCCACGGCGACCAATACGTCACCCGGCTGCTTGCGGACGTCACAGCACCCGTGGTGCTCGTCTTGAACAAGATCGATCGCGTCGCGAAGTCGAGGCTGCTGCCGCTCATCGAGAAAGCGCAGACCTGGCACGAGTTCGTGGCAATCGTTCCGGTATCGGCGGCTACCGGTGACGGGGTGGAGCGGCTCGAGGGGGTGCTGTTGGAGCACCTCCCCGAAGGCGAGCCCGGGTTCCCGGAAGATTATCTGACCGATCAGCCCGAGCGAGCCCTGGTGGCTGAGACCGTACGCGAGAAGGTGCTGCAGCACACGCGGGCGGAGCTGCCGTTTACAACCGCCGTCGTGGTAGACGAGTTCAACGAGCAGGATCGCGAGCGTCTCCTCCGGCTGTACTGTACGATCTACGTCGAAACGGAGTCCCAGAAGCCGATCGTCATCGGGCGAGGCGGCGACATGATCAAGCGGATCGGCACAGAGGCGCGGCGGGATCTCGAGCAGTTCTTCGGAACGAAGGTATTCCTGGACCTGCGCGTCAAAGTGAATCCGGAATGGCGCGACAACGATCGCGTGCTCGACGACCTCGGCGTGCCACGCTCGAACGCACGTCCCCGACGCCGGTAGTGCCGGCCTTCAGGCCGGCTGCGATTGACGATAGGTCCAACGTTCTCTGGTACTCATCACCTGCCGCCACCTGGAACGAAGCGCTCCCGATCGGAAACGGCCGCCTCGGCGCGATGGTCTTCGGCGGCCTCAATTCCGAGCGTCTCCAGCTCAACGAGGACAGCGTGTGGGCTGGGCGGAAGATGGATCGCGTCAACCCCGCCGCGGCGCAGGCCGTGCCCGAGGTGCGGCGGCTGCTCCTTGCCGGCAAGGTTGCGGATGCTGAGGCGCTGGCCGACAAGGCGATCATCTCGATTCCGCGGCGCATGCCGCCATATCAAACGCTCGGCGATCTACTGCTCCAGTTCAAGCACGCCGGGGAGTTCTCGAAATACCGGCGCGAGCTCGACATCGACGAGGCGATCGCGCGTGTGACGTTCCGAGTCGACGACACCGTGTTCACGCGTGAAGCGTTCTCGAGCGCGGTCGATCAAGTGATGGTGCTGCGCTTGACAGCGAGCCGACCTGGCGCGCTCAGCTTCTCTGCAGCGATGGCGCGGCAGGCCGATGCGACCCCACGCGCGGACGGCCGCGACATCATGCTCGAAGGCCAGGCGCTCGCGGTCGGGGATCGCCAGAAGGACGAGCCGAAGGCCGGCGTCAGTTTTGCGGCCGTGACGCGCGTGATCGCGCAGGGCGGCACGACGCACGCCGACGGTAGCTTCGTCGTCGTCGACGGTGCCGATTCCGCGACGCTGCTGATTGCCGTAGCGACCACGTATCGCGACAGCGATCCGCTGACCGCTGCCCGAAAGACGCTCGATGCGGCAGCGCAGCGTCCCAGCGATCGCATCCGTGCCGAGCACACGGCCGATTACCGGCGCTTCGCCGCACGCGTCGTGTTTCAGCTCGGCGCGACCGCGCCGGACCTGCCGATCGTCGAACGCCTCGCGCGCGTGAAGGCGGGAGCCCAGGATCCCGCGCTGGAAGCGTTGTATTTCCAGTTCGGGCGCTATCTACTCATCTCGAGCAGCCGACCGGGGACACTGCCCGCGAACCTGCAGGGGATCTGGAACGAATCGCTCTCGCCGCCGTGGGACAGCAAGTTCACGATCAACATCAACACGGAGATGAACTACTGGCCGGCGGAGGTCGCGAATCTGACCGAGATGACGTCAGCGCTGTTCGACCACGTGGACAGAGCGCGTGAAGATGGGCGGCATGAGGCGAAGGCGATCTACGGCGCCGGTGGATTCGTCATGCACCACAACACTGACGGCTGGGGGCACGCCGGGCCGATCGACGGCGCGAGATATGGCGTCTGGCCGATGGGCGGTGCCTGGCTCTCGCTCCATTTCTGGGAGCACTACGATTACACGCGGGACCGCGCGTTCCTCCGCACGCGCGCGTATCCAGTCATGAAGGAGGCCGCGCAGTTCCTCCTCGATTACATGATCGACGATGGGCAGGGACATCTGATTACCGGGCCCTCGATCTCGCCGGAGAACCAGTACAAGACCGGCGACGGTCAGGTCGCGTCGCTGACCATGGGCCCGTACATGGACACGGAGATCGCGCGCGCACTATTCACACGCGTGATCGACGCGAGCGAGATTCTGGAAACCGACGCCGATTTCCGGTCGCGCGTCGAGGCCGCGCGTGGCAAGCTGGTGCCGTTCAAGGTGGGCAAGCACGGTCAGCTGCAGGAGTGGCTCGAAGACTACGACGAGCGCGAACCGGGCCACCGGCACATTTCCCATCTGTTCGCGCTGCACCCGTCGAACCAGATCACGCCGCGCGGCACGCCCGACCTGGCCACAGCGGCACGCGTGACGCTCGAACGGCGCCTGGCCGCCGGCGGAGGCGGCACCGGATGGAGCCGCGCCTGGATCGTCAATTTTTTCGCGCGGCTGGAAGAAGGAGATCTCGCGCATGAGCACCTGATGGCGCTGCTCGCGCGTTCGACGTTGCCGAACATGTTCGACAATCATCCCCCGTTCCAGATCGACGGCAACTTCGGCGGCACGGCGGGCATCTGCGAGATGCTGCTGCAATCCCACGCGGGGGAAATCGCGCTGCTGCCGGCTCTGCCGTCTGCATGGCAAACGGGGTCGATCACCGGCCTGCGCGCGCGTGGGGCAACAGGTGTCGATCTGAAATGGCAGTATGGCCGTGAGACGGACGCGCGGCTCGTGCCCGACGTCGATATCGAACGGGTCGTGCGCGCGCCCAAAGGGCAGCGCGTCGTCGCCGTCATCGAAGATCGCTCGCCCATTCGAACAGAGCCGGCGGAAAGCGTGCGCCTGGCGTTGAAAGCACACCGGGAGTACGTGCTCCGATGCTCGGTGGCTGTCCCTTGACGCTCGGGCTACTGTGTGCCGGCTTTCGGCAGTTTATCGATGACCTGCTGCATCTTGTCGCGGCGCTGCAGGACGGCTTTGATCGAACCCTTGTCGATCCAGTTGCCCAACGCGCTCGTCAGGCTCTGCTCATCGAGCGCTTTCATCCGCTCCCAC
>JBKPTT010000231.1:0-18184 GCA_046735635.1 Acidobacteriota bacterium | reverse complement strand
CTGTACTACAACACCTATTACGTGCCCGACCGGCTGAAAGACATCGGCGTGTACGAGGTGTCGCAGCTCGTGTGGGCGTTCTACCTGGTCATCGACATCATGCTCGCCTACGCCTCGCGCGAGTTCGTGCGCGAAGCGTTCGAGCGGCGATGGAAGAAAGGCATCGGGCTCAAGCGCGTTCTGATTGCCGGAGCCAGCGACCTCGGAAAGCTCGTCGCCGACAAGGTGCTCGAGCATCGGGAGCTCGGGTTCAAAGTCGTCGGGTTTCTCGACGATCGCGCGGCCGGCGATCACATCGGGTACCGCGGACTCCCGCTCCTCGGCACGCTCGCCGAAGCCGACGAGATCATCCGGCAGGAGAGCATCGATCACGTGTATGTGGCGCTGCCGCTCGAAGAGCACGTGAAGATGCTCTCGATCGTCGAAGCCACCAACCGCGAAGCCGTCGAAGTCCACGTGGTGCCCGACCTGCTGCAGTTCATCGCGCTCCGCGCCAGGCTCGAGAACCTGGACGGCGTCCCGATCATCAGCCTGAACGACGTGCCCCTTCGCGGGCTCAACAGCGTCCTCAAGCGCGCGATCGACGTCGCGATTTCCGCTGCCGCGCTGACGGCATTCGCGGTGCCGTTCGCCATCATCGCCGCGCTCGTCAAATACACGTCGAAAGGCGCCGTGTTCTACAAGCAGGAGCGGATGGGCCTCGACGGCAAAGCGTTCCAGGTGTTCAAATTCCGCTCGATGTACCAGGGCGCCGAAGATGCGACCGGCCCCGTCTGGGCGCGCGACAACGACCCGCGCTGCACGCCGCTCGGCAAGTGGCTGCGCCGCCTCGACCTCGACGAGCTGCCGCAGCTGTGGAACGTGCTGCGCGGCGACATGTCAATCGTCGGGCCGCGCCCGGAGCGGCCGTACTTCGTCGAGCAGTTCAAGCACCGCATTCCCCAGTACATGCTGCGGCACAAGGTCAAGGCCGGAATCACAGGCTGGGCGCAGGTCAACGGATGGCGCGGCAACACCTCGCTCGAGAAGCGCATCGAGTACGACCTGTACTACATCGAGAACTGGTCGGTCTCGCTCGACATCAAGATCATGTGTCTCACGGTGCTGCGCGGCCTCCAGAAACACGCATACTGACGGCTTCGCTGAAGTGCTGATTGATGATTGCTGAATGCTGATTTATTGGGGGAACGTCGATTTCGCGACAGCATTCAGCCTCTCGTCAATCAGACTTCGTCAATAATCAGGAATCAGTCAATAAATCAGCAATCAGCATTCGAAAATCAGCATTTCCCTATGCGTATTGTCATCACCGGCGCCGCCGGTTTCATCGGGTCCCATCTCTCCGAAGCCCTCCTCGATCGCGGTCACTCGGTCATCGGGATCGACAACCTGCTGACCGGATCCACGGCGAACATCGCGCACCTGGCCAATCGTGATTTCGTGTTCATCAAGCACGACGTCACCAACTACATCAACATCGAAGGACCGGTCGACGCCGTGATGCACTGGGCGAGCCCGGCGAGCCCGATCGATTATCTCGAGCTGCCGATCCCGACGCTCAAGGTCGGCGCGCTCGGCACGCACAAGGCGCTCGGCCTCGCCAAGGCGAAGAACGCGCGGTTCGTGATTGCGTCGACCTCAGAGGTGTACGGCGACCCGCTCGAGCACCCTCAGAAGGAAACCTACTGGGGCAATGTCAATCCGATCGGCCCGCGCGGCGTGTACGACGAGGCGAAGCGGTTCGCGGAGGCGATGACTACCGCCTACCACCGCTATCACGGGCTCGACGCCAAAATCGTACGCATTTTCAACACGTACGGCCCGCGCATGCGGCTGCGCGACGGCCGCGCCGTGCCGGCGTTCATGAGCCAGGCGCTCACGGGCGAGGACGTCACGATTTTCGGCTCCGGTCAGCAGACGCGCAGCTTCTGCTACGTGTCGGATCTCGTCGATGGCGTCATCAGGCTTCTGGAATCGAATGTGAACGAGCCAGTCAACATCGGCAATCCACATGAGATGACGATCGAGGACATCGCGCGCACGATCATCCGGCTCATCGGCTCGAAGAGCAAGATCGTGTACCGGCCCCTGCCGGAGGACGACCCGAAGGTCCGCCAGCCAGACATCACGCGCGCCCGAACGCTCCTCGGTTGGGAACCGAAGATCGGTCTGGAGGAAGGGCTCACGAAAACGCTCGAATACTTCCGCCAGAAAATCGCGACGCACCCGTGATCCGGTGCACCGGATGCACCTTACCCGCCCTGTGCACCGTGTGTACCTTGTGGGCCTCTCAGAAACACCTCGATCGCGTAGTCGAACGCAGAGATGAAGGTGATGGCGAGCGACGCGTAAACGAGAAACGTGATGACCTGTGACGTGACGTCCAGGTAGTTGTAGTAAAGCGTCGCCACGCCGGTGGCCAGGTAGGTGGCGGTGGCGATCTTGCCGAAGATCGATGGGCGGAACGTCCGGCGGCCGATCGCGAGATTGACGACCGCGACGGTCAGCACGATCACGATGTCCCGGCTGAGCACGAGAATCGTGAACCAGAGCGGCAGCCGGTTGGGCGTTCCGGTGCCAGGCAGTGTGAGCATCACGAACATCGTGATGACGAGCAGCTTGTCCGCCATCGGATCCAGCCACGCGCCGAGTGTGGTCTTCTGCCCTGTCCGCCTGGCAATGAGGCCGTCGAAGAGATCCGTCACGCCCGCCGCCAGAAACGTCAAGAGCGCCAGCCCGCGATATCCATAGATCAGCAGAATCGCGAACGGCGGAATCAGCACGATCCGCAAGAGCGTGAGCTGATTCGCCGCGGTCAGCTGGTTCATCGGGGAGTGTGCCCTGCCAGGTCCTCGAGTCTGCCGATCGCCGCAATGGCCTCGGCGCCGGTCACGGGACGCGAGAGCTGAAACGTGCCGTCGCTCGTCACGTTCATGACTCCGGATTGCACCGCGATGGACGCGGCGGCATAACTGAAATGTCCCGGCGGCACGTCCGGGAACTTGCCGTGTGCGTTCTTGAGGGAGGCGGCGAGCTTTGAGTTCGACGAGGCGATGAGGTTCAGCACGCGCGAGGCAACCTGCGCCATGTCCGCGCGCCGTATGACGGCATTCGGCTGGAACGTGTGGTTCGGGTACACCTCCATGATCCCGGCCCGCGACACGGACAGAATCCATGGCGCCGCCCAGCTCGATCGCGTGTCCGTGATGACGACCACATTCGAGCGCGGCGCGCGTTTGAGCAAATCGTCGAGGTGCACGCCGATGAGCGCGGCCAACTGAGCGCGCGTAATGGTTTCGGCGGTTTCAATCGAACGGTACTCCGCGGGCATCGCCGCAAATGCCGTCGTCGCGCGCAGCTCGTCGAGCTTCCGGTCGAGCGACTCACTCGGTTCGAGCGCAGCCGCGGACGTGTAGGCCTCTATCGCTTTCGCGTACTCTCCCTGCGCCTCGTAAATCTCACCGATGGTCGTGAAGTTGCGCGATTCGGTCGGATTGAGCGTCGCGGCCTTCTCGGCATGCTCCAACGCGCGCGCGAGATTCCCCTCGCGCCGCTCGACGATGGCGAGCTCTCGGTAGAGAAAGGGGCTGTCGGGCGAGGCCGCCAGCGTCCGTTCGTACATGGTGCGGGCCTCGGCCAACCGGCCGGCTTCAGCGGCTTTTCGGGCCGCATCGACGTCTTCCTGCAATCCTCGAAATCGCAGTACTTCGATGCGGCTGCGCAATCCAGACAGCTGCGGATCCGCGGTAACGGCTGCCTCGAAGCTCGTGAGCGCGGCGTCGCGTTGGCCGAGCGCGAGCAGCGCTTCGCCGCGCCCGGCGAGCGCCGGTGCATACGACGTGTTCGCGCCGAGCGCGCGGTCGAAATGTCCGGTGGCGTCCCGGGCGTCCTTGCGGGCGAGCGCGACGTAGCCGAGGCCCGCTTCCGCGGGATAGAACGAGGGACTGAGCTTCAGCGCCGCCGAAAAATTCCGTTCCGCGGCTTTCAGGTCACCTGCCTGCAGCCACTGCCAGCCGGACTGCTGATTGAAGCGCGCCGGCCCCGTCTCGAGCTGCGGCGGGACGGTTGGAAACACGAAATCAGGAAATCTGGCGGGGCCGCTTGGCGGCGCAACGGCCGGAGGGTTTTTCGCGCAGCCCGCCGCCACCGCGGCCATCGCACACGCCGCAAGCAATCGCGCGAGCCAGCGCGTCATGTCGTCTGCACCACGGCCGACGGGAACCGATCAAGCACGCGCCGCGGGACCTCGGCTTCGATCGACACGCGTCCGTTGCTGGACACGTGCCGGAGAATGCGTCCGACGCGATAGAGGCTCGCGATCCGTTCGCGGTCCTCGTCCCCCGTATTGAACTCCATCATCACGTGTGCCGTGTCGAGCGCGAGGCGGGACTCGACGGCGGCGATGAGGTCGTCGCGCCCTTCGCCCGTCAACGCGGACACACAGAGCGCGGCCGGGTGTATCGCCCGGATCCGCGTGCGCAACTCAGGCGTCAGCCGATCGCATTTGTTGAAGACGTCGATGCACGGCACCTGCTCGGCCCCGACCTCCGCCAGCACGGCGTGGACGGCCCGGATGTGCGCCTCGTAGTCCGCGCTCGCGGCGTCGATCACGTGCAGCAGCAGGTCGGCGGCGGCCACCTCCTCCAGCGTCGCGCGGAATGCGGCCACGAGCGAATGTGGCAGGCGCTCGATGAATCCGACCGTGTCGGAGACCAGCAACTCGCGGCGATCGCGCAGGCGCACCCTCCGCACGAGCGGATCGAGCGTCACGAAAAGCGCGTTCGACGCGACCGCGTCGCCGCCGGTCAGCGCGTTGAAGAGCGTCGTCTTCCCCGCGTTGGTGTAGCCGACGAGCGCCACGGTCGGCACCGCCGACTTGTGCCGTCGGTCGCGAAGCTGCGAGCGCCGGCGGCGCACGGCGTCGATCTCCTTTGTCAGGAGGCTGATGCGATGGCGGATCCGCCGGCGGTCGGTTTCGAGCTTTGTTTCGCCTGGGCCGCGTGTGCCGATCCCGCCGCCGAGCCGCGAGAGCGCGGTCGCCGACCCCACCAGTCTCGGCATCAGGTACTTGAGTTGCGCGAGCTCGACCTGCAGCTTGCCTTCCCGTGTGCGCGCGCGGCGCGCAAAGATGTCGAGGATCAGCTGTGTGCGATCGAGAACCTTGCGATCGAGCTGCTCCTCGAGGTTGCGCAGTTGCGCGGGGCTCAGCTCGTTGTCGAAGATCACCACGTGGATGTTGAGCTCGTCGCAAGAGGCCGCCAGCGTTGCGACCTTGCCGCTGCCGAGAAACGTCGCGGGATCCGGTTTCGGACGTTCCTGCAGCAGGCGAAGCACCACCGATGCACCCGCGGCAGCCGTCAGGCCTGCGAGTTCGGCGAGCGAATGTTCCGGATCGAATTGACGTGAGGAGCCGTTGAAGAGCCCGACGAGTGCCGCACGTTCCGGTTGATCGTGCGAAATGGAGTGCGAGACCGAAGAACGTGTCACTGGAGCGATTCTAGCACGCGCTCCCACGCGATCGCCCCGGGTCGAACGAGCGTTGGCGTGCCGCGATCGACGCGCACGATCGTCGACGGTCGTCCGCCCGCGGTGCGTCCGCCGTCGAGAATCAGATCGGCGTGGGGTACCGCCTCGGCAGCATCATGTGCGCTCTCGGCGGGCCGCTCGCCGGACGCGTTCGCGCTCGTTGCAGTGATCGCAAACGCGAACGCTGCCGCCAGCGCACGCGCCACCGCGTGGGCGGGAACGCGAATCGCCACAGTCGTGCCGCCGCCGAGCGCAGCGCGCGACAGACGCGCATGCGCCGGAACGATTACAGAGAGAGGTCCGGGCCAGAACGCGTGCGCCAGGCGGAGCTCGTCCGGTCCGAACTCGCCGGCCAGTTGCGCCTGCTGCAGATCGGCAGCAACCAGCGGCACCGCCGCGTCAGGTCGCCGTCCCTTCAGCGCGAACAATCGTTCGACCGCCGCATCGTTCAGCGGATCGGCGGCGAGGCCGTACAGAGTGTCGGTCGGAAACGCGACGACCCCGCCCGTGCGGAGGACGTCGGCCGCTTGCGCGATCCCTTCCGATGACGCGGGGACGATCATGTTGCGGCGCAGTCCTCCTGATATATAACCCAATCCGTGATCCTCACCAGAAGACACGACATCTCGACGAACGGACAGGGAGACGTCCGTGACATCACCAGCGTCGTCGCGCGGCTCGTCACCGAATCGGGAGCGCGCGAAGGAACGGTCACCGCATTCGTGGTTGGGTCGACCGCGAGCATCACGACCATCGAGTTCGAATCCGGCGCTGTCGAGGATCTGAACCGGATGTTCGAGTCGCTGGCCCCCCGGCACGCGGAGTATCGACATCACCTGCGGTGGGGCGACGACAACGGCTCGAGCCACGTCCGCGCGGCACTACTCGGGCCGTCGGTCGTCGTGCCGTTTCAGAACGCGCGGTTGCTGCTTGGGACGTGGCAGCAGCTGGTCCTCGTCGAATTCGATACGCGTCCGCGCGAGCGCGAGCTTGTCATTCAGATCGCCGGCGAGTAGCGGTCCGGCGCTCGCCAGCCACCTTCTGACTGCGGCTACAGCTCTTCGGTGGCCGGCGCGGTCGGAGCGTCGAGCGGTGCGGCGATCATCATTCGAGACACCAGCGCACAAACTGCGAGGAGCGCAGCGGTGTCGAGGACGAATACCGTCCGGATGCTTCGCACCGCGATGATCCCGTTGATCATGGGACTGAGCGCGATGCCGGCGAGCGAACCGGTGGAGAGCAGCCCAAAGCCGGTGGCTCGGGCGTTGTCCGGCAAGACACTGTTCGCAGCCGTATAGGTGGCTGTCATTCCGATCCCGATGCCGAGCCCGAACACCGGGGTCCCGAGGACGAGCAACCAGGCGCTGCCCGCGACGACGTACACCAGCGCGCCGGCCGACGCGATGGCCGCGCTTGCCACAATCACGTGGCGCGCCGTCGCCCGCCGCAGCAGCTTGCCGCACATGTGGTGGCCGATCGCACCCGCGGCAGCCATGATCGAAAAGAGCACGCCGGCGACGATCGGCACCTGCTCTTGCGCGGTCCCGAGCGCTGCGACGTGGAGCGGGAGCACCGGGCCGAAGCTGCGATCGATGAACTGCAGGCCGAAGACGACGCCCATCAGCAGCACGAAATTCTCGAACGCCAGCACGTTTCGGAACGTCACACGTTCGCGCCCGGGCCCGTGGGCCATGTGCGGCGCACGCCGCTCGTCGTACATGAAAAACACCACCACGACGGCGCAGAGGTAGAAGGCGGCCGTCACGAGGAACGCGTCGCGAAGGCCGACGAGCTGCGCGATCGTGCCGCCGATCACCGGCCCTGCAGCCGGCCCGAGTCGCTGCGCGGTCTGTACGAAGCCGATCGCATAAGCGGTCTGCTCGCGCGGCGCGGAATCAGCCGCCATCGTCAATGTCAACGATCCATAACCCGCGAAAACACCCTGCAGCGCGCGCAGCGCAAGCACTTGCCACGGATGTTTCACGTAGGCCATGAGGCCCATGACGACGATGAAGCTGACGAGCGAGCGCTCGACCATGATCTTCAGGCCGTAACGATCCGCGAGCCGCCCCCAGAACGGCGAGAGGATTGCCGTGACCGCCGGCGTGACGCCGAGGCTCAGCCCGGACCACATCGCGATGTCGCCGACATCGCTGACCCCAAGCTGCTGGAAGTACAAGGGGAGAAACGGCATGACCAGCGTAAAGCCGGTGAAGCCGATGAAGCTCGCGGCGGTCACCGCGAACAGATTGCGTCTCCAGTTCACCCGCGGAGCCCTAGAATCTCACCTTCACCACTTCGGTCTGCTGAACGTGAATGGTGTCGATGAAACGGATTCGTGCCGGCCGGCTCTGCATGATCAGGGAACTCGTACGAACGCCGTCACCAAAGAAACGGACGCCTTTCATCAGAGTCCCATCGGTCACACCGGTAGCCGCGAAGACGATGTTCTCGCCGCACGCCAGATCGGCGGAGGTGTAGACACGCCGCACGTCGCCGATGCCCATTGCCCGGCAGCGCGCTTCGTGCGCGGGTGTATTCACGACGAGACGCCCGAAAATCTCACCGTTCAGACAGCGCATGGCCGCGGCTGTCAACACGCCCTCGGGCGCGCCGCCGATGCCCATCACGGCGTGGACGCCGCTTCCCATCACCGCAGCGGCAATGCCAGCCGAGAGATCGCCGTCGCTGATCAGGCGGATACGCGCTCCGGCGGCCCGGATCTCCTCGATCAGCCTCTCGTGCCGCGGGCGGTCGAGCACGATGACGACGAGGTCGTCGATGTCGCGATCGAGCGATTTCGCGATCGCCCACAGATTGTCGGTGACAGACGCGTCGAGGCTGACGGCGTGCTTCGCGCCGGGGCCGACGACCAGCTTCTCCATATACAAATCGGGCGCGTGCAGCAGGCCGCCGCGATCCGCCGCGGCGATCACCGCCAGCGCGTTCGCAGCTCCCGTCGCGCACAGGTTCGTGCCCTCGAGCGGATCGACTGCGATGTCGACCGACGGCAGCGCCGACGCCGCTGCGGCATTCCTGGCGGCGATGCCGACTTTCTCGCCGATGAAGAGCATCGGCGCCTTGTCTCGCTCGCCTTCGCCGATGACGATGGTGCCATCGATCGGCACCGTGTCGAGACATTGCCTCATCGTCTCGACCGCCGCCTGATCGGATTTGTGGCCATCGCCGAGTCCCATCGTGTGCGCGCACGCGATGGCGGCCTGTTCGACGACGCGCAGGAATTCGAGCGAGAGATCAGGTTGCACGCGGCAGCTCGCAGCGCGTTGGACGATCCTGTCGGAACCCGAGGACGTAATCGGCCTGCATCAGTTTGTGAATCTCGCGAGTGCCCTCGTAGATCACCGCGCCCTTGCAGTTTCTATAAAAACGGCCCACCGGGTATTCGTCGGAATATCCATTGGCGCCATGGATTTGAACGGCGTCGCCCGCGGCGCGCTCGGAGGCGACCGTCGCGAACCATTTCGCGAGACCCGTCTCGCGCGTGTTGCGGCGGCCCTGGTTCTTGAGAAAGCCGGCGCGCAGCCACAGCAGCCGCGCCGCCTGATAATCGGACTCCATCTGCGCGATCATTTCCTTCACGAGCTGGTGCTCGGAGATCGCGACGCCGAACGCCTTCCGCTCTTTCGCGTACTTCACGCTCGCGTCGCGGCACGCGCGGATCAGGCCGGTCGCGCCGGCGGCTACCGTGTAGCGCCCCTGGTCGAGCGCGAACATGGCGATCTTGAACCCTTCTCCGGCGCGCCCGACGAGGTTCTCCTCGGGCACCTCGACCTCCTCCATCGTGAAGAAGCCCGTATTCCCCGCGAGGATCCCCCATTTCTCTTTGAGCGTGCCGCTCGTGAACCCCTTGAACGCGCGCTCGACGATGAACGCGCTGATGCCGGAAGGATCGCGCTGCTTCTTCTTCTCGGCGTCGCTCCAGGCGAACACGAGAAAGTTGTCGGCGACGTCGGCGAGCGAGATCCACATCTTCTCGCCTGTCAAGTAGTAGCGATGGCCCTTCTTGACGGCAACTGTCTGAATCCCGCGCACGTCGCTGCCGGCTGAAGGCTCGGTCAATCCGTAGGTCGCGATCTTCTGCCCCTTGGCCTGCGGCACGAGATACCGCTGCTTCTGATCCTCGGTCCCCCATGTCAGCAGCGACAGGCAGTTCAGGCCGGCGTGAACCGACATGATCACCCGCATCGAGGTGTCGACGTACTCCAGCTCCTCCGATGCGATGCCGAGGCTGATGTAATCCATCCCGGCGCCCCCGTATTCCACGGGCACCGAGCAGCCGAGCAATCCGAGCTCCGCCATCTGCGGCAGGATGTTGCGGTCGAACCGGTGTTCGCGATCGAGGTCCTTGATCCGCGGCGCCACCTCGCGCGCCGCCCACTCGCGCACCGATTGCTCGAGGAGCTGATGTTCCTCTGTGAGATCGAAATCGACCATGTAAGAGTCCTTCCGAATGAATAACAACAGAGTATTGTAGTCGGCAACGAATCAGAACGGGCTGACAGCCATTGACTCGAAGCACACGAAGCGGCGTGGACTTCATGCCTTCGTGTTCTAAGCCGTCGGCTCGTGCAGTCGACGGTGGAGGGCGCTGATTATGCTCGCGTAATCTGCACGGCGGCGCCACGGCCGGCCGACAGTGCGGTCGCCGCGCTGCCGCCGTTCAGCGCGAACTCGAGGTGGTCGGTGCTCCCGAAGAGCGCGCACACTTCGCCGTTGCGGATGTCGGCATAGGTGGCGACGACGCCGGCAATCGCATGGCCGGCGACGCCGAGCGACACGCCCTGGCCGCGCGTGAACGCTTCGAACGTGCGGCGATCGATGTTGGTCACGAGGTTGCCAAATCGATCCGACAGGAGCACGACGCCGTGCAACTCGGTATCACCCACCGTGGCTTGCGGAATGTCGAGCTGATGGTAGTTCGTAATGGTGCGGCCGAGTGCCGACAGCTGAATCCCTTTGGCGAGCCAGGCGGCGGCGGGCGCGAATCGATCGCGCCCCTCGAACGTACGGCTGACCGTTGGCCGCGCGTACCGGCGTTCGGTCAGCTCGACGACTCGCTTGGGAGGGGTCTCGCGGAAGACGCCGGTGAGGAGCCCGTTGTCGGGCGCGACGAACCGGTAGTCGCCGGCTTCGGCGGCGATGCCCCGCCTGGCCGAGCCGACTCCGGGATCCACAACGGCCACGAAGATGGTGCCGCCGGGAAAGTACTTGAACGAAGCGGCCAGCTGCAGCGATCCCTCGAGGACGTCGTGCGGCGTGATCTCGTGCGTGATGTCCACGAGCGTCACGTCCGGGCAGATCGCCAGCATGACCCCCTTCATCGTCCCGGCATAGTGATCGCGCGCGCCGAAATCGGTCAGGAGCGCGATGACGGGACGCATGGGCCTAGCTCCTTCGTTTGAGCAGGATCTCCCGGATATTGTTCTTCAGCAGGAACGAATCGGACACGATCAGGCCGTCGAACATCCTGATGATGTCGCGATTCTGAAATGCCTGTCGCGCTCCCCCGACGCCGGTGTGCTGGCGATGACGCAGCGACTGCTCGTCGACGATCTCGTATTTCATGAACACCGAGCGCGGCACGCTCGACGTGCAGAAGAAGCCCATCACCGCGCCGCCCGGCCGGATCATCCGGACGATCTCCTTCGCGAGCGCCTGCGCCGCAGGCTTCTGCAGGAAATCGAAGATGTCCCAGCAGAGCACGCCGTCCACGCTTTCGCCGCCGTGCCGGAATCGCGACGCGATTGCCGCCGGCAGCGCGTCGAGCGTGCCGGCTTTCGTGTGGCGATCCAGATCGGTGAACAAGTCCTCGATGAACAGCTTGCAGCCGAGGTTTTCACCGAAAAAGGCGACGTTGGTCCCGATCACGGGGCCGAAATCGAGAAGGACGGGAGGCGCCGGCCGCTGGCCGAGGGCCGTCAGGAATTTCGGAAAGGCCTTCGACGCGACAACCGGCTCTCCGTCGCGTGGAACGGACGTGTCACCCGGCGCGTCGGGTTGACCGGGGCGCTTCCCGCCCCAGCGGAGAAGGTCTGACAGCATCCCGATCACCCGATCCGGTGTCTAGCGATTGGCGCCGGCTGCAGCGGGCGTGCCTGCAGTCGCCGCGCTGGAGCTCGCCGACGTGGATGCTGCCGCGGGTTTGCTGTCTCCCTTGCCCTCCGGCTTGGCCGACCCCTTCTGCATGTCGATGCTGCCGCGGAAATGCGCCCCCTCGGCAATCGCCACGCGCGGAGCCGTGATGTCGCCGTCGACCGACCCGTTGTCGCGGATGTCGACCTTTTCGCTGGCGGTCACGTTCCCGGTCACCTCGCCCAGGATGATGACCGACTTGGCGAATACCTGCGCCTTGATGCGGCCGTTCGCCCCGATCGTCAGGACGCTCTGTCGAAGCTCAATCTTGCCCTCGACCTGCCCTTCAATCGTGAGGTCTTCGCTGCCGTTGAGTTCGCCTTTGATGACGACAGATTTGCCGATATTCACTGCTGTTCTCTCCTGTCCGCGCGGCAGATCGGTCGCCGCCGCTCTGTTTGGCGCCGCCTCAGCGGCAAGAGGTGCGCTGGCGGGTTGCGAGCCTACACCCGATCCACCCGGGGTGGTAGGCTTCGCCGGTTCATCCCGTTTCCACATGAGTCACTCTCCACTATCCGTGTGTTTCTGTCGCAAGTCCGTGGCTCGGCAGCAGGGTGCGGCAAGTATACGCAACCCTGGAATCCGCTGTCTAGTCCTTTTATTGCTGAGAGTTAGCGAGAATGGTAAGATGAAGGATCCGGATGCGGATCTACTTCGACCACAATGCCACTACGCCGCTCGATCCGGCCGTCGTCGAGACGATGGTCCGCGTCATGAGCGAGGAGTTCGGGAACGCGTCGAGCGTGCACCATTTCGGCCAGCGCGCAAAGGCCGTGCTTGACGACGCCCGATCGTCGGTGGCGGCGCTCGTCGGGGGGGATCCGTCGGAAGTGGTGTTCACCAGTGGCGGGACCGAGTCTGACAATTTTGCGCTCAGGGGGGTCGCCGAGGCGCTCGAGCCGACGGGGCGAAAGCACCTGATCGCATCGAGCATCGAACACGAGGCCGTACTCGTGACGCTTCGCGCGCTCGCGCGGCGCGGCTGGAAGGTGACACTCCTGCCCGTAGACGCAACCGGAATTTCGAAGCCGGAATCGCTCGAGCAGGTGATTTCTCGCGACACCGCGATCGTATCGGTCATGCACGCCAACAACGAGATTGGCACCATTCAGCCGATCACCGAGTTCGCGCGCATTGCGCACGCACACGGCGCGTTGATGCACACCGACGCCGTCCAGTCGATTGGAAAGATCGCGGTAAACGTCCGCGACCTTGGCGTCGACCTGCTCTCGCTGTCCGCCCACAAGTTCAACGGGCCGAAGGGAGCTGGCGCGCTGTGGATCATACGCGGCGCACGGATTACGTCAATTCTCACCGGCGGCAAGCACGAGCGCAGCCGCCGCGCCGGTACCGAGAACGTCCCCGCGATTGCGGGGCTAGGGGTGGCGGCGAATCTCGCAACGAAGAAGCTGGCGTCGGAAGGTCCGAGGCTCGCCGCGCTTCGCGATCGACTCGAGTCCGCGATTCTCGCGACGGTTCCCGGGACCGTGGTGAACGGCGCGCGCGAGCCGCGCGTGCCGAACACGACGAACATCAGCTTCGACTCGGTCGAAGCTGAATCCCTGCTGATCGCGCTCGATCTCGAGGGTGTCGCGGTATCAACCGGGTCTGCGTGTTCCTCGGGCACACTCGAGCCCTCACACGTACTCCGCGCGATGGGGTTACCCGCACCGCGCACACAGAACTCGATCCGGCTGTCGCTCGGCGCCGGCAACACGGACGCTGAAGTGGATTTCGTCGTGTCGAAGGTGCCTGGCATCGTCGACAAGCTGCGTAGCCTGACGAGAGCGAAGGTCAGAGCGTAGAGCGCGGAGACGCGCCCGACGCTGGATAACACGAAGATACGAAGCTCACGAAGAATATTTGTTCTACTAGTTCAAATGCGCATCGTCGTAGCGATGTCAGGCGGCGTGGATTCATCGGTGGCGGCGGCGCTCCTCGCGCGGGAGGGCCACGACGTCATCGGTCTGTCCATGCAGTTGTACGATGCGTCCGGATCCCACGGCGCGGATCGGGCGTTCGGGACCTGCTGCACGATCGACGATCTTCATGACGCCAGACGTGTTGCCGCGCGCATCGGGATCCCGCACTACATCGTCAACTTCGAGCGCGAGTTCGCCGATACGGTCGTTTCCAACTTCGTTGCCGAGTATGCCTCGGGGCGTACGCCGATCCCGTGCGTGCACTGCAACGGCGATCTGAAGTTCGCGACGCTCGTGGCCCGCGCGGAGGGATTGGGGGCCGATTTCGTCGCCACGGGCCACTACGCGCGCGTCGATCTGGACCCGACGACCGGCCGATATCTGCTGAAGCGCGGACTCGATCCCGCGAAGGATCAATCGTACTTCCTGTTCACGCTGACACAGGACCAGTTGTCGCACGCGATGTTCCCCGTCGGCGCGCTCGACAAGACCGACGTGCGCACGCAGGCGCGGGAACTTGGGCTCTCGGTGGCGGAGAAGAAGGACAGCCACGAGATCTGCTTCGTCGCAAGCGGCGAGCACGCGAGCTTCGTCGAGCGGCACGCGCCCGCGCTCGCCGGCACGATTCGTGACGTCAGCGGCAAGATCGTCGGGCGACACGACGGCGTGCATCGCTTCACTGTCGGACAGCGCAAGGGGCTGGGTCTCTCCTCCCCTGTCCCGCTTTACGTGGTTGGCATCGACGCCGACGCGAGGAACGTCACAGTGGGGCCGAAGGCGGCGCTCGAGCGCGAGACGCTGACGGCGTCAGGCGTGAATTGGATCGCCGGCGTTCCGCCCGCGCAGGGAACACGGCTGACCGCGCAGATTCGATATCGCCACCGCGAGGCTCCGGCGTCGATCGAGTCGCTGAGTGCCGGCCGCGTGCGCGTCACCTTCGATCATCCGCAGATCGCCATCGCTCCAGGCCAGGCTGTCGTGCTGTACGATGGCGACACGGTCGTGGGCGGCGGGTGGATCGATTAGCGATTGCCAAAATCGCCGGAATTGCCAAAATCGCCGGAATTGAGTTCCGGATTGCCGAATCTCCAATTCCGATTTCGATTCAGGGAACGAAGTTATGGCAATTGTGGCAATTCCGGCGATTATGGCAATGTCACCGCGTGCTGTTCCCCGAGATGCTGAGGGAGACCGTCGAGGAAGTGTTCGGCGTCGATCGCGGCCATGCAGCCTGACCCCGCCGCGGTAATCGCCTGACGGTACACGTGATCCTGGACGTCGCCGCAGGCGAACACGCCTCGCGCGCTCGTGCGGGACCCCTGGCGCGTCACGATGTAGCCGTTGTGATCGAGTTCCAGCTGTCCCTTGAAGAGCGTCGTGTTCGGCGTGTGGCCGATGGCAACGAACACGCCTTCGACCGCCAGCTGCTTCTCCTCGCCTGTGTGGTTGTTGCGCAGCACCATCCCCGTCACTTCGCCTTTTCCGTGATCGAGGATGTCGACGACCTCCGAGTTCCATTCGAAGGAGATCTTCGGGTTCGCGAACGCCTTTTCCTGCATGATCTTCGACGCGCGCAGCGTCTCGCGCCGATGCACGACCGTGACGTGCGAGGCGAAGCGGGTCAGAAAGATCGCTTCCTCCATCGCGGAGTCGCCGCCTCCGACGACCGCGATAGGCTTGCCGCGGAAGAAGTAGCCGTCGCACGTCGCGCACGTCGACACGCCGTGGCCGATGAGACCGCGCTCGGACGGAAGCCCGAGCAGCCGGGCCGACGCGCCAGTCGCGATGATGAGCGCGCGCGCCGTGTACTCATCGTCGCTGGTCTTGACGACGAACGGATGTCGCTTGAGATCGACCGAGGTCACGTTGCCGCGAATCGTTTCGGCGCCGAAACGTTCCGCCTGCGTACGAATCTCCGCCATGAGGTCCGGGCCCATGATGCCGTCGCGGAACCCCGGCCAATTCTCGACCAGCGTAGTCAGCATGAGCTGACCGCCGGCTTCCAGACCTTCGATCACGAGCGGCTTCAGATTGGCCCGCGCCGAGTAGAGCGCGGCCGTCAGGCCCGCGGGGCCCGAGCCGATCACGATGACATTGCGCGCTGCCATGGGGGAAGGCTCAGACGTGTTTGTCGATGAGCCGCTTCAGCGAATCCTTGTCCGCCAAGCCGACAACCTGCTCGACGATCTGTCCACCCTTGAACAGGAGGAGCGTGGGAATGCCGCGAATGCTGAACCGCCCCGCCACCGCAGGGTTGTCGTCGACGTTCAGCTTGCCGATGGTTACTCGTCCGTCATAATCCTTCGCAAGTTCGTCGATCGTCGGGCCAAGGCGCTTACATGGGCCGCACCACTCGGCCCAGAAATCGACGAGCACGGGCTGCGAAGACTTGATGACGGACTGATCGAAATTCGTGTCGGTCAGGGTGGTGATGTTGTCAGATGCCATCTCAACGGTTCTCCCGCGCCGCGGCAGCAGCGCTTTCATACACTTTGACATACTCCCGGGCCGAAGCGTCCCAGGAGAAGTCGGCCGCCATGCCGGTTTGCTGTAACTGCTTCCAAAGCTTTGGGTTGCGATACAGCTCGAGCGCCCGGCGGACGGCGTCCACCAGCGCTGCCGGCGAGTAGTCGGTAAAGCGAATCCCGTTCCCGCCGGGCGCCCGGGCCTCCACGACGGTGTCGGCCAGCCCGCCAGTCGCCCGGACGATGGGCACGGTGCCGTACCTGAGGCTGTACATCTGATTCAGACCGCACGGTTCGAAACGCGAGGGCATCAGGAAGAGGTCCGCGCCCGCTTCGATCCGATGCGCGAGCCGCTCATCGAACCCGATCGTCGCCGAGACGCGCCGCGGATAACGTGCGGCCAGGCTTCGCCACATGTCCTCGTATTGACGCTCACCACTACCGAGCATCACCCACACCGCGTCGAACGTTATCAATTCATCCATGGCCGCCGCGATGATGTCGAACCCTTTTTGATTCGTGAGGCGGGAGATCAGCCCGATGACCGGCGACGAGGAGGGTTCCAGGCCAACGGTCTTCAGCAGGACAGCCTTCGCGGCCGCCTTGCCCGATAGATCGCTGGCGTCGTAAGGCTGCCCGACGAACGGATCGTTCGAGGGGTCCCACCGCTCGACGTCGATGCCGTTCAGAATCCCGACCAGATCGTTTGCGCGACGGCGCAGCGCTCCGTCGAGCCCCATGCCCAGTTCCGGGGTGAGAATCTCCTTCGCGTAGGTGGGACTGACCGTGGTAATGCGTTCGCTGAAGTTGATCCCGCCTTTCATATAGCTCGCGCTTCCCCAGTATTCGAGCGCGTCGACGTGCATGACCTCCCACCCGAGACCGAGCATCGGCACGATAGACGCCGGAAACACACCCTGAAATGCGAGGTTGTGGATCGTGAATACCGCGGGCACGCCGCCGACGCTCGGGTCTGGCGAGAACAGCATCTTCTGAAACACGGGCACGAGCGCCGTCTGCCAGTCGTGTGTATGAATGATCGACGGACGCTCCCCGCGTATCCGCGCGTACTCGAGCGCCGCGCGGCTGAACATCGCGAATCGCCATGCGTTATCTGGATAGTCGGCGCCATTGACGCCGTACAAGCCGTCGCGGTCGAACAGATCGGGGATGTCGACGAAGACGACCGTTACTCCTTGCCGCTCGACGCGGCGGTGAAAAGTCACGGGCTGGATCGACGCGCCGAGCGGCACCTGGACGCTCTGCCGCGCCGCACCCGAGACGTCGATCCCGCGATATCGCGGCAGAACCAATGTCACGTCGTGACCCAGCCGGCCGAGCGCGTCGGGAAGCGCTGCCGCTACTTCGGCGAGCCCGCCAGTCTTTGCGTACGGGTGTGCCTCGGACGCGATCATCAGGACGGACAGCCGGCTGCGCTCGGCGGCCGCCGCTGGCTGGTTTGTCGGTACAGACTTTCGCGTCCTCGCCCTGACGGGAGCTCTTTTGGCCTGATGTTTCTTCGCGGGTTTCTTCGCGGGACGCTGCGGCTTCGGCTTACCTGCCGCCTTCTTTTCGGGCATCGCTAACCCGATATCGTAATCCACACAAAAGGGCGTGGAACCGCGAGGCGAGAGCCGGGATTTTTTTCGGAACGCCGCACGCCGTCGTTGCGGCGCGCCGCGTCAGAGTGGGCGCGACTTACCGGTTCTAGCTCGACCGAGAGTACAATCGCGCCGTGGCTGAGCCGCAGCATCCACCGCCCCAACGCTCCGAATCACGTGAAATCGCCGAGCTCCGGCGCCTCAAAGAAGCGCAGCCGGACCTCGGTTCCGCCGTAGACCTTCAGATCGAGCTGCTTCAACTGCAGCGCCGCGTGCAGACGCGCGTGTCGCTGCCGTCGATCAAGCTCGACCGGGATTATCTCAACGAGCAACTCTCGAGCGCGCCGGTCCTGCGGTTCGAGCATCTGCCGCTCGATTGGGGCGACGTGCGGTTCGTCCTTCGCTCGACCGCGTCCTCCATGCGCACACACGAGGCGCTCGACTCCGATGATTTCAGGCGCGTCGATGCCCTGTGCCGCGACACCGAACGCCTGCCGATCGTCGTCAAGTCGTGGTA
>JBKPTT010000230.1:0-10901 GCA_046735635.1 Acidobacteriota bacterium | reverse complement strand
GGCCACCGGCTGGCGCGTTGGCGACGAGCGCATTGTCTCTCTGATCGAGCGCTTTTACGCCGAGTTGGCGCGGGGGCGCCCGGTGGCTGAGGCGTTGCGTGCCGCGAAGCTCGCCGCGATCGAGCAGAAGGCGCCCGCGTCCGTCTGGGCAGCCTTCACCGTATTCGGCGATCCGTTCGTGACCGTATCACTGCGGCCACCGGCGAGCTGATTTCCATCCTATGAGCCTTTCATCGCTTTCCCTGCGTCTTAACTAAAGGCCCCGCATGTCAGCCTGGTGACCTGCTCCGGTGCGCGCTCAGATGCGCACCGGCGTGAGACTGCGTCGCGCCCGCCTGCGTACCTACCTCCGAACGACAGACCATCACTTACTCGGAGGAGCTCAATGGTGCGCCGCGTTTCAATTCTCGTATCTGCCGCCCTGTGTCTCGCGCTGCTCGCCTGCGGGGGCGGCGGAGATGCCCTCGGCCCGGATGGCCATCATCCGGATCCCGGAACGCCGCAGGAGCCAGGCAATCCCGGCAATCCCGGCACTCCCGATCCCGGCACTCCGCAGATCCCGGACAACCCCAACCCCGCGCCCCCGGTCGCCGGAGGCTACACGCTCGGGCTCATCAATGAGGCGAACCCCGGTCAGATCGTGCTGCTGTCGAACCCGGATGGAAGCGTCATCGGTCTGTATCGCTTTGTCGCGGCCAGCACGCTCATCCTCGATCCGCTTGGCGGCTATACCCTCACGCTCACGTACTCAGACGAACAGGGCTCGTACACGCTCGAGGACAAGGGCCAATGGAAGGGCGGGAATCAAGACCAGGACGGCAACATCCACCTGAGCTTCAAGTCCGACTCGTGGGGTGGCGAGTTCGAGGGCCTGGCCAAGAATAGCAAGGTCGAGATCAGGTACGACATGGATGGCGACGGCGCCATCGACACTCTCTACGGCTTCGTGCGCCAGTAACGCACGCCATCACACTAGGAGACTCTATCATGCGACTCTTGCTTACTGCGGTCATGCTGCAAGCGGTGCTCGTCGGCAATGCTGCTGCCCAAGCCCATCGCCCTGGCGCCGGCGCCGCTATCCATCCTCCGGCCAGCCCGCAGCCGACCGGCTTCATGCTCAACGCTCACACGGTTGCGGCTTTCGGTACCTCCGCTGGTGACGCGACCCAGCTGAACGACCATCCAATCACGACCGGCCTCGGGCCGGGCGGCGGCGTGCAGGTCGGTTACGCGTTCAACCGGACGGTGATGGTGTTCGCGAGCGCGGACATTGCCAAGCAGAACAGCACGCGCCAGGACCTGCCGGGTAATCTCGGCCTCACTCACATCGATCTCGGAACGCGAGTCAACATCCCGGTGCACTCCTCGCGTCTCCTGCCTTACGGCATGGCCTCCGTCGAGCACCGGAGCCTCGGTGCCAACGTCGAAGACGATATCACCGGCGCCGATACCAAGGTGAGCTTCTCCGGCTTTTCGCTCGGGGTCGGTGGTGGGGTTCAGTACTTCATGTCACCCAAGCTCGCGCTCGATGCCGGTGTCAGCGTGGGGTTCGGCAAGCTGGGCACCTTGAAGGTCGACGGTCAGAAGGAGCAAACACCCCAGCTCAACAACAGCACGACGGCGCGGCTCCTGTTCGGAATGAACTGGTATCCCTGAAAGCGGAGCGAGGTGCAAGAGGCCTGGGCACCCTTCCTGAGACGGAAGGGTGCCTTCGGCGATTACATCGTTGATTATCTGGCTGGCGTCCATGACGATACCGCTCTGGGATTGAGCGGAGTCGCTCATGCTTGCTTGACCGGCCCGCAGGCCGACCGCAGACTTGAGGCTCACCGCTGAAACCTCGGCCGTTGCCACAATGTCTCAACGCCTGGGAGCAGTCGAAACCGAAGGAGACGCTTCGAAGCCCGAGACGGGGGGCAGGCCTTCGCACCCTGAGCCGGGGCGCCTGGCGCGACCGGAGACTGCTGCTCCCTCCGGCTGGCGACGCTGGCTGCCGGGCCTTCGGACCCTTCTCGAGTACCAGCCTGCCTGGGCTCCCCACGACCTGGCGGCTGGCCTGGTGTTGACGACGATGCTGGTCCCGGTCGGCATTGCGTACGCGGAAGCGTCCGGTGTTCCGGGGATTTATGGACTATACGCGACCATAGTACCGCTGCTGGCCTATGCGATGTTCGGCCCCAGCCGAATCATGGTCCTGGGACCGGACTCCTCCCTCGCAGCGCTGATTCTCGCGGTGGTGCTTCCCCATTCCAACGGTGACCCGAGCCGAGCTGTGGCTTTGGCGGGCACGATGGCGCTTGTGGCGGGCGGCGTTTCCATTGTTGCCGGTCTGTTACGGCTCGGGTTCATCACCGAGCTGCTCTCCAAGCCGATCCGCTACGGATACATGAACGGCATCGCGCTCACGGTGCTGATCAGCCAGCTGCCCAAGCTGTTCGGAATTTCGATCGAGAGTGTGGGGCCGTTACGCGACATCTGGCGAATCGCTCGGGCCGTGCTCGGCGGCGAACCCAACTGGACCGCATTCGCGATTGGCGCGGGGACCTTGGTGCTAATCCTGGTCCTCAAACCCTTTCGGCGGATCCCCGGTCTCCTGATTGCCGTGGCGGCAGCAACAGCAGTAGTCGGACTGCTCGACCTCGGCGCTACCGCGGGGGTGAAGGTCCTCGGGCCTCTACCGCAGGGGCTTCCCTCGTTCGCCCTGCCGGACATACCTCTCGCAGACCTCAGCGCAGTGTTCGTCGGTGGCTGCGCGATTGCACTGGTCTCGTTCGCCGACACCAGCGTTCTTTCGCGCACGTACGCGGCCAAGACTCAAACGTTTGTGGATCCCAACCAGGAGATCATCGGCCTGGGCGCCGCCAACGTCGCGGCCGGCTTCTTCCAGGGCTTTCCGATCAGCAGCAGCTCGTCGCGAACGCCAGTGGCGGAGGCCTCCGGGGCGAGGACCCAGCTCACCGGCGTCGTGGGCGCCGTGGCCGTTGCCCTGCTGCTAATGCTCGCTCCCAACCTGATGAAGGACCTTCCCACCAGCGCGCTGGCGGCAGTGGTCATCACCGCTGCCATCGGCTTGTTCGAATTCAAGGACCTGCGCCGCATTTACCGCGTCCAGCGGTGGGAGTTCTGGCTTTCCATGCTCTGCTTTGTCGGCGTGGCCGTGCTGGGCGCGATTCCCGGTATTGGGCTGGCGATCGTCGTCGCCGTGGTCGAATTTCTCTGGGATGGGTGGCGTCCGCACTTCGCGGTGCTGGGGCGGGTAGACGGCCTGCGAGGGTATCACGATTTGAAGCGCTACCCGGAAGCCCGGCTCGTGCCCGGCCTGGTGCTCTTCCGCTGGGATGCGCCGCTGTTTTTCGCGAATGCGGAACAATTTCAAGCGCGGGTGCTGGATGCTGTCGCGGCCTCGCCGACGCCGGTGCGTCGAGTCCTTGTGGCCGCCGAGCCCGTGACCGGGGTGGACGTGACGTCTGCGGACATGCTTGCCGAGCTCGAGCAGGCTTTGCGCGCCGCCCAGATCGAGCTGCGCTTCGCCGAGATGAAGGACCCGGTCAAGGACCAGTTGAAGCGGCTCGAGCTGCTCGAGCGGCTGGGGACCGACATCTTCTATCCTACTATTGGCGCGGCGATCGACGCCTACCTGGCTGACTTCGCGGTCGACTGGAAACCCTGAGCAGCATCAGCCGCTGCAGGCTCGAGCACGCTCAGTCCTTTCGCGCGATTATCCTGAGCCGGCACGCCGGGCTCCTTTGGCGCGCTATGAATCGAATCGGCGCCGATCGTCCCCACCAGTAACGACAGATACTCGGGGCTGCTCACCCGCCTCAGCTCCTCGCGGGCGTGCTCCAGCCTTTCCGCGATACCGAGTCGCTCGGCTTCCTCCCGGTGGCCGGCGCGGGCAAGGAACTTGGTCAGGCTGCCGACGTGGCGTTCCCAAAGAGCGATGTCGCGCTGCTGCTTGGTGGCGAGCCGCTCCTGGTACCACTCGCTGGCGAGCAGTGCCTCCCGAGTGAAGAGGGCGCGAATCTCGGGGTGATTGGCGTCCTTTCCTTCATAATGACCGTGCGCCATGATGTGGAGCAGCGCCTTGAGCGGCGGGCAGGCGTCCTCGATGGTCCCGTCGGCGAAGTACTGCTCCGCCACGCGCTGCTGCGCCTCCACGATGTTGTCGACCCCATCCGCGAACACCGCAGGATCCTGGATCTCGGGCTTGAGAATCTCCTCGGTGAAGACCGCCGTCGGATTGTCGAACACCCGCCCGAAGAAGTTGTGTACGAACCTGGCAGTGATGCGGTAGCCCAGCCGGCTCGCCAGCACCTTTCTCCCCTCGTAATCGTAGTCTTCCAGCTTCTGGAGATGCCCCGCTTCGATCAGCCGCCCCGGATCGCGCTCCTGGGGGAATAGCCGGCACCAGATCTCGGGCACCAGCAGGCTGACGTCGTGGTCCACCCGGTAGTGCGGGCCGATGAAGCCTGCGGCCGAGCTGAAGCCGGCGTACCCGGTGAGCAGCATGGAGACCAGGGCGTTGTTCAGGTCCGCTGTGGCGGCCAGCGCGTTGAACGGGCCTTTCGTGAGCGCACCTTCGGAGCCTGCCCCGGTCGTGCTGGGCGACGTTCCCGTCACCGAGCACACGTAGTCCATGAACAGCTCGGGCAGCTCCTGGTAATGGATCGGGCCGTATACGCAGAGCGGCCGCACGCCTTCGGATGGCGGATGATTGCGCCGACCCGAGAGCACGCTGATCACGGGGAACAGCAGCGGCTCGTCGAGCGGAAGCCGGCGATATAACCGGGCACCCATCTCCGCCACGTAGCGGTCGCGTGGATGCGCGACGTCGGGCCGTACCTGGAGATAGCGCGGGTTCTTGGTACGCTGCCCGCTCACGACTCTTGGCTCCGCCGAACAGATCGAGAAACCACCGCCCGTGCGGGCTGCGTTCCGGGCGACGTGCTGGCGCATGGGAAGGGTGAACGCGTCGTGCACCGACACGTTCTCCACGATCTGCTGCGCGTCGTCCCGAGTGAGGGGCTGGAAGTTGGAGCAGAAGAGCCCCGGGCCGGCCATGTCGTCTTCGGTTTGCCGGTCGAACCCGGGATGGATCGCGTCGTCAGGGCGCTGAAAGAGCCGGAACTCGCAGTTCTCCGCCAGCTTCAGGCTCGGATGGCCATCGTATTCCCGCGGCAGCCCCGTGAGCTGGCTTGCCGGGACCACGACCGACGCGGTAATGTCGTCCTCCATCTGCACCTTGTCGGCCGCGACGAAATCCTGCCGCAGTTTGTAGGTGCGCCACGCACCGCTCTCTTCCCGGCCGATGCGAAGATAGTTGGCCACCAGCCGGCGGCCTTCGTATTTAAGCTCGTGCCCCGGCGCGCCGTTGATGATGTCAACGCTGAAACGATGGCGCCACTCGCCCCCCCATTCGGGCCGGTAGAAGCGCTTGATCACGAACACCAGCGCACGCACGTAGTTCGGGATCGTCTCCAGCCAGGCATTGTACTCCGGCGTGAACTCGGCGGGATTGGGCGTGAGCAGCTTGATCACGGAGCCCAGCGAGCGGTCGGGCGCGAGGATCCGGCGGGCCGACCCGCGCCCGTTTCCAGCCCGCAGCTCAGGCTTGAGCGCGTCGTCGTAGCTGCGGTCAAAGATGGCCTGAACCAGGTCCATGTCCTCGCCGAAGCTCCGCACGTAGAACGCGCCCGGCAGCACCGCGTCTGCCAGGCTCTTGCTGATTTCCGACTTCCCGCCGCCGGATACCGTGCACGGCTTGTGGCAGAAGGCTCCCTCCGGCACGGCACCGATCAACCGCCAGCTCGGGGCAGCACGGTGTTTTGCCATCCGGATCTTGTAGCCGCTCGGGTGGAGGTAGATCCGCCCGGGCAGCATCTTGAGGTGCTGCTCCTTACCCCGGCTGGTCCACTTGATGTCCTGCCGGTGGACATCGATCTCCATGTCCTCCGGCATGTAGTGGATCTCAGGATAGATCGCGTCAGTCGCGTAACCCGACTCGTGCAGTTTGGCGCGATCGCCGAGCAGCGCGAGCACCTCGGAAAAGCGCTGATTGGCGCTCACCATTCGGACCAGGTCCGGGACGAAGCGGTCGCCCAGATTGAAAGTGGCGAAGGCCAGTGCCCCACCGGCATGCTCTTCCTCGGCCATCCCGTACAGGTTGGCGCTGTAGCCGATCTGGGTTTTGACCTCCTTCTTGCAATAGCCGAAGTAGTTGTCCGCCAGAATCGTCACCATCACGCCTTCGATGCCGCGCGAGGTGATCTTGAACGGCTTTCCGTTGTTATAGAGCTCGCTGTCGGCAGCCCAGCACATCCCGGCGGCGCGCTGCGCTTCAGTCGCGCGGCTGACGTGGGGCAGTCCCACGTCCTTCTTGCGAAGACGCGTCAGGTGAGGCGCGAGGATCACGCAGCCGCTGGTTCCGGTCCACCGGTCCACGTCGAGCGCGGCATCGTTGTTGGGCAGATAGGGATCGCCGGCGTTGCCGAAGATGCTTTCCACGAAATCGAGATTAGAGACCAGCCCGCCCGGCGCGAAGAACCGTACCTCATTCCGCTTCTCGGATGAGACGTTGGGGACCGCCGGGCAGACGAGCGGTCGGAGCAGCAGCGAGACCATGGTCTCCACCGGCTCGGGCCAGTTCGCGGTGAACGGGAGCCGGGTGAGGTGGGCTGGCGGCCGGAGCGCCTCCTGCAGCAGCCGGAGAAATGCGATCAGCGGCACCCGCAGCTTGTCGCCCGGGATCGGAAGCCCGCCCTCGGCGACATGAAAGACGCCCTGGGTGGTGCGACGGTCATTGACCGGGTTGTGCAGGACCCCGTTGTCCAGCCGATAGCTCGAGACCAGCTCGTTGTGCCAGCCGTCGGCGTCGATGGGAAGCGACAGCTCCCGTGCCAGCCCGTAGTGATCGAGGATCAGCGTCTCGCCCGGAAGCCGTACCGGCTCCGTGAACCCCGCCGCTGTAAGGAGTCCGTCGATGTAGTCCTGAATCCGGCGATCAGCCGGGCAGAGGTGCTCGGAGAGGAGCCGGGCCTGCTCGCGGTAACGGGCGAAGAGGTCACCGGCCAGATGAAGCACCTGCTCGTCCCCTGTATCGGTGGGAATCTGGATCCCCATCGCGGCGAGCTTGAGCAGAATGGAGCTGATGGCCGTGCGCCGCTCAGGCAGCCACGGCGTCCCGTCCGGTTTGAGTCCGACGGCACGTTCCAGCTCCACGATTGGTCTCCGGCGTAGCTATCGGTTGCCAGCTATCAGCTATCAGCTATCAGCTATCAGCTAATAGCTATAGGGGTTCCCGGAGCCAAACACAAGAAGCCAAAGGCAAGGCGCATAGGTGGACGGGCCACCCAGCGTCTGATAGCTGATAGCTCACTACCTGATAGCTACTGTCTGAGCGCTATCGGCTCCCTATAGAGATTCGGAAACTCGCGCTCCAGCCGTGCCACCTTGGGCGCGTCGTTGTACATGATGTACGGCGAGTAGGGATGGCGCTGCATGTACCCCTGGTGGTACTCCTCCGCGAGGTAGAACGCCTTGAGCGGCACCAGCTCGGTGACGATCGGCTTTGGGAAAACCTTCTTGGCCTGCAGCTCCGCCATGTACTCCTGTGCGGCCTGCTTCTGCTCGTCGTTGGAGTAGAACACGATCGACCGGTACTGAGTACCGACATCCGGGCCCTGTCGATTGAGCTCGGTGGGATCGTGGGCCACCTTGAAAAAGACGGTGAGTAGCTGCTTGTAGCTGATCTGGGCCGGATCGAAAATCACTTTCACCGACTCTGCGTGACCAGTCGCTCCGGAGCTCACCTGCTCGTACGTGGGTGAGGCAACAGTCCCGCCCGCATAACCCGACGTAGCGGACTGGACCCCTTTCAGGTGCTCGAACACCCCCTCGACCCCCCAGAAGCAGCCTCCGGCAAACACCGCCGTCTGGGTCGGTGGCGCCGGGGTCCAGCCGGTAGCCAGGGACGGGGTGGCCGCCAGGCTGGGCGAGGCGGTGAAGGCGAGAGCAATGACGAACGGAAGCATCGGTAACATCCCCGAGAGTTTGATTTCCAACCTAACGCCGCCGGGAGGCTCCCGGTTTTCTTTCGGGTCCTTTGGCCAGGACAGCCACGCGCAATCGGTCAGTCTGGTCCGTCTAGTTATCTGGGCATATTGTAGGGCACCTTTCCGGACATCGAGTGACCCGTGGTGCGCGATCCGCTCCACCACCTCGCCGACGCACTCGCCGGCCGCTACGAGCCGCTGCGTGAGGTCGGTCGCGGCGGGACGTCGATCGTGTACCTTGCCAACGACCTCCGCCATGAGCGCCAGGTCGCCCTCAAGGTCCTCCGGCCCGAGCTGACCGTCTCGCTCGGCGCCGAGCGGTTTCTCCGCGAGATCAAGATCGCCGCTGGGCTCAACCACCCGCACATCCTTCCGGTTCACGATTCCGGAGACGCCAACGGCATCCTCTACTTCGTCATGCCGTTCGTGGAAGGCGAGACCGTCCGCGAGCGGCTGAGCCGCGTGGGCGCATTTCCGGTGGACCAGGCGGTCCGGATCGCTCGGGAGGTGGCCGACGCCCTCTCGTTCGCCCACTCCCGCGGCGTGGTGCACCGCGATATCAAACCGGCCAACATTCTGCTCGTGGGCGAGCATGCCGTCGTGGCCGACTTCGGCATTGCGACGGCGTTCGGGATGAACGACCCCACGGCGTTCAGTGAGCTGGGACTGGTGGTCGGTACCCCGGCCTACATGAGTCCCGAGCAGGCCCGGGGCACCATGACGGTGGACGGCCGGAGCGATCTGTACAGTCTCGGCTGCGTGCTTTACGAGATGCTCGCCGGGGAGCCGCCGTTCATCGCCGCGAACCCGCAGGCCCTGCTCGCCAAGCACTGGAGTGACACGCCGCGACCCCTCCGAAGCCTTCGGCCGTCCGTGCCGACCGAGCTGGACCAGGCCGTCGCGCATCTCCTCGCCAAGCTCCCAGCGGATCGCTTCGCGACAGCATCCCAATTCGTCGCAGCGCTGCCGGCCGACAGCGCCGAAACCGCAATCACCCCCGCCGCGACGCCGGTACCGCGCCGCCGACCCCGGTGGGCAATCGCAGCGATCGCGGCGGCAGCCGTGGTCGGCATCGTCTTCGCCGCCATCGTGGGCCGAGCCCGGACCAGGCCGACGCTCGACACGTCGCTCTATCTCGTGCTCCCATTCCGCCACAGGGGCCAGACCCCGCCTGCCCTTCTTGACGGAGACCAGTGCGGATCGCTGCTGGATGAGTCACTCCGGATGTGGCGAGGTGTCGCGGTGGTGGATCCACTGTGGCTGAGCGATGCGCGAGCCCGCGCCGACGACCGCCCGTTGACGCTGGAGGCAGCCTTCGATCTCGCCCAACGACGTGGCGCAGGCGCCATGATCTCAGGCGAGGTCTGGCAGTTCGGCGACAGCGTGTTTGTTCGCGGCGTGCTCTACGACGTGGAGCACCCCGGACGAGTAGTTCGCCAGCACACGGTCACACTGACCAAGGACCTGCACGATGCGCGCGCCCGATTCAGCGAACTGGCAAGCGCTCTCCTAAGCGGAATCGCCTCACCGCCTCGCGGTCCTATCGGCACCAGCTCGCTCGCCGCGTGGCGCGACTACGACGCCGGACGACAGGCGCTGCTCGCGTGGGATCTCGCGACGGCGCGCAGACAGCTGAGTGCGGCCGTCGCGGAAGACCCCGACTATGCTCGCGCGAGCCTGGGGCTCGCGACCGTGCTGAGCTGGGCCGGCGAACGGGAGAGCGACTGGCGCTCCTACGCCAACACTGCCGTGCGTGGGCAGGATCAGCTCGACCCCGGAGAACGGGGGTTGGCCAAAGCGCTGCTCGATCTGAGCGAACGTCGGTACCCGGAGTCGTGCGATGCATTTCGGGCCATGGTCCGACGGGATTCCCTGGACTTCAGCAGCTGGTTCGGGCTGGGCGACTGCCTGAGTCGAGACCCGCTCGTGGTGGCCGATTCCAGCAGTCCATCCGGCTATCGCTTCCGGAGCAGCTTTGCCGAGGCGGCGGGCGCTTTTCGGCGGGCCCTCGAGGCCTACCCCTCGATACACCAGGCGGCCGACGGCTTCGGCCTGAAGCGGCTCAGTCGAGTCCTGTTCACTGAGACATCCTACTATCGGGTAGGATATCTACTCCGACCGGACACTGTCTGGTACGGCGCATTTCCCTCGTTCGACCATGACTCGATTGCCTTCGTGCCTTATCCGTTGGCCGATGTTCTGGGCGGAAAGGGAGACGCGAATCCGGCTTCGAGCGGTGCGGCTGTCGCATATGCGAGAGACGCACTGCTGTCGGTATCGAGCGCGTGGCTCAAGGCCTTCCCCCGCAGCCCCGACGTCCTCGAGCTCCATGCCCGGGTGCTCGAGACCGACGGCGCCGTAGGCGACACGGCGAGCATCGAGCACTCGGCCCTGGCCGCAGTGATCCGGGCGCGTGGCCTGACTCGGGACAGCATGCAGGCGCTGCATCTGGCAGTGACAGAAACACGTTTGCGGCTCAAACTGAGCCAGTTCGCGGTGGCGGCGCGTCTCGCCGATTCGCTGCTTCGTGCCCTTCCCCAGCCCACGCCGGAACAAGCCGAGAACATCGCGGGCCTGGCGGCTCTGACCGGCCGTCCGATTCTCACAGCGAATCTCCTCGAGGCGAGCGCCTCCCGCGGGCCATTCGATGATTCAGGGGAGCCGGTGCGAGTGGCTCCGCCGCTTACCCAGGCCGCCCTTCGGCTGCGGGCGTATGCGTCGATCGGAGCGCCGGTCGACAGTCTCCGCGCCAGCATTGTGCGCACCAGTCGTCTAATCGAGAGTTACGCAGAGTCGCGCCGTGTGGGCGAGTTGCGGGAGCTATTGCTCGAGCGGTCGCTGGCCCTCGCC
>JBKPTT010000229.1:0-11676 GCA_046735635.1 Acidobacteriota bacterium | reverse complement strand
GTTAGAACTCCTTCAAGTCGATGCCGATCATCTGCATCAACCGGAGCGCATTGCGGGACGTGGCGATCCCGTCGCGAAGACGGTAGTCGAACCGCATCGTGCCGTGCTCGTCGACGGTTTCGGTGAAATGCACCAGAACCGCCGCGGATTTCAACGGCTCCTCCGCGGCCAGGTTCAGGTCGTGGGTCGTCATTGCGCCAATCGCGCCGGCGTCGAGCAGGTGGCGGGCGACGGCGCGCACGGCGATGCTTCGCTCGGCGCTGTTGGTGCCCTGCAGGATCTCGTCGAGGAGATACAGCAGCACGCGGCTGCCGCGTGGATGTTCTGCCGCGTCGACGACGCCTTTCAGACGGGCCAGCGCGGCCATGAAATATGACAACCCGAGCTCGAGCGAGTCTTGAACGCGGATGCTGGTCTGCAGATCCGCCGCGGGAAGTCGGAACCGCGCGGCGCACACGCAGGCGCCCGCCTGCGCCAGCACGACGTTGAGGCCGATTGCGCGCAGGAGCGTGCTCTTTCCTGACATGTTCGACCCAGTGACAAGCAACAGCGTGCCGGGCGGGCCGGCCTGCACGTCGTTCGGGACGCGCCGATCGTCCGCAATCAGGGGATGCCCCACCGCGTCACCGGAGAGCAGGCGATCCGGAGCGATCTCGGGGACGCACCACGTCGGGTTGTCGTGCCGCGCACCGGCGAGCCCCGAGAGAGCGTCCAGATCACCCAGAGCACGCATCCACGCGCGCACGTGCGGGCCCGCCGATCGACGCCACTTTTCGAGCGCCCGCAAGACGTGAAAGTCCCACAAGGTCAATGCCTGGATTGCAAAGTGAAAAATGGCGGCGCTCTGCCGCAGCGACGCGAATCCAAGGATTCGATTCAGTTGCGCCATGCACAGGGGCGCACGCTTGCCGTCCACGGACATGCGCCCGTGCACGTCGCGCAGCAGCGGGCTGGAGAACGCGGGCGTCGTTGCGTGGCCAAAGAGCTGCGCATAGCGACCAATCGCCTGCTGCCCCGCTGCGGCACGCTCGAGGTGCGCGTGGAAAACCTTGCCGTATGCGAACCACAACGCGAGGCCGACGATCACAGGGATGAGCCACAACGCGGCATCGATCACGTCCAGCAGGAACAAACCCAGAAGAATCCAGATGGACGCGGTCAGCACCCAGACAAGCCAGTCAACCGACGACGAGAACAGCGGCGGCGATTCGGCCCACGCGAGGAACGCATCGATCTCGAGCTGACGTGCATCGCGCGCGAGCAATCCATGGGCCGCAAACTGTTCACGCCAGTCCAGCAGCGTCGCGAGCTCCGCGACGGCCGATTGGCGCATCGCGATCACGGGCGGATCGGCCGCATGCAGCAGCCAGTCCGCAAGGGTCGTCATCCCGAAAGGTGTTGCCGCCGGTCCGAGCCACTGAAACAGCGATGCACGGCCGAACAGATCGAGGTCGAGGGCATAGGGATGGTGCGTCAGGTCGAACCCGGCCGGCGCCTCGGCCGATGGGAGGTCGTCCCAGCGGCGCTCGATGCGCGCCGCCGCCATCGTGCTGACCGCTTGAAGCGCGCCGTACCACGCCGCCTGCCCTTCGATCCGCGCATGCCATGCGACGAGCACGCCGAAAAGGGCGAAGAGGCCGGCGGCAATCGACAGCTTGACCGGGTCCGCTCCGCGGCTGCCGATGGTCCACACGGAAAACGCGATCGCGATCAGGAATACCACCAGTCGGGCCGACGAAAGGCGTGACGACCGGCGCTCCTCGGCGGTGCGTCGCGCGGCGTGCTCCCGCGCCCGTGCCTCGTAGAGCGCGGTCACCCGCGCGCCTTCCGCGCGGCGATGTTCAGGCGCCAGTAATCGAGTGTCAGCGGAGAGTCGTCGTGCTGCGCCTGAGTCGTGATGTGCCACATGAATCCGTCGCGCTCGGGCTCGGGAAGCCGATGCAGGTGATGTCGAAGGCAGACGGCGGCCACGAACTCCGAATAGCGATCCGGATGTTCGAACGGAACAGGAGCGCTGACGAGGGACACATCGATCTCTACGAATCCGGCGCGCTCGAGGCGCGCTTCGGTGCCGGCAACGTCCTCGAAGTGGAACGGCTCTGTCCAGCCCGAGAAGTATCGCGAGTACGCCGGAGACGCCATCAGGACGTGCGCGCGTTCGTACAGGCGATCGAGATTCCCCGCCCCGCCGGCCTGCGCACGCAGGCGCCCGCTTTGCTTGAGGGCGCGAAACACGCTCGTGAACAGCCGGTCGTGATCGGGGATCCAGTGAAACGTCGCCGCGCTGAACACGGCGTCGAATGCGTCGGTGAACGGCAGCGCTGCGCCGTCTCCGCGCACGAAGAGGGGGCGCGGACGACCGTCCAGGCCGCGATTGTGCCGGACGGCTTCCCGCAGCATGGCCGCCGACGGATCAAGCCCCACGACCGAGATTCCCGGCTGCGCGGCAATCTCGCCCGTCAAACGTCCGGTGCCGCAGCCGATGTCGAGGATGCGCTCTCCGGGAAGCGCCAGGAGCCGCTCGGCGACGCCGCGTCCCCACGCGAGCTGCGGATCGGAAATGCGATGGTATCGGGCCGCGTCCCAGTCCGTCATCGATTCAGTGTACAGTCGCGTCCACACCGACAGGAGACACGTATGCGAGTTCGGATGTTCGTCATTGTTGCCGCGATCGCGTCGGCCGCACAAGGCGGACCCGGCGCAGCACAGGGCGCGAGAGGCGTACGTCTGTCGGAGATGACCTGGCCGCAGGCTGCCGGCGCGCTTCGCCCTGACGCTGTCGTCGTCATCCCGCTCGGAGCCGGATCGCTCGAGCACGGCGCCCATATGAAGCTTGGCGTCGACTACGTGCTCGCCGAATACCTGACTCGCCGCGTGATCGAGTCGAAGGACGTGATCGTCGCTCCGCCGCTCGATTATCACTTCGTCCCCGCATTCATCGATCACGCCGGGTCCGCTTCACTGACCTCCGACGCCGCACGCGCGCTGACCAACGACCTCGTCTCCGCCCTGGCGCGGTACGGGGCGCGGCGGTTTTACGTTCTGAACACCGCCGCGTCGGCGGCGCGGCCGCTCGCCGAGGCGGCCCGCATGCTCGCGCAGCAGGGGGTCCTGCTGGCCTATACGGATGCGGCGTCCGAGCTGGAGCGCGCGTCGGTGCGAATCCGCCAGGAACAAACCTCCACACACGGCGGGGAGATCGAAACCTCCATGATGCTGTACATCGACTCGGCGTCCGTGGACATGCGGCGCGCCGTGAGGGAACAGGCGGGGACGACGTTCCGCGATCCCACGTTTGCGACGCTCGAAAAAGGAAAGATCGTCGTCGACGCGCTGGTCTCGGCTGTGCTCAACGACATCGACACGCTGCGGCGAACGCCGCTGCCAAGTCCATCGAGCGGCCCCGCGCCGGCCCCTGCTGTCCAGTCACCCCAGCGCATGACAGCCGGGCCCCGCAGCTGCTCGCCGGGCGACGAGCGAGTCATCCGCGGATTTGCCGACGCGTTCACGTACTTCTGGGCGAATGCCGACGCGGAAAGGCTGGCGTCGATGTGGGAACGCGATGGCGATATGGTCCATCCGGATGGTTCGATCGAGCGCGGCCGCGAGGTGATTCGCGCAAACCGTACAGCGTTGTTCGCGCGGCCGGAGTACCGCGCGTCGAAACACCCCCTGACCATGGGAATGATCCGGTGCGTCGATACCGACGTGGCGGTGGCGGATGGCAAGTGGGAGCTCCGCGGCGTCGTGGACGACAAAGGCAAAGCATTGCCAACCTTCGAGGGACAGTTCACCATCGTCACCAAGCGCACCGACGAAGGGTGGCTCATCGAAGCCTACCGCTATACCCAAAAGCCCGCAGCGGCGCCGATGCCGACGCTGCTGAAGCGTCCTGGAATTCCCGGAGGTCATTGACGCGTGCGGATCCTCAACGTCGCGATTCTCGCGGCCCTTGTCGCAGCCGGGGCCTGCCGTACGGTCGCGCATTCGTCGCCGTCCTCAGCACCGGCCCCTTCGTATGACGTCATCATCCGTCACGGGACTGTCTACGATGGCAGCGGCGCCCCAGGCGTTCATGCAGACGTCGGGATCCGCGCCGATCGCATCGCGATAATCGGAGACCTGTCGAACGCGACCGCGACGACCGTCGTCGACGCTGCCGGGCTCGCCGTCGCACCCGGGTTCATCAACATGCTGTCCTGGTCGACCGATGCGCTGCTCGTGGATGGCCGATCGCAGGGAGAGCTGCGCGAGGGCGTGACGACGCAGATTTTCGGCGAAGGCAGCTCGATGGGCCCTCTGACCGCCGAGATGAAAAAGCGCGCGGTCGAGCAGATGGGGGATCTCAAGTACGAGATCACGTGGACCACGCTGTCTGAGTATCTGAAGGAGCTGGAGCGGCGCGGCGTGTCGCAGAACGTCGCGTCCTTCATCGGCGCGACGACCATACGCGAGCACGTCATCGGTCTCGAGGACAAGAAGCCTACGCCGGCGCAGCTCGAACAGATGCGTGCTCTCGTAAAGGAGGAAATGCAGGCCGGCGCTCTCGGCATCGGCTCATCGCTGATCTATGCGCCCGCGTTTTACGCCTCAACCGAGGAACTGATCGAGCTGTGCAAGGCCGCCGCGCCTTTTCACGGTAAATACATCTCGCACATTCGAAGCGAAGGGAATCGGCTGCTCGAAGCCGTCGACGAGTTGATTCGGATCGCTCGGGAGGCACACGTTCCTGCCGAGATCTACCACCTCAAGGCTGCGGGCGAGTCGAACTGGCCGAAGATGGACGAGGTGATCGCGACGATTGAGGCCGCACGCCGCGACGGGCTGAACATCACCGCCGACATGTACACCTACACCGCGGGCGCTACCGGCCTCGATGCCGCGATGCCGCCCTGGGTGCTCGACGGCGGGTACGACGCCGCCTACAAGCGACTGGCGGATCCCGCCACGCGCAAGCGAATTGCGGAGGCGATTCGAACGCCCAGTAACGACTGGGAGAATCTGTTTCTCGCCGCCGGGTCTCCCGATCGCGTGCTGCTGGTCGAGTTCAAGTCGGATGCGCTGAAGCCGCTCACGGGAAAGACGCTCGCGGAAGCCGCGCGGCTGCGCGGCGAGGATCCCGTTGATACGATCATGAATCTCGTGCTGGAGGATCATTCCCGGGTCGGAACGGTGTACTTCATGATTTCCGAGGAGAACATCCGAAAGGAAATCGTGCTGCCCTGGCTGTCGTTCGGCTCTGACGCTGCCTCCATGGCTCCGGAGCCGCCCTTCACGAAATCGTCGACGCATCCCCGTGCGTACGGCAACTTCGCGCGCGTGCTCGGCAAGTACGTTCGCGACGACAAGGTGCTGACGCTCCCGGATGCGATCCGCAAACTGAGCGGGCTGCCGGCAGGGAATCTCGAACTGGATCATCGTGGCTTTCTCAAGACCGGCATGTACGCCGACGTGGTTGTCTTCGATCCGGCAGCCATCCGCGACCGCGCGACGTTCGAGAACCCGCATCAGTATGCCGTCGGAGTGCGCGACGTCTTCGTCAACGGGAGACAGGTGATCAAGGACGGCGAGCACACGGGCGCGAAGCCGGGACGCGCGCTCTGGGGCCCAGGGAAGGTCCGTTAGCCGCATGCGGCGGTTCCACCTGTTCGAGCTCGAGGACCAGCCATGGTTTCCCGCGACGATCCGGGATCTCGCAACCGATTATCTGCATTTCATGCAGAAGACGGGCGGCTTGCATCGCAGCATGCTGCCGTTCGTCGAGGAAGCGTTGAACCGGGGCCGCACGACGCACATTGTCGATCTCTGTTCGGGCGGCTCAGGACCGATTCCGGCGGTCGTACAGGAATTACGGGACAACGGCCTGAACGTGACCGCTACACTCACCGATCTCTATCCGAACCTGCCGGCGCTCGGACAGATCGCCGCCGCGTCGCAGGGCGCCATTGATTTCATCCCGGCTGCCGTAGACGCTCGTCACGTACCGGCCGAGCTTCGCGGTCTTCGCACGCTGTTCAACGGCTTCCATCATTTCGAGCCGGCCGATGCGCAAGCGATCCTGCACGACGCCGCCGCTGCCGGCCAGCCGATTGCGATCTTCGAGATGTCGAGGCGATCGCCGGGGATGCTGCTCTGGGTGATCCTGGTGCCGTTGTTCGTGCTGCTGTTCACGCCGTTCATGGGCCCGTTCAAATGGAAACGGCTGTTGTGGACTTACCTCGTGCCGCTCGTTCCGTTCACATGTTTCTGGGATGGGATCGTTTCACAGTTGAGGGCGTACACCGTGCCAGAGCTTCGTGCCATGGCGGCGGCAGCGACGGCGTCGATGACGTGGCGCGCCGATGACCCGCCGCTCGGGCGCACCGGTGCGCGTCTGACGTATCTCGTCGGCTGGCCGCGGTGACGCTCGCAGTCGTGGCCGCCAGCGCGATTGCGGCCGGAGCTGTCGCTGCGGTCGCGGGGTTCGGAATAGGCAGCCTGCTCACGCCGGCATTGATTCCGGTGCTCGGCACACGTGTGGCCGTTGTTGCGGTCGCGGCACCGCATGCGATCGGTACCGGCCTCCGGCTCTGGCGGCTGCGCGACGCGATCGACTGGAAGCTCCTGCGAGGGTTCGGCGTTGCCAGCGCGGCGGGCGGCCTCGTCGGCGCCCTGGCACATGGCTCGCTCTCGGGCGCGTCGTTGACGCGCGTTTTTGGTTGCCTCCTGATCCTCTCCGGATTGGGAGCGCTCATCGGCTGGACCAAGCGCGTCCACCTTTCGTCCATCCAGGCGTTGATCGCAGGCGGCGTCGCCGGTCTGTTCGGCGGACTCGTGGGCAACCAGGGCAGCATCAGGTCGGCTGCACTGCTCGCATTCAGGTTGTCTCCTCGCGCGTTCGTCGCAACAGCAACCGCGACCGCCATGATCGTCGATGCCGCCAGAATTCCGGTGTACCTGTTTCAGTCGGGCGACGTCTTCAGCGACAATCCGGCGCTCATTGCGGTCATGACGGCAGGTGTAATTGCTGGTACGCTGCTCGGCGATCCCGTGTTGCGTCGAATTCCGGAGCGATGGTTTTCACGAATCGTCGGCGTGCTGCTGCTCGGTCTCGGCGCGTATATGTTGGCGTAACCGGTTCGACAGGATGGCGGCCCGTAAAGGGCCGCCGACACGGCCGGCGTAGGGTGGCTCATGACAGAAGAACTCTGGTCGAACGTCGAACACTACATCGCTGATTCGCTGGTGCAATCCGACGCTGCGCTGGATGCGGCACTGGTCGCCAGCGATGCCGCCGGACTGCCATCCATCAACGTGTCGCCGAATCACGGCAAGCTGCTGCACATTCTCGCGTCGATGATCCGGGCGACACGAATCCTCGAGATCGGTACGCTCGGCGGCTACAGCACGATCTGGCTGGCGCGCGCGCTGCCCCCGGGCGGCCGGCTGGTCACGCTCGAGGCAGAGCGCAAGCACGTCGAGATAGCGAGGCGGAACATCGATGCCGCTGGCGTCGGACGCGCCGTCGACATCGAGTTCGGCCCGGCATTGGATACGCTTCCGAGAATCGCCACCGCTTCACGAGAGCCCTTCGATCTGAGCTTCATCGATGCCGACAAGGTCAACACGGTCCCCTATTTCGAATGGGCCCTGAAGCTCTCGCGACCGGGTTCAATCATCGTCGTCGACAATGTGGTCCGCAAAGGAGAGATTGCCGATCCGGCGTCGGCGGACAAGGCAGTCCAGGCCATGCGGCGCTTCTACGAGCGCCTCGCCGACGAGCCGCGCGTCGCCGCGACGGCAATCCAGACGGTGGGAACCAAAGGGTATGATGGCTTCGCGATAGCACTCGTCACCGCTTGATGCACACAGCACACACCTATTGGTATTCGCCGCGGCTCGAGCACGACATGGGCGTCGCGGTCTTCGGTCACTGGGGTCCTCCGCTTCTCGCCTTCCCGACGAGCCACGGCGACGAGTGGGAGCTGCAGCGGCACGGGCTGCTCGACGCGATCGCGGATTTCATCGATTCGGGCCGCGTGAAGGTGTTCTCGGTCGGATCGAACAACTATGAATCGTTTCTGAACCAGGCGGCGCACCCGTTCCACCGCAGCTGGAAGCAGCGCATGTTCGACGAGTACATCCGTGACGAAGTGATTCCCTTCATCCACTCGAGCTGCCAGACGCCGGGAATTCCGATCGCGACGCTCGGTGCATCGCTCGGCGCGTATCATGCCGCGAACACGCTCTTTCACTATCCGCATCTCGTGAAGCGCTGCTACGCGCTGTCCGGCATCTACGATCTGCGCGATTTCATGGGCGGGTTGTACGACGACAACTTCTACTTTCAGAACCCGGTCGACTACATGGCCAATCTGAAAGATCCGTGGTATCTCGAGCAGCTCTCGTCATGCGAGATACGGCTGGTCACGGGGTCGGGACCGCACGAGAAGAGCGCGTATACCTACATGATGTCAGGAATCCTCGCGAGGAAAGGGATCCGGCACCACCTGGATGACTGGGGCCCTCGCGGAGGGCACGATTGGCCTTACTGGAAAGACCAGGTGAGGGAGTATCTGTCGCGGTGGTGATGCGGTCAGCCAGGCCATAAAGGCCGGCCTACGTACGCGAGGACGCGCCCGGCCTACGTGCGCGCGAGCTCGAAACGATCCAGCACGTATTGCCCCTCTGCGATCACCTGCTCGTCATCGATCCACACGTTACAACCGCGAGTGAGCACGTCGACGTGGGTGGTCGACGTCCAGTCCGCGTGGGTCTGGCTGCCGTAGGGATCGCCGAACGCGAGGTGCACGCCGGGCACCTTTTCGTCCTGGAGCAGCACGCCGATCATCTCGCGCAGGCCGAGGTTGGTGCCGAAGGCCAGTTCGCCGACACGATCGCTGTTCTCGTCCGTGTGGCAGTACGCCCAGAAGTCCTGCTGCAGGTCGTCCCGGTCGCACCGCGCATCGACCAGGCGTCCGCCGCGGATCTCGAGCACCAGCGGGGTGTCGCGCAGGATTCCGTACTTCGCGTTGAAGTAGTCGCCCGCGGTGCCGTCGCACACGAACGTGCCGTCGACCGTAGCGGGCGTCGTGAACACTTCGCCGGCCGGAAGGTTCGACCAGTACCGCGGATTTATGAGGCCGCTCGTCTTGACCCACGCGAGCGCGCGATCGAAGGTCGCACGAATGTCGGTGCCGGCAGCCGTCTGTACGGTGAGCGCGCGGGCGTGGTCCATACGCTCGCAGAGCTGGTTGCTCAATCGATCGACCTGGCGATAATCCGCGCGCATGCCTTCACGCATGATGCGCGGTGTAACTCCGACCATGTGCGCGTACCGGATCCGCCGCCGCTCGACGACTCCCACAATCGACATCCGCGCCGGCAGCTCCCCTTCGAGCGGCTGCACACACAGAATCCCGGCGTCGGCGCGCTCGAGCGCATCGAGCACCTGCGGCGGCGCGGTCCTGATCGGGCGCGACGCGATCGCCTCGATGAGCACGCCATCGGCGTGGGCTCCCGCGTCACAAAGCGCCTGCTCGAGTCCGGCGGCAACGTGCCGGCTGGGTTCGTCGGCGATGAGCGCGACGTGCTCGCCGCGCTGAATGGCAAGGCACGTGTTCACGGCGTTGTAGGCACCGGGAAGCACGTCCGACGGAGGAGTGCCGAAAGTCATTCGATCAATTGTAACAATGCGCCGTCGGGTGCCTACGCGTCTCCGACGACGAACGCCGGCACCTGGCCACCGCCGGATGTCACGTTGGCCAGCCCTGTCGAGCTCAGACGTGTGAGGTATCCGGTCATCCGGCCTCGAAACAGATACGGCGCGAAGTCCACCAGCACGTCGCGCATCGCGACCTCGCCCTGCGGGTCGAACATTGGGAACGTCTCGCGCCGCACGGGGATGCGCTCCTGCACGACCCACGAGCCTTTTGGATCCGTGAGAGCCGCATGGAGGGCGCTGCTCCATTCGGATGCGGTCGTTTCCCATCCGAGCCTGACGCCGGTGCCTCCATATTCGTCATTTGGCTTCAGCACGAGCGTTTCACGGTGCCGTTCGGCAAATCCAAGCAGCGAGCAGCGCGCGCCGTCCTTCGTCGACTCTTCGTCGGCCACGACACGGGTCCATGGCACGTGCGCACGAATCGCGTCGATGTCGGCGTCCGAGAACAGGCTCGCGTTGCGCTCGTCGGTGAGCACCGCAAAAAACGCCTTCTTGTGCGCGAGCTTGCAGCGGAACGTGTTCGCCATGCAGACCGATTTCGTCGAATAGGCCTCGACGAGCGCGGCACACTCATCGGGGCGCGCGATGATGTCGTTCATCAGGACTCGACGGTACAGAATGTCTATCCGCTGACCTCCACACACCAGCGTGCCGCCGTCCAGATGGAGGTCCCTCGGGTCACACACGAACGTCGGCACGCCCGACTCGATGAACGCGTCGCGCAGCAGCTCGAACTCGGTCCACGTGGGCACGTTTCTCCAGTCGACGATCGCAATGGTCGGCGGAGTTGCGCGGCCGCCCCAGTCGCGATAGCTCGCGAGCAGGGCTTCGAGCAGCGGACCAATCGTCCGGTTGTATCGAACGCGGCGGCCCGATCGAAACCGCCCCATGATCGGCAGCTCGTCGAACAGTTCGCACAGCCGCTCGGTGTAGCCAAGGCCCGCCGGCGATTCCGCGTTGTATTCCGCAAAGTGGAGCGAGTCCGGCAGCAGAAACGCGTCGAGGCGCGACGCCGTGCTCGCGCACGCGTATCCCGGATCCATCTGTACCAGGCGCGCTTCGGCCTCCGTCAGTCCGAGCTGGTCGAAGATCGCGGGCGAATGGAGCGCCGCCGTCGTGACTCGTTCGCCGAGAGCCGCAATGCGCTCCGCCGCCGTTCGCATGCGTCGCTCGTCCTGCTCGGTGAGAAAGAATGGACGGAGAAAGGGACAGTGGACGCGGTCGCCAAACGTCAGCTTCCGCGCGCGCATCGCGGCAGCGAACTCGAGGGTGTACGGGCGGCTCAGCTCCACGTCCGGCCGCAGCAAGGCGTTCCAGGCGCTGACGGCGTCCATTCCTAGACTGCGCCCGACCGGCGCGACGGCGCGCCCGTGAAGCCGGAAGCGGCGCCGATTCCGAGCATCTCCTCCCACCGCGGCCACGAGCGCCCAGGATCCGGATGGAGCGCGCGATCGATGACGAGCGCGCTCATCTTCTCGACCACGTGCGTGAAGTAGAACTCCGTGATGCGATCGCGCTCGAAGTCCGGCGCTGGATTCAGGTAATCGATCGCGTACGGCACGCCGTCACGCACCGCGAATTCGATGGTGTTCATCTCGTACCCGAGCGCTTCATTGATCATCTGCGCGTCTCTGACGATTCGCGCCCCGAGCTCGGCCGTCAGATACGTATGTTCCACGTGGTACCGCCGCTCGCGCGGATCGTACTTCACCGGTGTGATGTCGCTCTTTCCGAACGTGAAGCAGCGGACGTACGAATCGAAGTCGATGAACTCCTGGAGCGTCATGCAATACGGTGCGGTACGGTCGTACGCCTCGAGAAGCTCGCGCCGGTCGTTCACCTTGTAGACGTGCTTCCAGCCGCCCCCCGAATACGGCTTGAGAATCGCGGGGCGCCCGACGTAATCGAGCAGGCCATCCCAGTCGATCGGATACTCGAGGTTCCGAAGCGATTCGGCAGTCAGATCCACATCG
>JBKPTT010000228.1:0-20001 GCA_046735635.1 Acidobacteriota bacterium | reverse complement strand
ACCCTGGTCTGACCCCAGCAGGTGGATGATGTCGGACTCCGCCGAATCCAGATTGAGACGGCGGCGCAGCAGCTTCACCCCGATCAGGAACGCGCCGAACAACCCGCCCAGCAGCGCGGCGACGAGGATCAGCATCCCGGTCAACCCTACCGCGCCGATCAGGACATCGGCGACAGTGGTCGACTCGACCGGCTGCTGGACGACGCGGATGACGATCGGGTTTTGAATCATTTACGTCCAGGTATCGCTGGTAAACGCGAGTTCGGCGAGCGCTCGTACGGCGACGCCGCTCGCCCCTTTCGCCATCCACGGCTTCGACTCATCGAGCCACGCGACGCCCGCAACGTCCAGATGCGCCCAGGGAGTCGTCCCGACGAATTCCTTGAGAAACATCGCCGCGGTGCACGCGCCAGCCGGACGCCCGCCCGTGTTCATGATGTCGGCGATGTCGCTCTTGAGCTGCTCCGCATATTCGTCGTACAGCGGCATCGGCCAGCACCGGTCGCCGGCGGCCATCGCGGTTTCGCGGACACGCTGCACCCAGTCGTCCGGCTGTCCGAAAATCGCGGCCGTGACCTTCCCGAGCGCCACGACGGCCGCTCCGGTCAGCGTGGCGACATCGACCAGGTGCGTGGCGCCGAGCTTCTGCGCATACCAGAGCGCATCGCCGAGAATCAGCCGGCCTTCGGCGTCCGTGTTGATGACCTCGACGGTCTTCCCGGACGCTGACGTGAGCACGTCCCCCGGCTTGACCGCGCGGCCGCTCGGCATGTTCTCCGTAGCAGGTACGACACCGATTACGTGAATTGGTGCCCTCAGGATCGCGAGCGCACGCATCGCGCACACGACGGCGGCGCCGCCTGCCATGTCGTCCTTCATCCGCTCCATGCCGTCGGCAGGCTTGATCGAGATGCCGCCGGTGTCGAACGTGATTCCCTTTCCGACGAGACCGAGGACCGGTGACCGCGGCGCATCAGGCGGCGAATGCCGCATGACGATGACACGGGGGGGTTCGTCGCTGCCGCGTGCGACCCCCAGCAGCAGCCCCATGCCGAGATCGGCGATCTCACGCTCGCCGAGTATGTCGACGCCGAGGCCCGCCGCACTGCAGATCTCCTTTGCGCGTTCGGCGAACACGGCAGGCGTGAGCACGTTGGACGGCTCATTGCTGAGCTCGCGCGCGACGTTCGAGGACTCTCCCAGCACGCGCCCGCGTTCGATCGCGCCCTCGAGCCGCGACGGCTGCTCGGTGCCCACCGGAACCACGATGAGGACGTCCTCGAATGGCGGCGCACCGCGATCGGCCGTCTTGTACCGATCACCGCTGAATGCAGACAACACGATGCCCTCGGTTGTTGCCTGAACGGCGGCGCCCAGCGGCAGATCGCCTCGATGCGCCCAGGCGAACCGCTGCACGCGTCGCTGGCGCGCGTTCAGGGCGGCGGCGGCCGCAACGCGGCGAAGCTTGTCGGTGTCGAAGCTCGCCCGCTTCCCCGCTCCGATGAACGCCACGCGGACGGCGCGCCAGCCGTTGCCCGCAGGAGTGACGAGCATCTCGTACAGCTTGCCCTGGAGCTCGCCCGACTCGCGGGCCCGCATGAGCAGTCCCCCTGTTGCCGCGTCGAACGCTCGAAGATCCGATTCGTCCGGGTCTCCCTCGAACACGGGAACGGCGAGGAGCTCGGTATCGACCTCCGCCGGCGACGCGGAGCTGAGGGCAATTGCAGGGATTGAGACCGTCCAGGACATCAATCGATTATCGCGGCTGCATGGTAGGATCAGCAAGCCCGCCGCCGCGCCTGCGGCGGTCCGCGAGGCAGGCTCGGAGGTTTCCATGTCCAGCCGTTTCATCCGTCATCTGTTTCCGGCGATTCTCTGCGTATCCGCGCTCGTCGTGCCGGTGCACGCCGCCGGTCCCGATAAAAAGCCCAAGCCTTCAATCGTCGTCAAGGTTACTCCGCTCGTGGGCTTTTCCCCCGCACGCATGGTGCTCACCGCTGATTTGAAGGGCGGCGCCGACGATTACGAAGAGTTCTACTGCCCAACCATCGAATGGGACTGGGGCGACGATACGAAATCCGAGGTGAAGACCGATTGCGAGCCCTACGAAGCGGGGAAAAGCGAAATCAAGCGGCACTTCACGACGGATCACACCTTCAACACCGCCGGCGAGTACCGTGTCGAGTTTCGGCTCAAGCAGAAAGACAAGGTCGTCGCGCGCGGCTCGACCGACGTCAGAGTGCGACCCGGGGTGCGGGATGGGGGGATAGATCGAGAGCCGAATCCCTAATCCCTCATCGGGAAATCCATCTCATCGCGAATCGGCTAATCGTTGAATCGCGAATCTCGGAAGCGGGAATTATCGAACCGCGGGCCGCGAACCGTAGGCATCCAGAGAAGCGTCATCGACGCGATCGTGGGTCACGCGCGGCGTGATGCGCCAGTCGAGTGCTGCGGCCTCTTGGCCGCCCGCGACGACGTCATCGACGCGGCAATCCCCACCCGGAATCTCGACGCCAGCCCTGTCGCGTTTCTCATCGACCCGGCGGACCACTTTGCGGCGTTGAAGCAGACGCGGGCGGACGGACGCGAGATCGTCGGCGCCTACCACTCACATCCCCGTTCCGCAGCGGTGCCCTCCGCCACCGATCTCGCGGGGGCGTACTACGAGGAGTTCCTCTACGTAATCGTTTCGCTCGTGGGCGATCAGGCCGACGTGCGCGGCTATCGTCTGGCCGGTCAGCGATTCGAGGAGTCCCGATTGGAGATTCACGATCGAGCGACCTGATTTGGTGATTCGAGCGATTCTCGGATTCGGGCGGCTCGAGCGGCGTCACCCGCGCACCGGACGCAGCAATGCGAGGGCGGTGGAGCGGGCGAAGGGTCCGGATTCGGCGATTCGATCAGGCCTCCAGGATCATCGCCGTTCCCATCCCGCCGCCTATGCACAAGGCCGCGGCCCCGCGGCCGCCGCCGCGAGCCTGCAGCGCATGCGCAAGCGTCGTCAGTACGCGCGCGCCGCTCGCGCCAAGGGGATGTCCGAGGGCGATGGCGCCCCCATGGACGTTCACCTTCGCGGGATCGAGCTTCAGCTCGCGTATGACGGCGAGCGACTGTGCGGCAAACGCTTCGTTCAGCTCGATGAGATCCAGATCGTCTACGGTCATCTTCGCGCGGTCGAGCGCCTTCCGCATCGCCTCGACCGGGCCCATACCCATGATCATCGGGTCGACGCCAGTCGTGCAGTACGCGAGGATGCGGGCCAGCGGTTTGCGCCCGAGCTCTCGGGCTTTCTTGTCGGTCGCGATGACGAGCGCGGCCGCGCCGTCGTTGATCCCGGAGGAGTTGCCCGCGGTGACGGTGCCGTCTTTCGCGAAGGCGGGTGTGAGCGCCGCGAGCTTCTCGATAGTCGTTCCGGCGCGCGGGTACTCGTCACGCGTCACTCGCACGGGCGACCCCTTGCGCTGTGGCACATCGACGGCGACGATCTCGCGATCGAACGCGCCACGGTGGATTGCCTGTTCCGCCCGGCGCTGGCTTTCGGCAGCGAAAGCATCCTGGTCCGCTCGCGTGACGCCGTAGCGTTTGACGATCTCTTCGGCGGTGTTGCCCATGTGGCAGCCGTGGACCGCGCAGGTGAGCCCCTCGGCAACCATCGAGTCGATGATCTCCGCGTTGCCCATTCGATAACCCCAACGCGCGCCTTTCAGGAGAAATGGCGCGTTGCTCATCGACTCGGTGCCGCCTGCGAGCATCACGTCGATGAATCCCGCCTTCACGGCTTCGAGGGCGTGTACGACTGCTGACATGCCGGAGCCGCAGACGCGATTGATGGTCTCGGCCGGGACCTCCACGGGCACACCCGCCTTCAGCGCCGCCTGACGTGCCACATTCATCCCGGCTCCCGCCTGCAGGACGCAACCCATAATCACGTCGCCGACCTCCTTCGGATCGACACCAGCGCGCGCGATAGCTTCGCGAATGACGATTGCGCCCAGGTCGGCAGCCGACACGTCTTTGAACACACCTCCAAAGGAGCCAATTGGCGTCCGACACGCACTCAGAATGACCGCTTCGTCCATGAATCAATCACCCTGTGGAACCCGTTACGAGCGAAGCTCGGGACGGTTCCGGAACTGGTCGAGCGCGTCCGGGTTCGCGAGCGCCTCGCGATTCTTGATCTCCCGGCCGTGCACGACATCGCGGACCGCGAGCTCGACGATCTTTCCGCTCTTCGTGCGCGGGATCTCCGTCACTTGCACAATTCGCGCCGGGACGTGCCGCGGCGTTGCGTTTTCGCGGATGCGGCGACGGAGGCGCTCCTGCAGATCGGGCGTAAGCGTCACGCCGTCGCGCAGGCGAACGAACAGCACGATCCGCTCGTCGTTGTCCCACTTCTGTCCGATCACGAGGCTTTCGACGACCTCGTCGAGCTGCTCGACCTGGCGATAGATCTCGGCGGTGCCGATCCGGACGCCACCCGGGTTGAGCACCGCATCCGAGCGGCCGTAGATGATCACGCCCTCGTGTTCTGTGAGCTCGACGTAGTCGCCATGCCGCCACACGCCGGGATACTGCTCGAAATACGCCGCGTGATATTTCCGTCCATCGGGGTCGTTCCAGAATCCTACGGGCATCGACGGGAACGGCATCGTGCAGACGAGCTCACCCTTCTGTCCGCGTGGCAGCGGTTGCCCCAGCTCATCGAAGACTTCGACCTTCATCCCGAGCGCCCGTGCCTGGATCTCTCCGCGCCACACGGGCCCGATAGGATTGCCGCCCACGAAGCAGCTGATGATGTCGGTGCCCCCCGAGATCGACGCCAGGTGGATATCCCGTTTTACGCGCTCGTACACGAACGAGAAGCTCTCAGGCGCGAGCGGTGAGCCCGTTGACGTCATGGTTCGCAGCGCGGCGAGGCGGTGCGTGTCGATCGGCGAGAGCTCCGCCTTGCTCACCGCATCGATGAACTTCGCGGACGTGCCAAAGAGCGTCATGCCTTCCGCATCCGCGAAATCGAACAGGACGTTGCCGTCGGGATGGAACGGGGAGCCATCGTACAAAAGCAACGTTGCATCCGACGCGAGCGCGCTCACGAGCCAGTTCCACATCATCCAGCCGCACGTCGTGAAGTAAAACACTCGATCGGCAGGCTGAATATCGCAGTGCAGCTGATGCTCCTTCAAATGCTGGATCAACGTGCCGCCGGCGCCGTGGACGATGCACTTCGGCACGCCGGTCGTGCCGGACGAATAGAGGATGTACAGCGGGTGATTGAACGGGAACGGCTCGAACAGAAGCTCGGATGGCGAAGCGGTTCCCACCCAGTCCCGCCACAGTACGCCGCCGCGAATTGTCGACAGCGGCGGCCGATCGTCGACGTAAGGGACGATAACCGTCTGGTCGATTCCCGCAAGCGCTCGGGAAACCTCGGCTACGCGTGCGGATAAATCGTGTGTCTTTCCGCCATAGAAATAGCCGTCGACGGCGACGAGAATGCGCGGCTCGATCTGGCCGAACCGATCCAGGACGCCCTGGACGCCGAAATCGGGCGAGCAGGACGACCACACCGCGCCGACAGCCGCCGCTCCCAGCGCGGCGATGATCGTTTCGGGCATATTCGGCAGGTACCCGGCGACTCGATCGCCCGGTCGCACTCCGGCCTGTTTCAAGGCCGCGGCGAACCGCGCCACCTCGTCGAATAGTTCCGCGTACGTCACGGTCCGGCGCTGTCGTCCTTCGCCGTTGAACACGATCGCGGGCGATGCATCACGTCGCCGCAGGACGTTCTCGGCAAAATTCAGCGTCGCATCGGGAAAGAATCGCGCGCCGGGCATCCGATTCAGATCGGCGACGACGCGGTCCCCCATTCGACCGCGCATGCCGGTGAATCGCCACACGAGAGGCCAGAACTCGTCGGGCTGCTCGATCGAGAAGCGATACAGATCCCGGTACTCGTGGAATTCGCGTCCGCACGACGCGGCTGCGTCGCGCATGAACGCCGTGAGTCGCGCACGGCGAATGCGTTCCTCTGACGGCCTCCAGAGCGGTTCCACGGTCCTACACCCGGACGAGATAGTCTTCCGTCCTGTACACGCGGAACCCGCGCTTCAGGTAATTGGGCAGCGCCGCTCGATGATCGAACGTGTTGGTGTGCAGCCACACGCGCTGTGGCTTGAATTCCCACGCCCGCCGGATCATCTCCGTCAGGAAATGGCCGCCGAGGCCGCGGCCGTGGAAATGTTTGAGGAGGCCGAAATATGCGATCTCGACGCCGGCGTCGCCATCCAGCCGGAGCTCGCAGTAACCAGCGGGCGCTCCCCAGGTGACGAGGACCCATAGCGACACCGCAGGGTCGCCGAGATAGGCGCGGATGTCCTCATCGGACCACGAGAGCCGGTCGACCCAATGGTGTTCGCGGCCGACTTCCACGTACAGAAAGCGCCAGAACTCCGTCGGGCAATCCAGTACATGATCGATGCGCCATTCCGCGTCGGGCAGCGGCGCACGCTCGAGCAATGACTGGCTTCGCATCTCGAGAAAGCTTCGCGTCGCCATCACGCTGCGTTCGCTCATCGTGCCTGCCTGCCTTTTTCGAGCACCTGCTTCCAGCGCGCCGCGGACTCGAACGTCCGCTCGAGCGCATCGCCGCCGTCCGCGCTTCCTGGCTTGAGCTGCTGAAGCGCTTCGATGAGCTCGTCGATCGCGCGCGACAGATTGTCCCGGTTCGTGGCGGCGATGTCTCGCCAGATCGCGGCGGGGCTCGAGGCCAGACGCGTAGTATCGCTCAAGCCGCGTCCGGCGAGCGCGAGTCCCTCCTCTCCGGCGCGGTGTCCCACGACGTGCATGAGCGCGCTCGCTGCGAGTTGAGGAAGATGGCTGAGGTACGCCACGAGCGAGTCGTGCTCGTCCGCGCTGATGACTTGCGGCTTCGCCCCGAGCGCGTCGATGAAGTCCGTCAACTCGCGCGGAACCTCGCTGGTCGTGCGTGTCAGGAGCCACGGCCGGCCGGCGAAGAGATCCGGCCGGGCGGACTCGAGACCGCCAGTCGCGGCACCGGCGAGTGGATGTCCGCCGATGAACGTGAAACGCTCGGGCAGCGCGGCTGCCGCCGCGATCATCTCGCGCTTCGTGCTGCCCACGTCGGTGATCGTTGCGTGGCCCGGGATGTGATCCGGCAGCTGGGCGAGGATGGCGATGTTCGCGCGAACGGGAGCGGCGAGAATGACCAGGTCGGCGCCGGCCGCCATCACGAGATCGTCGCCGCCGACGTCGGCCGCGTGCATGCGCATCGCCGTCTCGATCACGTCCTTCCGATCGATCGCGACGAGCAGCGTGGACGGCCACGCGCGCCGCGCCGCGAGCGCAATCGATGCGCCGATCAGCCCGAAGCCGACGATGGCGATCTTTTCGAAAGGGGGGATGGCGATTAGCCGCTCAGTCGGCATTTCTCACTGCTCGTGGGGCCCGCCCTACCTTTTACCTTTTACCTTTTACCTTTTCAGCGAAGCCGCTAGACGCCCCAGCCGCGGCGCGCTACCGGTTCGAGGCAGATGCTCCTCCCAATCGCCGGCGCAATGATCCGCAGCTCCGCCATCAGCCGATCGAACTGGCTGGGGAAGAGCGACTGGGCGCCGTCGCTCATCGCGTGGTCGGGATCGTGGTGCACCTCGATCAGGAGACCGTCGGCCCCCGCGGCGACGGCGGCCCGCGCCATGGGCGCTACCTTGTCGCGCAGGCCCGTCCCATGGCTCGGGTCCACCAGAATCGGCAAGTGACTCAGTTTGCGCACGACAGGGATGGCGGAGATGTCGAGCGTATTCCTCGTGTAGCTCTCGAACGTCCGGATGCCGCGCTCGCAGAGCATCACGTTCATGTTGCCGCCCGCGAGGATGTACTCGGCCGACAGCAGCCATTCTTCAATCGTCGCCGAGATGCCGCGCTTGAGCAGGATCGGCATACGCGATCGCCCGAGCTCTCTGAGCAGCGTGAAGTTCTGCATATTGCGCGCGCCGACCTGCAGGATGTCGGCGTACTTGGTCATGACCTCCAGCTGGCTGATGTCCATGACTTCCGACACCAGCTTGAGGTTGTGTCGTTCGGACGCGCTGCGCAGGAGCCGAAGTCCTTCCTCTCCGAGCCCCTGGAAGCTGTAGGGCGAGCTTCGGGGCTTGAACGCGCCCCCGCGCAGCACTTTCGCGCCGGCCCGCTTGACGGCGGACGCGGCGGCTTCAACCTGATCTTCGTTCTCCGCCGAACATGGGCCCGCCATCACGATCACTTCGTCGCCGCCTATACGGACGTCCCCGATCGTGATGACGCTGTTCTCCGGCTTGAACGTCCGGCTCGCGAGCTTGTACGGCTCGGTGATCCGCAGCACTTCCTGGACGCCCTCGAGCACTTCGAGCAGCCGCGGGTCGGCGGCTCGATTGCCGCCGACGGCGCCAATGACGGTACGGAGCGCACCGGTTGATCGATGCACGTCGAACCCCATTTCCACAAGCTGAGAGATGACGCGCTGCACCTGCTCGTCGGTGGCGCGCTCCTGCATCACTACGACCATATGAACCCCTTTGAACCTTTCATTCTACCGGACCGTTTTGCCGCGCTTCGTCCGCGATCCGCTCGAGCCGCCGCGCTTCGTCGATGATGCGCTCGAACAGCCGCTTCACCGCCGCATCGTCCAGCGGGCCCATGTTGATCCGCTGCACGTGATTGAGGACTTCGGTCTCGCGCGCCGGCTGGTAGACCTCCATGCCGGCGAGCTTCTTTTCGTGGCCGATCTGAAGCGCGCACTCGGCGCGCTCGCTCAGCAGCCGCACGAGCTGCTCGTCGATCGCGTCGATCTCGCGCCGCAGCTCGTCGAGGCGCGCCTTTACACCGCGCTCTTCAGCCATCGCACGTACTCGCCTGCCCGCTCGGCGACGTCCGGCGACGCGCCATGTTGTGCGATCACGTTCACCAGTGCGCTGCCGACCACGGCCGCGTCGGCCGACGCGCACGCCTCGGCCACATGCTCCGGCGACGAGATCCCGAAGCCGAGCGCCAGCGGCAGCGTCGAGCATGCGCGTACGCGCCGCACGAGCGCGGCGACGTCGCCTGCCAGGCGGTCGCGGGCGCCGGTGACTCCCAGCCGTGAAATCAGATACAGAAACCCGCGCCCCAGTTCCGCCGATCGACGGATCCGGTCCTCGGTCGTCGTCGGGCTGATGAGAAAAATGGGATCCAGTTCCGCCGCGACAAGCGGTGCGCGGAGCGGTTCAGCCTCCTCGACGGGATAATCAAGTATCAGCACGCCATCGACACCCGCTTCCCTTGCCGTCCGCGCGAACAGCTCCGGATCCATCCGGACGACCGGGTTCGCGTAGGTGAAGAGCACGATCGGCGCGTTCACGTGCCGACGAACCTCCCGGACGACGTCGAGCGTCCCGCGAAGGGTCATGCCGGCAGCGAGCGCGCGTTCGGTCGCGCGTTGAATGACGGGACCGTCGGCCAGGGGATCCGAGAACGGCACACCCACTTCGAGGACGTCCGCGCCGGCCTTCGCGAGCGCCACGAGTATCTTCGCCGAGGTATCGGCGTCAGGGTCGCCGGCCGTCACATACGTGACCATGCCGCCGCGCCGCGTGTCGCGCAGCCGATCGAAGGCCGCTTGAATTCGCGACATCAACGCGCCTCCGCGCGGGCGTTCGCGTCGAGCGCCTTCTGGATGCTGACGACGTCCTTGTCCCCGCGGCCCGAGAGATTGACGAGGAGCACCTCGTCGGGGCGCATCTCCGGAGCAATGCGGCAGGCGTGAGCGACCGCATGCGACGATTCCAGCGCCGCAAGGATGCCTTCCTCGCGTGCAAGCCGCTGAAAGGCGGCGAGCGCATCGTCGTCGCCAATCCACGTGTACTCCGCCCGATGCGAGTCGTGCAGCCACGCGTGCTCGGGCCCGACGGCCGCGTAGTCGAGGCCGGCAGAAATCGAGTGCGTCAGCTCGATGTTCCCGTCATCGTCCTGCAGCACGTAGCTGCGTGTCCCCTGGAGCACGCCGGAGCTGCCGCCGGCGAATCGCGCCGCATGCTTGCCGGGAGAGATCCCGTAGCCGCCCGCTTCGACGCCAATCAATCGCACCGAGTCGTCGGCGATGAAGGCGTCGAAGATGCCGATGGCGTTGCTGCCGCCGCCGATACACGCGACGATCGCGTCGGGAAGCCGGCCGATCGTCTCCAGACACTGACGCCGCGCCTCCTGCCCGATGACCGACTGGAACTCGCGAACCATCAAAGGATAGGGGTGCGGGCCGAGGACCGAACCCAGCAGATAGTAGCTGTCGCTGACGTTGGTCACCCAGTCGCGCATGGCTTCGTTGATCGCGTCCTTCAGCGTGCGCGCCCCCGCGTCGACACGCCGAACCGTGGCGCCGAGCAGCTGCATCCGGAACACGTTCAGCGATTGACGTTCCATGTCCTCGGCGCCCATGTAGACGTGGCATTCGAGGCCGAGCAGCGCGCAGACGGTCGCGGCGGCGACGCCATGTTGCCCGGCGCCGGTTTCGGCGATGACTCGCCGCTTGCCCATGCGCGCGGCGAGCAGCGCCTGTCCGAGGGCGTTGTTGATCTTGTGCGCGCCGGTGTGCGCGAGATCTTCCCGCTTGAAGAAGATGCGTGCGCCGCCGAGCGATTTCGACAGGCGCCGGGCCTCGTACAGCGGCGTCGGCCGCCCGACGTAGTCGCGCAGCAGCTGTTCGAGCGTGGCGCGGAATTCCGCGTCTCCGCGCGCCTCGAAATAGGCCCGCTCGAGGTCTGCGACCGGCGCCACGAGCGTCTCGGGCACGAACCGGCCGCCGTAGGCGCCGTAGTAGCCGCGCGAATCGGGGTCGCGCTTCCCAAAAGACAGCATCATCTTTTCACTCGATCTTCACATCGCCCGTTCACGCCCGCGCGGCGGATCGCGGAAAAAAACTCGCGCAGCTTCGCAGGATCCTTGCGCCGCGGCATCTCCTCCACTCCTGACGAGACATCGAGCATTGCGGGACGTACACACGCAAGCGCCTCGGCCACGTTCAGCGCGTTCAATCCGCCCGAGAGAATCGTCTCGCGCCGCCCGGCGACCGCGGCTGCGATCGACCAATCGATCTTCTTGCCGGTGCCGCCGCGGCGGACCGGATCGTGCGCGTCGAGGAGCGGTGTGATGTCGGCCGGCAAGGCATCCACGACCGCGGCGTCGAACCCTTCAGCGACAGGGATGGCCTTGATCATCTTGGAGCCCACTCCCGCGTACTCCGCCGCGTTCTCGCTGCCATGAAGTTGAATGGCCTCGAGCCCGACGGTGCCGGCGATATCCATGACCTCGGATGGCGGTTGATCCACGAACACGCCGACGGTCATCACATCATCTGGAAGCGTCCGAGCGATCGCTCGCGCGATATCAGGGGCGATACAGCGCGGGCTTTGCGGCCAGAAGACGAATCCGATTGCCGCAGCGCCGAGCTCGACCGCAAGCTGAGCGTCCTCGCTCCGGCAGATGCCGCACACCTTGACGCGCGTCAGCATCCGCGGAGCTCCCGCAGGGCCGTGCCTGGATCCGGTTGGGTAATCAGCCGCTCGCCGACGAGGAACGCGTCGTAACCCATGTCGGCCAATCGATCGAGATCCGCGCGCGATCTGATCCCGCTTTCCCCTACGGCGGTGACAGCCTCTGGCAAGAGCGGCGCCATTGCGTCGAGCACGCCGGGATCGACGGCAAGCGTTCGCAGGTTGCGGCTGTTGACGCCGACAATGCGCGCCCCGGCGCCGAGCGCGCGCTCCAATTCCAGTGTGTCGTGAACCTCCACGATCGCGGCCAGTCCGAGGCTGTTTGTGGCTCGAAGCAGCGTGGCGAGCGCGCCCTCGTCGAGGGCGCCGACGATCAGCAGCACCGCGTCGGCGCCAAGCGCTGCGGCTTCGACGAGCTGGTATTCGGTGACGATGAAGTCTTTGCGCAGCACCGGCAGATCGACGGCGGCTCGGACCGCGCGGAGGTGATCCGGGTGTCCGTCGAAGAACGTCGGCTCGGTCAGGACGGAGATCGCCGCCGCCCCTGCGGCTTCGTACGCACGCGCGTGGGCTGCGGGATCGTATTCCGCTCGAAGCACACCCCTCGACGGCGAGCGGCGCTTGCACTCGGCAATCACACGCGGCGTATGCCCGGCATCGATCAGTGCCCGCTCGAACGCCGCGCCCTGCGGCGCACGCCGGATATCGTCCTCGAGGACGCCGCGCGGCCGCGCCGCCTCGCGCACCTCCACGATCCGCCGCGCCGCTGCGACGATCGTCGCGAGCAGATCCGGGGCTGTAACGGTGTGGCTCATGACGTCGCCGCCTCGCGGCCGGCGTTCGACGCGGTGATGAGCTGCTGAAGCACTCGCGAGGCGTCGCCAGAGTCGATTGCACGCGCCGCGCGGGCGAGCCCCTCCGGAATGGTGGCGACCTCTCCTGCGATGAGCAGTGAAGCGGCGGCGTTCAGGAGCACGATGTCCCGGGCCGCTCCGCGCTCACCCTTCAGCACGCGGCGGGCAATGTCGGCATTCTCCGACGCCTCTCCGCCGAGGAGCTGCGTGGGTGCCGCCTTGGAGACGCCGAAATCGGCGGGGTGGATGTAGAACGTGTTCACCGCGCCATCACGACACTCCGACACTTTCGTGTATCCGGTCGTCGAGATCTCGTCAAGGCCGTCGGCTCCGTGCACGACCCACGCGCGATTCGATCCGAGCAGCGCGAGCGATCGCGCGACGAGCTCGGTCAACTCGGGCCGCGGTACGCCGACCAACTGTCGTGATGCGCCTGCTGGATTGGTCAACGGGCCGAGCAGGTTGAAGGCGGTGCGGACGCCGAGCTCGCGGCGTACCGGCGCGGCGTGGCGCATCGAAGGATGAAAGGTCTGCGCGAAGAAGAACGCGATCCCTACCTCGTCGAGGCAGCGCTCGACGATCGCGGCGTCGGCGGAGATGTTCACGCCGAGCGTCTCGAACAGGTCCGCGCTGCCGCACTTGCTCGACGCGGATCGATTGCCGTGCTTTGCGACGCGCACGCCGCACGCGGCGAGCACGAGCGCGGCAACCGTCGACACATTGAACGTGTGCGACCGGTCGCCGCCCGTGCCGCAGGTGTCGAACACGGGCCCGTGCGCGCGCGACAGTTTCGTCGCGCGACTCCGCATCGTTCGCGCGAATCCGACGATCTCCGCCGGCCGCTCGCCCTTCATCGCCAGCCCGATCAGCAGCCCCGCAATCTGCGCCGGCTGCGCGCGGCCGGCCATGATCTCTTCCATGGCCGCCGACGCCTCGTCGGTTGTCAGGTCGTGCCGCTGCTGGAGCTTCTCGATGAGTGGGGTGAACATCTAGAGCTCCAGGAAATTGCGGAGGAGGTGCCGTCCCTCGCCCGTCAGCACCGATTCGGGATGGAACTGCACGCCGTGCACCGGGTAGCTCCGATGACGCACGCCCATGATCGTCCCGTCATCGGTGCGGGCTGCCGCCTCGAGTGTGTCGGGCAACGGGTCGGCGACCACGAGGGAGTGATACCTGCCGGCGGTGAACGGCTGCGTCACACCGCGAAAGACGCCTTTCCCATCGTGCTGCACCGTCGAGAGCTTCCCGTGCATCAGCTGCCGAGCGCGAACGACGGCGCCTCCGAACGCGATGCCGATGCTCTGATGGCCCAGACACACGCCGAGGACTGGCACCTTCTCGCCGAACCGGCGGATCAGTTCCACCGAAATCCCCGCGTCTTCCGGACGGCCCGGTCCCGGCGAGATGACGATGTGGTCCGGCTCGAGCTCCGCGATCTGGTCGAGCGTGAGCTCGTCGTTGCGCCTGACGATCGGAGGGGCTCCGAGCTCGCCGAGATATTGCGCGAGGTTGAACGTGAACGAGTCGTAGTTGTCGATGAGGAGCAGCACTACAACCCTGCCTCGGCCATGGCGAGCGCCGTCAGGAGCGCCCGCGCCTTGTCGCGCGTCTCTTCGTATTCAGCCGCTGGATTGGAATCGGCGACGATGCCCGCGCCTGCCTGAATGCGCGCGCGGCCTTCGCGAATCGTGATCGTTCGAATCGCGATGCAGAAATCGAGGTTCCCCGCAAAATCGATGTACCCGACCGCGCCCGCGTACAGATCGCGGCGCGTGGGCTCGAGGCCGGAGAGAATCTGCATCGCACGAATCTTCGGTGCGCCCGAGACCGTCCCCGCCGGAAAACAGGAAACGAGCGCGTCGAGGTGGTCGCGCCCTTCCGCCAGCTTTCCGTCGACCGTCGACACGAGGTGCATGACGTGCGAGTAGCGCTCGAGCGCCATGTATTGCGGTACTTTCACGCTGCCGTACTCGCACACGCGGCCGAGATCGTTCCGCCCGAGATCGACGAGCATGACGTGCTCGGCGCGCTCTTTCTCGTTCCGCTTCAATTCCTCGGCCAGCCGCAGATCCTCCTCGTCGTTCTGGCCGCGAGGGCGGGTACCCGCGATGGGATGGGTTTCGACCTGGCGCCCCTCGACCCGGACCAGCATTTCGGGGGACGACCCGACGATCGAGAGGCCGCCCATGCGGATGAAATACATGTACGGCGAAGGATTGACGTGACGGAGCGCGCGGTACACCGTGAACGGATCTGCCGTCACGTCCGCTTCGAAGCGATGTGAGAGCACTGCCTGATAGACGTCGCCGGCGCCGATGTGATCCTTGATGGTCCGAACACCTGCTTCGTAGGTCTCGCGTGCCATGTTCGAGCGGATGTCTGGCGCCGCGCCGCCGCGAGCCTGCGGCTGCGACAGACTTCGTTCCAGTTCGCGTTCGAGGAACTGGATCTTCGCGCACGCGAACTGGTACAGGGCCTGGAGGTCCTCGTCGGGCGTGACGCGCGCGTTCGCGACGATGAGGATGCGGTGCTTGACGTGGTCGAACGCCAGCACCGTATCGAACAGCATGAACCCCGCATCATCTTCGGGCTCGGCGTCGCCCTTGCCGTTGCTATGCCACGGCGCGGTCTTCCAGGCGTCGGCAAGCGCCGGCTCGAACATCGGCGAGGCGTCGTATCCGATGAAACCCACAGCCCCGCCTGTGAACCGCGGCAGGTCGGGCACGAACGGCGACTGGAACTCCGCCATCAAGCGGCGCAGCGCGGGGACGAAAGGCTCCCGGCTTTCGCTGGTCAACCCCGAACGATCCGTCACCGTGCGCGTGCCCTTCTGACGGAGCACGAGGAAGGGATCTTTGCCGAGAAACGAGTACCGCGCGACGCGCTCGCCGCCTTCAACACTTTCGAAGAGAAAGGCGTAGTCGGACTGTTCGGCGATCTTCAGGAACGCGGAGACCGGTGTGAGGAGGTCCGCGATGATCTCCTTCACGACCGGAACAAAGGTCCCGCGCCGCGCGAGGTCGACGAATTCTTCGTAGCTGGTCTGCTTCACGCGCTTTCCTTCTGGTGAGTGATTGCACCGTGTCCCGCGTCGGTCGCCGCCTCTTTGAACAGTCCCGGGGCGGGACGCTGACCCGTCCAGAGCTCGAACTGCCGCTCGGCCTGCGCGACGAGCATTTCGATCCCGCCGATCGTCAGGCAGCCTTCACGACGCGCGCGCTCGAGGAGAGGCGTCACGGGAGGTGCGTAGACAAGGTCGAACACGATCTCGCCGTCGAGCGCGATTCCACGCATCGGATCATCGTCGTCTCCGCGGCTGCCCGATGTGGTCGCGTTCACCAGGACGTCCCATCCGCCGGAACTGGGCGGCCATTGGCCGACCGAACCGCCGGCGAGCGATGCCACTTGGCGGGCTGCCGCGGCCTGACGTGCGCTGACCGTCACCGCCGCTCCCTGGGAGCCCAGCGCGACAGCCACCGCGCGCGCGGCGCCGCCGGCGCCCAGTACGGTCACGCGCGCGCCTTTGAGCGCGATTCTGCCGCGCAGCGGCGTCAGAAATCCCTCGACATCGGTGTTCGCTCCGATCCAGCGGCCGTCGCGGACGATCAAGGTGTTGACCGCGCCCACCCGCTGTGCCCTCGAGTCCGTTTCGTCCACGCGGGAAAGCATCGCGACTTTAAAGGGCGCCGTAATGCTCGCGCCGCGCATGCGCATCGCGCGTGCAAACGCGATGAAGTCCTCGATGTCGGCGGCCTGCAGCGGCACGTAGACGGCGTTCAGCCCGAGCGCCCGGAAACCGGCGTTGTGCATCACGGGAGAAAGCGAGTGTGCGATGGGGTTGCCGACGACTCCGTAGATCGCCGCGTCGTGGCGGATGCGGCGGAACGCGAACTCGCTGACGAGCCGTTGAATCGGGAGCTGGCCGGGCGCGATTCCGTCGCCAGCATACGTCCAGCGGTTTCGGAGATGCGCGGCGAGGATGCGGGACGGGACGCCGGCCTGCCCCATCGCGAGCAATACGTGTCCTGCCGAGCTGTCGCTCGCGGCGAAATCGGGGTGCGACGCCAGTTCAACGAGCGGTAGCATGTCGCTCAGACGCTCGGCGTCGATCGCGATCTTGACGATCTCAGCCCCAGAGGTCCGCATCGCGATCGCGCGCTGCAGCAGATCCGCGGGCCGTTCGCCGAACGCGTGCATCGAGAGCACGATGCCCCGGCCGCGGCGGCGGCGAGCCAGCGTCGCGGCGAATTCGGCGCGCGCCTCGACGTCGACGAACTCCGCGCCGGCCGCCTGCGCATCGACGAGGATTCGCTCGCGCTCCTCTTCGGATCCCCGAAAGTGCCCCCCTTCCCAGCTCGCCCGGCACGTCACGATCACGGGCCTCCGCCGTCCTTCTATCGCCCCGACTGCGTCGGGCGCGTCGACGGTGTCCAGCCGAAGCTCCACCATGTCGGCGGAGCTTGCCGCGTCGCGCGCGCGGCGCAACTCGTCCATCGTTCGGCCCGTGACGGTGGCGCAGAGCAGCGGTTCGTGCATCAGCAAAATAAAAAAGGCCTCCTCAGCATTCGCTGAGGAGGCCTTCGTGGAATCGCTTTTTCCTGGGCTACAGGTTAGCGGACCGCCCCCTCAGCGTGCGCATACCACCACCAATAGGACGAAAAGGTCCCGCGGCGGAATCGATACGGCTGGCCGTAGAGCGGAAGCGTCAAAACGAAGTGACGATAGCAGACAGGTCGAGGCGGTGTCAATTCGAAGCTCGTCAACGCGCGCTCGCTCTGGCTACTCCCTTGACCTGTAAGCAGTTAGCCCGTACCATTACGTTCACGACACCCATGAAAATCCGAATTGCCGTCGCGGCGCTTCTTCTGGCCGTCATCTACTGGACTCCCTTGCCGGCGACCTCGACGTTGATGCCGGTCGCTGACATCAAACCTGGCATGGTCGGCACGGGCCGCACCGTGTTCGAAGGCACCGACCTTCAGGAATTCAAAGCACAAATTATCGGCGTGCTTCACAACGTGCAGGGGCCGCAGCGGGATCTGATCCTGGCTCGGCTCGAAGGCGGTCCGCTCGCGAAGACCGGCGTCGCCGCCGGCATGAGTGGCAGCCCCGTGTACATCGACGGCAAGCTCATTGGCGCGGTGTCTTATTCGATCGGCTCGTTTCCGACCGAAGCGATTGCCGGCATTACGCCGATCGCGGAGATGAAGGACGCAACCGAAAGTCCGCGCCGCGCATCGACGCAACAGGCCCGCATCCAACTGCCGATCACGCGCGAGAGTCTGACGGCAGCGCTGAACGCGACGTATGCGCGCCTCGCGCCGTTCGCGAACCGTCCGGCCGACGTCCAGGTCATGGGCATGCCGCAGGCGACGGGTGCACAACTCGCTGCGATGCTCCGCCCCATTTCCACCCCGCTCATCATGAGCGGCTTCGAGCCGTCCTCAATCGATCTGCTCTCGGGCGCCTTCAGTGCCGCCGGGTTTACGCCGGTCGTGGGCGGTGCCGTCGGAGGTCAGGCGAGCCCCGAGATCAAGAAGATGACCGGACCACTGCGCGAGGGAGACGCCGTGGGCGTGTCGCTCGTCGGCGGCGATCTCGAGATGGGGGCGACGGGCACGATTACCCATATCGACGGCACTCGCGTGTACGCGTTCGGCCATCCGTTCTTCAACATCGGCCCCGCGCAGCTGCCGCTCACGCGCGCTTACGTCTATGCGATGCTGCCCAGCCTCATGTCGTCGTTCAAGATTTCGACGATGGGCGAAGTGATCGGCACGCTTCAGCAGGATCGTGCGACCGCGATCTCCGGCACGCTCGGCAAAGGACCGGTCGTCATCCCGATGAAGGTCACGCTGCAGTCGACGCGAGAGGATGGATCGGCGAAGCGCACCTTCAACTTCACCATCGGCAACGATCAGGTATTCACTCCGCTTCTCGCCTATGTGACGCTCGCGAACACGCTGGCGTCGTACGAACGGCAGTTTGGCGCCGCAACGTTCACAATCAAGAGCCGCGCACGAATCAAGGGACATGCGGATCTGGCGGTCGAGGATGTGTTCACGGGGGACGGTGCTACGCTCGGTGCGGCGACCGCCGTCGCGGGCCCGATCAGCATGCTGCTCGCGAACGACTACGAGCCGGTGACGGTCGACGGTCTCGACATCTCGATCGAAGCGCACGAAGCGGCGCGCAGCACGGCGATCGAGCGCGTGTGGCTCGACGATGTCCGCCCGCGCGCGGGGCGAACCGTTCCGCTCAAGGTGCTGACGCGGAGCTATCGCGGCGAAGAGAAGATTTCGACCGTGCCCATAGAGATTCCGGCCAACGCGTCAGGAACGCTGTCGCTGCTCGTCACCGACGGGCGACAGCTGAATGCGATCGAGCAGCGCGACTTGCGCCGCTCGGTGCAGCCGCAGAGCGTCGCGCAGATGATTCGCGTTCTGAACGACACGCGGCGCAACAATCGCATCTACATCCGGCTCCTCAACGGCAAGCCGGGCGCCGTGGTCAACGGCGAGGCGCTGACGGCGCTTCCCCCCTCGGTGTTGTCGGTGCTCGAGAGCGACAGCAACGGCGGCAGCTTCGTCCCCATCCGCAGCGCCGCCGTGGGCGAGTGGGAGCTGCCGATGGACTCCGCCGTCACCGGCTCGCGCGTGCTGGCGATCGAAGTCGACGCGGGCGGCGCGCGGCAGTGATCGGGCGGCGCGTCTTTGCCATGCTGGGGGCGACGGTCCTCGCTGCCTCCGCCGCCGTTCTCGCGTCCGCTCCGACATTCTGGACCGTCTCGACGCAGACAGATTTCCTCAAAGGGGACGTGGAAGACCTCTCGATCGACAGCGACGGACGGGTGTTCCTCGGACCATCGGCATCGCTTCTTGCGGAAACAGCGGCTCCCTTTTTGTGGACGGTCGTCGGCGGTCCGGACGGGACACTGTGGGCGGGCAGCGGCAATGAAGGCCAGGTATTGAAGGTCGGAAAGGACGGCAAGCTCTCCACGTTTTTCGACGCACCAGAGCTGGAAGTCCACGCGCTCGCGCTCGGGCCCAATGGGTCGCTCTATGTCGGCACGTCCCCCGACGGCAAGATCTACAAAGTGGAGGCGGACGGGAAATCGAAAACGTTCTTCGATCCGGACGACAAATACATCTGGGCGCTCGCAGTCGACAAGGCAGGGAACGTCTTCGCCGCGACGGGTGACAAGGGGGTCATCTACAAGATTACGCCCGACGGTCAGGGCAGCCGCTTCTACAAGACGAACGCCGGCAACGTCGTCTCGCTCGCTTTCGCGAAAAATGGCGAGCTGATCGCGGGAACCGAATCGCCCGGCCGCGTCTTTCGTATAGACGGCACGGGCAGAGCGTTCGTGTTGCTCGATTCGCCATTCCGGGAGATCCACGCGCTGCGCCTGGCGGAGGACGGGACCATCTACGCCGTCGCGCTCAACGGAGCTCAGGGCGGCGAAAGCCGGCCGACCCCCGAGACAACGCCGCAGACCGAGCCCCCCGCTCGTGCACCTGTGCCGACGGTGTCCACCGAGATCACTGCCGTTGCGGTCATGGATACGGCCGTGGCGGGCGGCGGGACGTCATCTCAGCCGCCCCGACAGGCTCACCGTGGCAAGG
>JBKPTT010000227.1:0-4680 GCA_046735635.1 Acidobacteriota bacterium | reverse complement strand
TTCCTGATCTCCCAGTCGATCGACGCCAGCCGCAGCCCTCCGCCTGCCGGACAGGGATTCTCGTGTGGCTCCGGCGCAAACGGACAAATCTGCGCGCCCTTGTAGCGGCGCACGTGAACGTTGTACCGTTCGACACGGGCCGTCGTGGACCTGGAGGCGACCGCGATGTCGAGCACGCTCTGCAGCCTGTCCGCCAGCTCGCGCGCGCTCACGCCCAGCTCGACGAGCGCACGCGCATCGGCGTCCAGGACATCCCGAAGGCTCTCGCCAGGTCCCAGGAAACCGCTTTGAGAGAAGCGGCCGGGCCGCATCCGTGCCTCCACTTCTTCCAGCGGAACAGGGTCAGCATCCTGGTTCGGCATCACGCCGGCCGCTCGCGCTGCCGGGGCTTCTGCTGGAGTGGCGGCGTAATGCGGCCGACGGCATTCACGAGCGCAGGCGCAACGTAAACGGTCCGTTTTCGAATGCTCCCGTCCGGCGAAGTCAGCATGCCAAAGATCACGTACGCCGGCTGTAGATACCGCTGCCGGCTGCGCCAGCCCTCCTCGAAGTAGCCGAACCGAATTTCCTGCACGTCGATGACGCCCTGCTTCGTCCTGAAATGCGCGGCCATGTCGTCGATCGCCTCGCGTGGCGTCCGATAGCCCTCGCCGCGCCTGTGGACGGCGCCGGTGTCGCGCCAGATCCGTTCGATGCCGGTCAGCGCCCCTTCGTGGTCCAGGTACACAATCACCTTGCCGCCCGGTCCGTCCACGGGGATCTTGTCGACTACGCGCTGCAGCGCAACCGCCACGTCGATCGTCCGCTCCGACGCTTCCCTGCCGCCCTCGGTCGCCTCGCCGACGCGCAGCCGCGCAACCTTGAGGAGCCTCGTCTCTTTCGTGGAGGCGAGCTTGTATTTCGTCGCGACTCCCCGCGCGAGCCGGTGCGCCGCCGCGTCCTCGATCTTCAGGTCCGACGCGCGATCGTCGACCTGCCAGCGCGCCCGATCGATGAACCGGATGGCTCCCGAAGCGCGGTACATGGTCAGCTCCAGCTGCCCTTCGGCGTAGGTGAGCTTGTCGGCATCGCTCGTCAGCGCTCCCGATTTCGGATCGGCTCGCATGCCAAGCCGCCGGGCGAGCCCGCGGACGATCTTTTCGTTCACGCGCGGCGCTTTCAAACGATAGATGCGCGACTGACCGCGCGGCGTCGGAATCAGTTTCTCGGGTATCCGGATCTCGGCCATGACGTCCTCCGGCACTCCGGCCTTACGTACGGTACTTCCACGCGAGCCAGTTCGTCGACGCGACGTTCAGGTCGCGCCAGTCGAGCGTCTCGTGCTCGCGCCGGTTGATCGCATCGTCACGCGTCACACCGGCCGCGATCGCAATCGAGTCATCGCCGGTCCAGAACGAGTACGCGCGGGACACCCACGAGCCGGCGATGGTGTCCCCGCCACAAATGTCGTCTGCGAAGTCTTCTCCCAGGTCGCTGGTCCACCAGGAGTCGGCGGCGGTCCCGATATAGCCGCAGACGATGTGAACGCCCTGCATCGGGCCGCCCCAGACGGCGACGATATGATCGGCGTTCGTGTTGAGCACGGCATCGCAACCCAGCGCGGCGAGCCATTTCAGGTTCTTTTTGCCAAGCCGCATCTTGGTCGATGCCACCGAGCAATTTGTGTGCGCGTGGGAAAAAGCAAAGCTCACGACGTTATTCGCGTTCCCGCCATGGTCGTTCACCATGCAGAAATGAACGTCGTCGGTCCAGTTGAGCGAATCTCCCCCGAAATCCGGGTGGCGGAAGTCTGTTTCCCAGGCATTATCGTTGCCCCAGTCGAACACCTTGACGTGGCCGTGACTGCCCATGTGATTGAAGAAACCCTCGACCTGATCGTCGCAATAACTCAAATCGTTCTGCTGACACGAATCCGCATGGAAGTCGTTGACCCATTCGACGCCGACGCGCACCTGGACGCTCATGTCGCACTGCTCCTGGAGTGAGAGACCCCGAGGCGATTATCCGCGCGCCGTACAGCAACACGCGTTCCTCACACATTACGCCGAATCACTCATTGATGTTGATGGATTGTGCGGGTGTTTGCGGCCAGTTTACTGGACGGTGGCCCAAAGGCTGGCTCAGCCACTCTGTGCGGCTGCAAGAAGGGTACGTCGAGGTGATGAATTCAATCCACCAGCCTGATCCGGATGTTCTTGTAAAGCACCGCGCTTTTCGCGTCATGAGCCTGAAGCGCAATCGTGCCGGGGCCCGTGATTCTCCGGCCGGGTCCCTCGCGCCCGCCGTTCCAATCGGGCGGCTGGGTCCAATTCACGACCTGTTTCTCGTTCACCTTCACCGCAATCGTGTCGTTGTGGACGACGATCGTCAGCGCGAACCACTCGTCGTCTTTCACGAGCGCGTCGTCGAGATCAACGACGTGATACAGGCTTCCCGTTCGCGGACCCGCAGTGCCGTTATAGACCTGAACCTCGAAGCCCTTTGACGGAAAGCGGCCCGACGCTCGCTCGTTCCCGCCAACTTCCTCGAATTCCGTGAGGACGTAAACGCCACCGTTCGCTCCTGCGCGCGCCATCACGTCGACCCGCAACTCGAAATTGCGAAGCCGGTGGTTGCCAACCGGCCCATCGTAATAGGCGTGGCTGGCGGGACCGCTGGCGACAATGGCTCCGTCGCGGACGGTGAAGGCCTCCGACGCGCCTCCGATCTTCCACCCGCTGAGGTCTTTTCCGTTGAACAGGCTCGTGAATCCCGCTTCGACAGCTGGTGGTTGCGCCTGAGCGGCGGCGGCGAGGACCAGCAGAACGATCAACGTGCACTGCATGGGCGGCCGGAGTGTAGCATGCATGACGACTGGCGAGGACTGCGAAGCAATCGTCGGAAGAGAATGAGAACGAAAGACCTGAATTTGCGCTCGGCGTACGCCGTCGTCGCGTTGTCAATCACGTTTGTTACGCTGGCGATCGCACAGCCCGGCGGTCGCGTCATCGGTCTTCTCTCGTTGGGACGCATCGAAGGTCCCTTGTGTGGAACCCCGCCGCCTGTCGAAATCGCACTCTACGCCACGCCCGACGCCGCTGACCCGATCGGCTCGATCCGCGCTGACAGAAGTCCCGCCTCCGACAAGGAGTGTTACCGGGCAATTCTGAACGTTCGCTGGCGTGCAGATGGTCGCGTCCAGAGACTGCCGACTGAAGAGTATGAAGAAGAGGAGCCCCTTGCCGCCATCGTCCTGGAGCGGCGCGATCGCTGGTTCAAAGTGCAGGTTCCCGAAAGGACGGCGTGGATCCAAGCGTCCGACAGCGACGAATATTTCTCGCTTCAGCAGCTCCTCGTGAAGCGTCCCGCGTACCTGACCGACGCGTGGGACGGAACGCTCGCGAAAGCTCCCGGAGGGCCACGCAGGTCAGCCGCCGACCGGCAACGCCCTTACATCCCCGTGCGGTTCGTCGAGTCTCGCGTCTTTCGCGGCGCGCTGTGGCTGAGGATCTCGCTGTTGAGCCATACGATCTACGAATCAGCCGACCCGCCGAGAGTGCTTGCGACCGGCTGGGTGCCAGCTCACGATGGCGTGGGGAACGTGGTGGTCTGGTTCAACTCCCGCGATTAGCCGTCAGTCTTCCTTCGATTCGACGATCGTCAACACGCCCTGACCCGCAAACGCGCTAACGATCTCGCCACAGGAACGCGTGTTCCATGTGGCACATATCTTGATGCGTGCGATGACACCGAACCTGCGGACGCCGTACTGCAAAGGGAGTCTGGGAGGCCAGAGTGTCAAGACTCGCGAAAATGTGGACTCGGGTTGCAATTCTGGTTTCGCTCTCGATACCGACCGCCGTTTGCGCACACGCTCAGGAAGCGAACGATCCGTCAGACACGCCAGAGGAAATAGCCAGCCAGCAGGAGTCGCTGAATCTGCTGCGCCACGCCCGGTACGTCGAGCTGGATGCGAAGATGAACGGCATTCAGCGTTCGTACGAGCTTGGACACATCACTGACGAGCGATTGCTGCACGAGTTCCGTGCGTTCTACGACACCGATCCCGCGCTGGCAGACCGATACAACGCCTGGATCGAGCAGATGCCCCGCTCGTACTCCGCCCTGCTCGCCCGAGGCATCTATCTGCGTTATCTGGGAAAGGAGGCGCGAGGCAGCGCATATATCGACGACACGCCGCGTCCACAGATCGAGATCATGTCGGCGTACCTCGCGAAGGCGATGCGGGATTACAACGCCTCACTGCCCCTGACGAAAAAGCCGCTGCTCACCTATCATTCGATCATCGCCGTCACCATGTTCGAGCCAGTGATGGGCGACGACGGCCTCGCAAGAAGAATGCTGGACGAATCGATCCGCGTCGACCCGAGAAACTTCGTCGTTCGATACAAGTACTTCGCGTCGCTGCAGACGCGCTGGGGCGGCAGCCTCGAGCAGATGCTGGACTTCGAGAAGCAGGCGCGCGCGGCCGGACTCTCTGACACGCAGCTCAGATACTTCGCGAGCATGCTGGCAGCGGAGCGCCGTTGGGTTCAGACGGGCGGACGCTGCTGCAAGTAGAATCGCTATCGTTTTCGCGCGGCCTTGCTCCTGCGCGGCAAGGCGTCACGAACTGGCGCATAGGTAGTAATCGTGATGGAACCGCGAACACGAGCGACGGCCGCCAGCGTGTTCGTGGAG
>JBKPTT010000226.1:0-9592 GCA_046735635.1 Acidobacteriota bacterium | reverse complement strand
GGCGCCGCCGTGCACGCGTACGATCCGGAGGCCATGAGCGTCGCGCGCGGAATCTTTGGATCGAAGGTGACCTACGCCGACAACAGCTACGCCGCGCTGACGGGCGCCGACGCGCTGGTCATCGTGACGGAGTGGAACGAGTTCAGGGAACCTGACTTCGCCCGCATGCGAAAGCTGATGCGGACGCCCGCCATCTTCGACGGACGCAACCTTTACAAGCCTGACCAGATTCGCGCTCACGGCTTCACGTATTTCTCGATAGGCCGCCCGTGACCTGTCGCCTTACGGTCGTTGCGACCGGCGGCGTCCGATACAGCGGCAGCCACGTCGGCCACGCGCTCGTGGCGTATACAATCGGGCCGCGCCGTCCGGGAGATCCGGCCACTTTCTACGCAGGGAGAGCGAAGGCCTGATGTCGCGGCTCAGGGGACAGCTGACCGACCCGCTGCTTTCCGTCGTGATGCCTGCGTACAACGAGCAGCAGACCATCGAGGAAATCATCCGGCGGGTCCTCGCGGTTCCCCTCCGGATCGAGCTGATCGTCGTGGACGACGGGTCGAGGGACGGGACGCGGGACATTCTGTCGCGGCTTGCGCCGGAGCTGCGATTCAAACTCGTGCTGCAGCCGGCAAACAGCGGAAAAGGGGCCGCGCTCCGCCGCGGCTTCCAGGAGGTCACCGGGGATCTCGTCGTGATCCAGGACGCGGATCTCGAATACTCGCCGGAAGAGTTTCCGGAGCTCATCGAGCTCATTTGCCAGGGACGCGCCGACGTGGTCTACGGCTCACGATTCCTCGGCCGCCATCGCGTGTTCCTGTTCACACACTACGCCGGCAATCGGTTTCTCACGCTGGTGACCAACGTCCTCTACAACACGATGTTGACGGACATGGAAACCTGCTACAAGGTGATGCGAACCGAGGTGCTTCGTTCCATGACGCTCGAGGCGAACGGATTCGGCATCGAGCCGGAGCTGACGGCGAAGATCTTCAAACGAAACTACCGCGTGTACGAGGTGCCCATCACCTACGACGGACGCAATTACGACGAGGGGAAAAAGATTACCTGGCGCGACGGGTTCGTCGCGCTCTGGGTGCTGCTGAAATACCGGTTCACCGAGTGAGCTCGCTCCAGCGCCTGTTCGGCTACGCCCGCCCGTACCGCGGGCGATTCGCCGCCGCGATCGCGGCGATGGTGGTGTATGCCGTCGCCACCGCGGGCGTCGCGGCGCTGATCAAGCCGGTCATCGACCAGGTGTTACCCAAAGGCGAGCGCCTGGCGTCGTGGTCGGTCGCGCTGCTTCTGGTCTACGTGGCGAAGGGCCTCGGCGCCTACGGTTCGGCGTTCGTGATGACGGACATCGGCCAGCGCGTCGTACGCGACCTGCGCGACCAGTTGTTCCGCCACATCCTCGATCAGTCCGCCACGTTCTTCGGGCGGCACACGACCGGACAGCTGATGTCGCGAATCACGAACGACGTCAATCAGGTCCAGCAGGCCGTGTCGGAGACGATCGGCGATTTGATGCGCGAGGGGTTGTCGCTCGCGGGACTCGCGTGTTACCTGTTCTACATCGACGCGCGGCTGGCGCTCGTGGCCGTGACCGGAGCGCCCATCGTCGTCTATCCGCTCGTTCGTTTCGGCAAGCGGATTCGAAGCACCACGCGGCGAAGTCAGGAAGAGCTCGAGCATCTGTCGCACGTGACCGCGGAAGCGTTCACCGGTCATCGGATTGTGAAAGCGTTTGCGGCCGAATCGCACGAGGAGCAGCGGTTCAAGCGCGCGTCACAGCGGCTCTATCGAACGAATCTGAAGGTCACGAGCGCGCTCGCGCTCCTGCCCCCGTTGATGGAGCTCCTCGGCGGCGTCGCCGTGGTCGGCCTGATCTGGTATGGCAGCCAGCAGATCGCGCGGGGCGCGCTGACCCAGGGGGACTTCACCGCGTTCATTGTCGCCGCGTTCATGATGTATGCGCCGATCAAGAAACTCAGTCGGGTGAACGCCACGCTGCAGCAGGCGATGGCCGCATCCGAGCGGATCTTCGAGATCATCGACACGCATTCGGAGGTGCCGCAGCGACCCGATGCGAAGCCGCTTTCGCGGCCGCGGGAGGGCATTGAATTCCGCAACGTCAGCTTCGCCTACGACGGCGTGAGCAAGACGATTCTCAAGGATGTCTCGTTCTCGGTTCGCCTCGGACAGGTGGTGGCCATTGTCGGCCTGAGCGGCGCCGGCAAGACGACGCTCGTGAATCTGGTGCCACGCTTTTACGACGTGTCGGGCGGGAGCATTCTGATCGACGGCGTCGACATCCGGGATGTCACGCTCGCGTCGTTACGGTCTCAGATCGGCATCGTCACGCAGGACACGGTCCTCTTCGACGACACCATCGCGAGCAACATCGCGTACGGCACGCCGCACGCGTCGAGGGAGGAGATCGAAGCGGCGGCTCGCGCCGCGCATGCGCACGACTTCATTGCGATGCTGCCCGACAAATACGAGGCGCGGATCGGGGAACGGGGGCAGAAGCTTTCCGGAGGGCAGCGTCAGCGGCTCGCGATCGCCCGTGCACTGCTGAAGAATTCGCCCATTCTGATCCTGGACGAGGCCACGTCGTCGCTTGACGCCGAATCGGAGCTGCTCGTGCAGGATGCGCTGCAGACGCTGATGCGGAACCGCACGTCGTTCGTCATCGCACACAGGCTTTCGACCGTTCGCCGTGCCGACGCGATCATCGTGCTCGAGCGAGGCCGGGTGGTGGAGATCGGCCGGCACGACGAGTTGCTCGCACGAGCCGGCGGCGTCTATTCGAAGTTGTACTCGTTGCAGATTTTCGAGGGGCGCGCCCTGCAGCCAGCGGCCGCGAGACGGTTGTAGGCCGGCCCTTTATGGGCCGGCGACGACAATGATCAAATCCATGACCGGATTCGCCTCGCTGACGCGAGACGATGAGACGGCAACGATTGGCGTGACCGTACGAGCGGTCAATCACAAGTTTCTGGACCTGCAGATCCGCATTCCGACGTCGCTCGCCCCGCTCGAGTCGCGGCTGCGTGCGACCGCGCAGAAGCGCGTGGCGCGCGGACGCGTCGAGGTGACGGTGAACGTCACCCAGCGGCGTACGCCGACGCTCGAGGTCCAGTTGAACGAATCGTTTCTGGAGGCGTTGGGCGCGGCGCTCGAGCAGGCACGCGAACGGGGCTACATCGCCGGCGTCATGACACCGGGCGATCTGCTGCGGTTTCCGCAGGCGTTGTCGATCGCCGAGCAGACCAACGGCGAGGGTCTCGGGGAACAGCTGGCGAACCGCATCGAGGAGGCGGTCGCGGCAGCCCTCGACGAGCTCGATTCGATGCGCGTGAGGGAAGGCGGCTACCTGCGCACCGACCTCGACGCGCGGCGGACCGCGCTTGGCGAGCTGTTCGGGCGCGCGGCGGCTGCGGCCGACGAAGGCATGACGGTGCTTCGCGCACGGCTCGAGGAGCGCGTCCGCGATCTGCGCGCCGACGCGCTCGCCGACGAAACGACCATCGCGCAGGAGATCGCGAAGTTCGTCGGACGATCGGACATCACCGAAGAAGTCGTGCGTTTCCGCGGCCACCTCGAGCACTGGCGGGCGCTGTCGGACGGCCCGGAGCCATGTGGCCGCAAGCTCGATTTTCTGCTGCAGGAGATGAATCGTGAGGTGAACACCGTCGGCTCGAAGGCGGAGGGCTCCGCTGTCTCGGAGCTGATTGTGACGCTCAAGGCCGAGCTCGAGAAGATGCGGGAGCAGGTCCAGAATGTTGAGTAAACCTGCGCCGGGATCCGGGATCCGTGATGCGGGATCCCACAGATCGACGCCTCGCAGAGGCCTGCTGTTCGTGGTTTCGGCCCCCTCCGGGACGGGAAAAACCACCGTCGTCGAGCGCCTGGTGCAGGTGCTGCCGGATCTCTCGCTGTCGAGGTCCTACACGTCCCGGAAGATGCGTGCCGGAGAAGCGGACGGGGTCGACTATAATTTCATTACACGCATACGGTTCGAGGAAATGATTGCCGCCGACGACTTCCTGGAGTGGGCGGACGTCTTCGGGAACCTGTACGGTACCTGCGCCGCCGATGCGGAACGGGATCTGTCGGCCGGCCGCGATCTGGTGCTCGTGATTGATGTCCAGGGGGCGCGGCAAGTGCGGACGCGATGCGCTGGCACGGTCGGCATGTTCGTGATGCCGCCGTCATTCGAGGTGCTCGAGCAGCGGCTGCGCGGCCGCAGCGCGGATCCGGAGGATGCGATCCAGCGGCGTCTCCAGACGGCACGCGCCGAAGTCGCGGCGTACACAGAGTACGACTACGTCGTCGTGAACGACGAGCTGGAGGCGTGTGTCGATCGGCTCCGCGCGATCGTGCTGGCCGAACGCGCGCGGCTGCGATGCGCCGCAGGCGTCGCCGAGCGGATTGTTCAAACATTCCGGTAGGGCCCGTTACGGCCCGGCAACAAAAGGAAGGTCAATGGCAGAGAAGAGAGAGATGGGAAACAAGTTCGAGTTCGTCACCGTTGCCGGCGCGCGCGCCCGCCAGCTGCTCGCGGGCTGCACGCCCCGAACCGCTGTGAAGAGCCCCAAGCTCGCCAAGGTCGCGCAGCAAGAGGTTCGGGAGGGGAAGGTCGAAAAGATCAATCCCTCATCCCCAATCGGGCATCCCTAATCGGTGAATCGTCGATCCGCGAATCCCCGAATCGGGGAATCGCAGGACTGACTGCAGTTCGTGATTGGACGATTTCGGGATCCGTGATTGGAACTGATGAGGGATTCGCGATTAGGGATGAGGGATTGAAATGTCTTTACTCGCTCTGGGTGTGACCGGTGGAATCGGGGCGTATAAGGCGGTCGAGGTCGCGCGAGGCCTCCAAAAGCACGGGCACGAGGTTGCGGCGATCATGACGCGCTCGGCGCGGAAGTTCGTCGGGGAGCTGACGTTCGAGGCGATCACGCGGCGGCGTGTCATCACCGATCAGTTCTCGCCGGGCGCCAACTCGGACATCGAACACATCTCGCTCGCATCCGATATCGCGCTGCTCGTCGTCGCACCGGCCACCGCAAACATCATCGGCAAGTTCGCCAACGGCATCGCCGATGATTTCCTGACATCCTTGTATCTCGCGACCCGCGCTCCCGTCCTGATCGCGCCGGCGATGAACACCAACATGCTGGAGCACGAGGCGGTCCGAGAGAACCTCGCGACGCTCGCGGCGCGCGGCGTACGATTCGTCGATCCCGGCCAGGGCTATCTTGCCTGCGGCTGGATCGGTAAGGGGCGCCTCGCAGAACCGGACGATATCGTCGAAGCGGCGCATCAGATGGTGCTGCCGCGCGGCACGTTGCTCGGCCGGCTGGTCGTGGTCACCGCCGGACCGACTTTCGAAGACATCGATTCGGTGCGGTACGTCGGCAACCGATCGAGCGGCAAGATGGGCTATGCCATCGGCGCCGAGGCGGCGCGACGCGGGGCTCGAGTGGTGCTCATCTCCGGACCGACGCATCTGGCCGCACCCTCCGGGACGGAGGTGGTCGCCGTTCGCAGCGCCCACGAGATGCGCGGGGCGGTCCAGCAGCATGCATCGGACGCCGACATCGTCGTGATGGCGGCAGCCGTCGCGGACTACACGCCCGAAGCGCGCGCTGCCGGCAAGATTGAAAAGAGCGACGCCCCGATGGAGTTGCGGCTCGTGCGGACGCCGGACATCCTCGCCGAGCTCGGGTCGCGGCGGTCCGGCGCGTCTCCAGTGCTCATCGGGTTCGCGGCGGAGAGCGGCGATCCGGTCGCTCGCGCCAGAGAAAAGCTGTTTCGCAAGCACGCGGACTTCATCGTCGCCAACGACATCTCGCGCACCGACGCAGGGTTCGAGGTGGACGCAAACGCGGTCACGATCGTCAGCGCTGAACGAGAGGATCATATTCCGCTCGCACCGAAGGCAGAAATAGCCGCGGCCATTCTCGATCGGGCCGAGGCGCGCCTCGCGGCGCTCAGCCCGAAGTCCGAGGCGGGTTTGAGTCGCGAACCTTGAACCAACTCTCGGAACATCTTCGGTTCTATCAGGAGCTCGGAGTCACCGGCGTGAGCCGCGATCCGAAATGGCGGCGGCGCGACGGCCCCGAGGTGGAGGTTGTCGAGCCCTCCGAGGCAAGAGCGGCTGACGCGGGTGATATCGCCCCGCTCACGTTCTCGAAATCGGCGGCGGATGCCTTGTCTGCGATTCGCGACGACATCGGCGACTGCACGCGGTGCAAACTGCACGGGCTGGGACGGACGCAGATCGTTTTCGGTGTGGGCCATCCCACCGCCGAGCTGATGTTCGTGGGCGAGGCGCCGGGGGCGGACGAAGATGCTCAAGGCGTGCCGTTTGTCGGCCGTGCCGGGCAGCTGCTGACGCGAATGATCGAAGCGATGGGCCTCGCGCGCGACGAGGTCTACATCGCAAACGTGCTGAAGTGCCGTCCGCCCGGAAATCGAAATCCCGAACCGGACGAGATCGAGCGGTGCGAGCCGTTTCTCTTCCGGCAGCTCGAGTCGGTGCAGCCGAAGGTGGTGATCGCGCTCGGGGCGTTTGCGGCGCGCACGCTGTTGAAGACCGACGCGCCGATCTCGCGGCTTCGCGGCCGGGTGCATCACTTCCGCGGCGTCAAGCTGATCCCGACCTTCCATCCGTCGTTCCTCCTTCGCAGCCCCGGATACAAACGGGAAGCGTGGGAGGATCTCAAGCTCGCGATCGCGGAGCTGGGCCGCGAGCTTCCTCGCACGTCATCGCCGTCCGAGTAGGCGCTTGGCCACGAGCGATCGCTAGCCAGTCAAAGGACCTGTCCTGAGCGAGCGATAGCGAGTCGAAGGATGCGCCTCATTCACGTCGCCGTTCCCGTCCCCGCGCTGGGCGCACTCACGTATTCGGTTCCTGACGGCTTGACCGATCCGTCGATCGGCGCACGAGTGCTGGTGCCGCTCGGAAAGCGCACGCTCACGGGCGTGGTCGTTCCGGGATCCGGGGATCCGGGATCCGGGATCCGGGATCCGGGATCCGATCCTGAGGTCAAATCGATCATCGAGGTGCTCGACGACGAGCCGTTTCTTCCTCGGGATGTTCTGCGTCTGGTCGAATGGGTGGCGGAGTACTACGCGTGCGGGATTGGGGAAGCGGCGGCAGCCGCTATGCCGCCGCGTGCCTGGATAGAGAGCGAGCGATACGCGCGCATTACCGACGGAGGGATCGCGCGTTTACTCACCGAGCGAGGCGCACGGCGGAAAGTGCTCGACATCCTGGAGGAGGGCGCCGCCGTTCGGCTCGACGCCCGCGCCTCGCCCGACGTCCTCCAGGCGCTCGCGCGTGATGGCCTGATCGAGCTGACGCGTCCGCTGAAGGGCAAGGCTTCCGCGTACCGCACGATCCGTGTCGCCAGCTTGAGCGCTCAAGGGCACGAGTTTGCGGCGGCAGCCAACGACGGGCCGCGGTTGGGTGCGAGGCAGCGCGAGGCGCTCGATCTGCTCAGGGGCACGCCCGATGGAATAGATGTCGGCGAGCTCGATACGCGAGGCATTTCGGGGGCGACCATCAAGCGGTTGGCGCATCTGCAACTCGTGACGCTTTCACGACGCCGCGTCGATCGCGATCCGTTCGGCGACACACCCGCATCTGAGCCTCGACGCGTCGCGCCGGTGTTTACGACCGAGCAGGCGACGGCATTCGAACGTCTGGCGGCTCTTGCAAAGTCGGCGACCTTCAAAACTGCGCTGTTGCACGGCGTGACCGGCAGCGGCAAGACGGAGATATACCTTCGGCTGGCCTGCGCGATCCGCGACAAAGGGCGCGGCGTGTTGATGCTCGTGCCGGAGATTGCGCTCACACCGGCCGTCGCCGCCGTCTTCCGCGCGACCTTCGGAGATCGCGTTGCGATTCAGCACAGCGGTTTGTCCGACGGCGAACGCCACGATCAATGGCAGCGCATCAGGCGCGGCGACGTGGACGTGGTGGTCGGCACCCGATCGGCCGTCTTCGCTCCCCTGCACTCGCTCGGCCTCGTCATCGTCGACGAGGAGCACGATAGCTCGTACAAACAGGAGGAGAGCCCGCGCTATCACGGCCGTGACGTCGCGATTGTCCGGGCGCGCCACGCGGGCGCGCTCGCGCTGCTCGGCTCGGCGACTCCGTCGATGGAGAGCTTTCACAACGCGCGGACCGACCGCTACGAGCTGATCACGCTGCGGCGCCGGGTGCTCGACCGTCCACTCGCGGCGGTGCGGATCGTGGACATGCGCGAGGAGTACGCGGCGAGCGGGCCCGACGTGATTCTCGGCGCCGTGCTCCGTGGTGCGCTCAGCGAACGCCTCGAGCGCGGCGAGCAGGCCATCGTTCTTCTCAATCGCAGAGGGTTCGCCACCACCGTATTTTGTCGGCAGTGCGCAGCCACGCTCGAGTGCCCGAACTGCAGCGTGTCGCTCACGGTCCACAAAGCGGCTCGCCGCGCACGTTGCCACTATTGCAACTACGCGATGACGCTGCCGAAGGCGTGTATCCAGTGCGCTGGCCCCTATCTCGAGCAGATCGGGTTCGGAACCGAGCGCGTCGAGGCCGAGATCGTCGAGCAATTCCCACGCGCGCGCGTGACGCGCGTCGATCGCGACACAATTCGACGACGGGGAGCGATCACGTCGCTGCTCTCACGATTTGGCGCCGGAGAGATCGACGTCCTGGTCGGCACACAGATGCTCGCGAAAGGGCACGACTTCGCGCGCGTCACGCTCGTCGGCGTCATCTCCGCTGACGTCGGCCTCGGGCTCGCCGATTTCCGCGCCGCCGAGCGGACGTTCCAGCTGCTGACCCAGGTAGCGGGCCGTGCCGGCCGCGGTGAAATCCGAGGCGAAGCGATCGTCCAGACCCTGTATCCGAAGCACTACAGCATCCGCCACGCATGCCGGCAGGACTACGACGCGTTCTACGAGGATGAGATCACGTATCGGCGAGGGATGAAGTATCCGCCCGCTGTCGCGCTGATCAACACCGTTGTCAAGGCGAAGACGCGCGAAGGCGCGATGGCGGACGCAGGGGAGTTGGTGCGCGCACTCCGTTTCGGAGGAGAGCCATATCGGGTGCTCGGGCCCGCCCTGGCGCCGCTCAGCCGCCTCAAGGGAGAGCACCGGGCGCAGTTCTTCATCAAAGGGACGCATCGGCCAACGATGCGGAAGGCGCTCATGAGCGTGCTCGCAGAGCGCCCGGAGCTCCGAAGGCGCACCATCGTCGACATCGATCCGGTCAGTGTGCTGTAGATCGATTGGCGATTGCCGATTGCCGAATGCCGAGTTTTCGAATGGCGGTTGCCGATTGAGATTGTTCGAATGTCGAATCGGAATGCCGAATGGAATGTCGAATGGGAATGTCGAATGGAATGTCGAATGGGAATGTCGACTGCGAATGCCGAATGTCGATTGCATTCTCGAATGCGCCGCTTCGGTGTGAAATCGTCCCCGTTCGTCAGATGTCATTCAACATTCGCATTCACCATTCGTCGTATTCCATTCGGCATTCGGCATTCGGCATTCCTATTCGGCATTCGGCATTCGGCATTCC
>JBKPTT010000225.1:0-8106 GCA_046735635.1 Acidobacteriota bacterium | reverse complement strand
CTGACGTCGATCTGCGACAGTCGAGCGGCCAGGTCGTGCCGCTGCTCGAGCGCATCGATGACGCGACCCGCGAGCTCCGCGCGGCGTTCGTCAATCGCGGGCTGACCGGAGGAAGGTGGACGGACGAGGCCGTCGATGATCGGTAAATCGAACTGGGCGTACTTCGGTCCGAACTCGTCGATGACCGTCCCCGAGCGATCGATGAGATACAGCTGCGCCCCCAGTCGCGATAGACCCATGGGGCAACGCTCAGAGACGAACACTTCGACCGTCGACGGCAGCTCCCGGCGGAGCGCAACATCGGCCACCCACGGCGAGTCGAGCAGCTTTCGCCGGTAGACGTTCAGGTCGGCCATGAGAATGTTCGTTCCACGAAGGCCCTCCACCATTGCCTGAACCTCTCCGGCCGACAGGCGGACGTTCCCGTGCACCGCGATTCGCCGGACCTGCAGCGTCGACGCACTGAGGACGAGGCCGAAGCCGCGATATGCGGCATATGCGGCGACCAGCACGCACGCGAGGCCGCGCGCCATTCGCCACGTCAGCCACGCGCGGCCGCCGCGTCTCGCGACGGGCTTCACCCGCGCGCGCCGGAAGTGTTTGTCGGTCGCAGCCTTGACGCTCATCCGCCTTCGCCCTCGCCTTCGGCTCGCGCTCCGGCGGACAGGTCCGCTGGGCCTTCGGCTTTGGCCTCGCCTTCGGTTCGGGCTCCGGCCGACAAGTCAGAGTCCTTTGCTCGAGACTTCGCCGGGCGGAGCTCGGCGAGAATGCGATCTCCGACGGTGCCGATCGACCCTGCGCCGAGCGTGATCACGAGGTCACCACGTCGCACGATCCCCGCGACGGCGCGCGGCAGGTCGTCGACAGCCTTGACGACATGCAACGGCACCGGACCGGCGGCGCGAATCGCGTCCGCCAACCCCTCGATGGTGACGCCGTGGATCGGTTGTTCTCCCGCCGAGTAGATGTCGGTCAACACGATCTCGTCGGCGGCGTTCAACGCGGTCCCGAATTCGCGGATGAGCTCCCTGGTCCGGGAGTAACGATGCGGCTGAAAGACGACGACCACGCGGCGGTCGATACCGGCGCGCGCGGCGGAAATCACAGCTGTGATTTCCGTCGGGTGATGTCCGTAGTCGTCGACGACCATCACACCTTTCTCTTCGCCACGCATCTGGAACCGACGCTCCGCACCGCGGAACTCTTCGAGCGCGGCGGCGATCCGGGCAAACGGCACGCCCGCTTCGAGACCCACCGCCACCGCACCGAGCGCGTTGAGCACATTGTGTTTCCCGGGCACGCGCAGCCGCAGCGTGCCCATCGCTTTCATCGAACCGTCGCGCGATCGCTGCAGCACGTCACACGACGCGCCGAACGCTTCGAGCCGCATCGCGCGCGCTTCAACGTCGGCCCCCTGTTCGAGCCCGTACCTGATGACACGCCGCGTCAGCTTCGGCAGCAGCTCGCGCACCGGTCCGTCATCTCCGCACGCGACGATGGCGCCATAGAACGGCACCTTGTTGGCGAAATCGGCAAACGCCTGCTGGAGCGCCGACCAGTCGCCGTAGTTCTCCATGTGCTCGCGATCGATATTGGTGATCACCGCAATCGACGGCGAGAGCTTCAGGAAGGAGCGATCGCTCTCATCCGCTTCCACGACCATGTAATCGCCGCGCCCGAGCCGCGCGTTGCTGCCGAATGCACTGAGCCGCCCGCCGATGACTGCCGTCGGATCGAGACCGGCGCGCTCGAGAATCAGCGCCACCATCGAGGTCGTCGTGGTCTTGCCGTGCGCCCCGGCGATCGCGATCCCGTAACGGAGGCGCATCAGTTCTGCGAGCATCTCGGCTCGAGGAATCACCGGAATGCTTCGCCGGCGCGCCTCGGCGACCTCCGCGTTGTCAGCACCGATGGCCGAGGAGACGACGACGACGTCGGTGGCACCGACGTGGGAGGCGTCATGGCCTGCCCAGACCCGCACGCCGAGCTTCTGCAGACGCTCGGTGAGCTCGGACTGCCTGGCATCCGAGCCGGTCACCTCGTACCCGAGGTTCACGAGTAGTTCGGCAATGCCGCTCATCCCGATGCCTCCGACCCCCACGAAATGGATCCGCCGCGTCCGGCCTAACATCTTTTCTTCTCGGGGCTCCGCCCCGAACCCCGGCTCGCAGGCGCGCCGTGCGCGCCTCCCCGGTCAAGCCTCTGCGCGAAACCTCGGCTCGGTCGCTCGCGTGCGATCGGTACGGCGATCGCCATCACGGCTTCGCTTGCGCGACGAGCTCCAGCGCCTTGTCGGCGATCACGCGCGCCGCATCGGGTCGTGCGAGACGCCGTGCGGCCGCCGACATCGCCTCCAGACGCGATCGATCCCCGACGAGCGACGCGATCCGCTGTGCGAGCGCGGCTCCCGTGAGGTTCTTCTGCTCCACGATCTCCGCGGCGCCCGCCGACGCGAGCACCTCTGCGTTCCGGCGCTGGTGATCGTCGGCCGCCGTCGGCAGCGGCACGAGCAGCGACGGACGGCCCGCCGCGGTCAATTCGGCGATCGTCGTCGCGCCCGCACGGCAGACGACGAGATCGGCCGCGTTTATTTCCCGGTCCATGGCGAACAGGAACGGCTCCACCCGGGCCGCCAGCCCCGCCCGACGGTAGCCCTCGCGGACCCGTTCAAGATCGCGCTCTCCTGTTTGATGCGTGATTGCCAACCCGCCAGGGTGGAGTGCCAGTTGCGCCGCCGCCTCCACCATGGCCACGTTGATCGCGTGCGCGCCCTGGGAGCCGCCAAAGATCAGAATCCTTGGAGGGCCCGCGACGCGCGGCGCGGGCTGATTGCGTTCCGACAGGAACTCCGGACGAACTGGGTTGCCAGCGACAATCGCCCTCCTTCCGAAATAGCCGGCCGTCGATTCGAATGTCACCGCCGCGGCGCTGACGGCTCGCGCCAGCAGACGATTGGTCAAGCCCGGCACCGCGTTCTGCTCGAGCAGCAGCGTCGGGATCCGGCGCAGGGCGGCGAACAGGACGACGGGTCCGGAGCTGTAGCCGCCAACCCCGATCACGAGATGCGGCGATCGCCGCGACAGAATCGACCACGCATCGATCGCACTGAGCGGCAACAGCATCAGCCCTCGAAGCCGAGCAGAGAGTGACGTGCCTTTCAATCCGGCGCTTCGCAGCAGATCGAGCTCGAAGCTCTCGCGCGGGATGACCCGCGATTCGATACCGCGCGCCGTTCCCGCGAAGGTGATCGCGGCATCCGGATGACGTCGCAGCAGCTCGCGTGCGACCGCAATCCCGGGGAACAGGTGGCCTCCCGTGCCCCCGCCGGCAATCACGATGCGAATCGGCGTCATGCATTCTGGACCGGCAGTGCCGTCGTCACGACGTGGCTCGGTGAGGCATGCTGCGAAACGTTCAGCAGGATGCCCATCCCGAGAAGGTTGATGAGCAGCGACGAACCGCCGTAGCTGACAAACGGCAGCGGAATGCCTTTCGTCGGCAGCAGCCCGAGCACGACGCTGATGTTGAAAAACGCCTGGAACGCGACCATCGTGGTGAGGCCCAGCGCCAGGAACGCGCCAAAGCGATCGGGGGCACGCACCGCGGTTCGCAGGCCACGCCATGTGATCACGCAGAAGCACGCGAGCACGACCGTCGCGCCGACGAGCCCCAGCTCCTCGGAGATGACCGAGTAAATGAAGTCGTTGTGCGGCTCGGGGAGATAGAAAAGCTTCTGCACGCCGGCCATCAATCCGCGGCCGAACACGCCGCCAGTGCCGACGGCGATCATCGATTGAATCATCTGGAACCCGTCTCCGAGCGGATCTGCCCACGGATTGAGAAACGCGAGCACGCGTCGGCGGCGGTAATCGGAGAAGGCGAGCAGGAAGTACAGCGCCGGGAGCGAGGCGAGGAACACGCCCGCGACGTAGCGGTAGTTGATGCCGGCGGCGAAGATCATGACCGCGGCAATCATGACGATCGACACCGACGTGCCGAGATCCGGCTCCGCGAGGATGAGCGCCACGATTGCGGCGAGCACGATTCCGATCGGCACGAGCGCGTGGATGGGCTCGTCGATGCGATCCATCCGCCGCTCGAGCAGCGCCGCCATGAAGAAGATGACCACGACCTTCGCGAGCTCGGAAGGCTGCACGCCGAGCGGACCGACGTTCAGCCAGCGCGTCGCGCCGTTCACGGGATGGCCGAACAGCACCGCCACGAGCGCAAGGCCGACGAGCCCGAGGCCGGTCCAGATCACGGCGGGCTGCCTGTAGTTGCGGTAATCGACCCGCATGATCACCGGCACCAGTACGAGCCCGATGAGCGCCCACGTCGCCTGCTTGAACAGATACAGGTACGGGTCGTGATTGGTTTCCATCGCTACGACCGCCGATGCGCTGTAGACCATGACGACGCTCGTACACACGAGGAGCAGCGTGGCGGTGAACAGCAACTTGTCGGATTTCAGCTTTCGCGCCATACTTCGCCGTTTCGTGGTCTCGCCGGCCGATCGCGTTCCCCGGTAGTGCCAGCCTTCAGGCTGGCCGCACGGGGCGGCCGTACTCAGGGCTGGCCCGAAGGCCAGCACTACAGCGTCGGTCGTGCCGGACCGACAATCTGGCGTGAGCAGTCAGCAGTCATCAGCCGGCCGGGGGCTGAGACACCACCCTCGCAGACCGGGGCAGCCTGCGTTCCCAGCGGACGGTTCTTCACCGCACCTTCCGGACTGATGACTGCTCACTGCTCACGCGTGACGTTCCATTCCTCCTGCAGCCGCGATACTTCCTGCTTGAACACGCGTCCGCGCTCCGCGTAATCGCGAAACATGTCGAAGCTCGCGCACGCCGGTGCCAGCACGACGGTGCTGCCTGGGGACGCGGACGCGAACGCCGTTCGCACCGCTGCCGACATGTCGGCCGCTTCGCAGACCGGCACGTGCGCCGACAACGCGGCGATGACCTGCGCACGTGACTCCCCTATGGCGATGACGGTTGCCCTGCGCACCTCGAGCGGCCCTCGCAGATCGCGGAAGTCGCCGCCCTTGAACCGGCCGCCCAGAATCACCACGAGTCCAGCTCCAAAACTCTCGATGGCCCGCCGCGCCGCTTCGATGTTGGTGGCCTTCGAATCGTTCACGAACCGCACACCGCCGACGTCGGCCACCGGCTCGAGCGCGTGCTCGAGCCCGGAGAAGCTCTCGACGGCACGAACCATCGACGCCGCATCGACGCCGGCGAGCCATGCCACGGCCGCGGCGGCGACGACGTCCGCCACCAGATGGGGACCGAGCAATCGGATCGATGACAGCGGCACGAGCGGTTCGACGCGTGCTCCCTGACGGCGCACGATCGCGTCGCCGTCGACGAGCACGCCATCGTGAATGCCCGGCTGCATCGAGAACAGCAGCTGGCGAGCCCGCCCTTCGGCCGCCATCGCGAGCGTCGCGGCGTCGTCGGCGTTCAGCACCGCCCAGTCCTCGTCGGTCTGCCTCGCGAAAACCTGGGCTTTCGCGTGCGCGTATTCCTCGACGTTCGTGTGGCGATCGAGATGATCCGGCGAGAAGTTGAGGAGCACGGCAATCCAGGGCCGGAACGTATCGGTGGCTTCGAGTTGAAAGCTGCTCGCCTCGACCACGTGGATCGTGTCTTCGGTGGACTCGTCCACCTGCGCGCTGAGCGCAAGGCCGATGTTCCCGCCGACCAGCACGCGGCGGCCGCCGGCTTCGAGCATTCGGCCGGTGAGCGTCGTCGTCGTCGACTTTCCTTTCGTCCCGGTGATCGCGATCACCCTGCCGCGCAGCCATCGAAATGCGAGCTCGAGCTCGCCGATGACGGGCACCCCGGCGTGTCGCGCCGCATCCAGCACCGGCTGACGGAATGGCACCCCCGGACTCGTCACGACGAGATCGGCGCCCGTGAACGTCGATTCGCGGTGGCCGCCAAGCTCGAGCTCGACGCCCGCCGCCCGCAGGCGGTCTTCGTCGTCGAGGCGGTCGCGCTGGTCACTGAGCACGACCACCGCCCCGCGCCTGACCAGCAGCTCCGCCGCCGCGATGCCGCTCCGCGCCGCCCCAGCGACGGTCACGCGTTTGCCACGAACGGAGAACGGGTACGAACGTGTCATCGCAGTTTCAATGTCGTGAGACTGAACAGCGCGAAGATGATCGCAAGGATGACGAATCGCGTGATCACCTTCGGCTCGCTCCAGCCGATCAGCTCGAAGTGGTGATGGATCGGCGCCATCTTGAACACGCGGCGGCCGGTTGTCTTGAACGAGGCGACCTGGATCACGACAGACGCCGCTTCCATCACGAACACGCCGCCGACAACGACGAACAGGATTTCCTGCTTGATCAAGAGCGCGACCGTGCCGAGCGCGCCGCCGAGGCCCAGCGATCCCACGTCGCCCATGAAGATCTCTGCCGGGTAGCAGTTCCACCAGAGGAACCCGAGGCTCGCGCCGACCAGCGCACCGCAGAAGATGGTGAGCTCCGCGGCTACCGGCGGCAGTCGTACGAGCTGCAGATAGTTCGAGAAGACGACGTGCGTGGAAACGTACGCGAGCGCCGTGAACGCGGCGGCCGAGACCGCGAAGACGCTGATCGCGAGCCCGTCCAGGCCGTCGGTCAGGTTGACCTCGTTGGTCGCGCCAACGAGAAACACGATCGAGAACGCCACGTACATCACGCCCAGGTCGGGAATGAGGCGCTTGAAGAACGGAAAAATCAGCCGTGTGCTGTAGAGCGTCGGATCGTGGCTTGCCATCAATTGCAGCGCCACACCCACCCCGAGGGCCGCGACGATCTGCCACGCCATCTTGTAGCGCGGACGGAGCCCATGGTGCGACTTGCGGACGATCTTGAGATAGTCGTCGGCAAAGCCAATGGCGCCGAACGCCGCGGTGGAAAGAACGGCGATCCAGATGAACGGATCGGTGAGGTCGGCCCACAGCAGCGTGGGCACCAACGCCGAAGTGAGAATGAGCACACCGCCCATCGTCGGCGTGCCCGCCTTGGTTCGGTGAGTTGCCGGGCCCTCCTGACGTACCACCTGACCGATCTGGAACTCGCGCAGCTTGCGGATCATCGTCGGACCGACGAACAGCCCGATGACCAGAGCCGTGAGGCTCGCGGCCGCCGTACGGAACGTGATGTAGCGCGTCACGTTGAGGACGGCCAATTGCGTGTGCAGCGGGTACAGCAGGTGGTACAGCATCAGGCGTACTCCGCCTTCAGACGATCGGCGACAAGGTCGGTCCCGATGCCCCGCGAGCCCTTCACGAGCACGAGATCGCCCGGGCGAATGAGCCGCAGGGCCAGCTGCGCCGCTTCCTCGTTGCCTGATACGTACGACACCCGAGACGAGGGAATGCCCGCACGACGTGCGCTATCAGCGAGCGCCCGTGCCGATGACCCACCCACCGCAATCAACACGTCGAGGCCGGCCTCCGCCGCGGCCGCGCCGCATTCCTCGTGCAGCCGAATCGAGTGCGCTCCAAGCTCGAGCATCTCGCCCAGCACTGCAACCTTGCGTGCGCTTCCCGTCGCCGTTTGGAGCGTTCGCAGCGCGCGACGAAGCGCCGACGGACTCGAGTTGTATGAATCGTCGATCAGCGTGATCCCGCCCGGCAGTCGAAACAGCTCGCCCCGGCGAGCCGCCGGCCGGAGCATTCCCGCACGCGCGCGGATCTCGGTCAGCTCAATCCCGAATTCCAACGAAACCGCAGTCGCCGCCAGGACGTTCGCCAGATTCCCGAGCCCAAGCAACGGCGTCTCGATCTCGACATGTCCTGCGGGCGTGCGCACCGCCGCGTGCGTTCCTTCGAGCCCACGCTCCACGACCCTCTCGGCGTAAACGTCTGCCGTCTGCTGAATGCCGAAGGTGACGACACGGCCCGTGAAGGCACGCATACGGGCGGTAATCCTCGGGTCGTCGGCGTTCGCGACGAGCACGTCCGACGGGCGCGCCTCTTCGAGGATCTCCGCTTTGGCGTCGGCGATCGCGTCGGCCGATGCAAAGAACCCCAAATGCGCGTCTCCCACGTTGGTCCACACCCGGACGTCTGCCTCCGCGATGCCCACGAGCGTCCGAATCTCTCCGGGAT
>JBKPTT010000224.1:0-26846 GCA_046735635.1 Acidobacteriota bacterium | reverse complement strand
GCCGCGCTCTCGAAGATCGAGGAGCCGTGGTGCCTGTGGATTGCCGGCGGACCGCAGCGCGACGGCGAGGTGAAGTACGAACGCGAGCTTCGTTCTCTGGTGGACTGTGCCGGCATCGAGGCGCGGACCCGGTTTCTCGGGGAGCGGCGCGACGTTCCGGCATTGATGCGCGCCGCGGACGTGCACTGCCAGCCGAACTCGATCGCCGAGCCGTTCGGGTTGACCTACGTCGAGGCGCTCTACGCCGGGCTGCCCGTCGTGACGACCGCGATGGGTGGCGCACTGGAGATCGTGACGCGCGACTGCGGCGTATTGGTGCCGGCGAACGATCCCGATGCGTTGACAATGGCGCTGCGTATGCTGATTCGCGATCCGGCGCTGCGCGCGCGGCTCGGGTTCGCAGGACCAGCACGCGCCGCCGAGTTGTGCGATCCCGCCCGGCAGCTCGCGAAACTGGCGACGGCATTGGGGCGCGCAATGCCCGTCGGAGGCGCGGCGTGACGACGACCGCGGTCCCGGCCCTGGAAATGCGCGCGCGCCAAAGCCGTGGCTCAAGCAACCAGGCGATCTACCGTACGGTTGCCGCGATGTTCCGCGCGCGGGGTGCCGGTGGTGTGCTCGCGGACGTGGGGTGCGGGCGCGGGTTGCTCTGGAATGAGCTTCACCACATGTTCTCCCGGTGCATCGGGATCGACGCCGTGCGTTATCCCGCGCTACCCGCCGACGTCGAGTTCCACCATGCGGACTTCGATGCGGCGCCGCTTCCTCTGTGCGATGCCGCCGTCGATGCGGCCGTGGCGGTGGAGACGGTCGAACACCTGGAGAACCCGTGGGCCTTCTGTCGCGAGCTGTACCGGATCGTGCGTCCAGGCGGGTGGATTATCCTGACGACCCCGAACCAGCTGAGTGCGTTGAGCCTGCTCACGTTGATTGCCAGGCAGCGTTTCTCCGCGTTCCAGGATTGCGAGTACCCGGCGCACCGGACCGCGCTGCTCGAGATCGACCTGAGGCGGATCGCTGCAGAGTGCGGTTTCACCGACGTTGACATCCGTCACACGGAATCGGGACGGATGCCGCTCACCGCGGCTCATTATCCGGCGTGGCTCTCGCGCGTGTTTCCCCGCGCGTGTTCCGACAACATCGTCGTGATGGGACGCCGTCGTGTCTGAGACGGGGCTTCGCCGCGCGCCGGCTGGCGTACGTGTGTTGACGAACATCATCCGATGGATGCCGTTCGGACGGTATCGACTGATCCATGAAACGCGGCGCGTCAGCATGATGCCGTTCGTCTCGCGGCTCTCGCACGATTTCGGCGGCCTCGCGTTCGTCTGTGATCCCCGTGATTCGGTGGCGCGCGAGGCCTGTTACAGCGGTTCGTACGAGCCGCAGGAAACGCAGATCGCGTCGCGGCTGCTCCGAATGGGAGACGTCTTCGTCGATGTCGGCGCCAACTGGGGGTATTTCACGCTCGTTGCGGCGGCCGCGGTTGGGCCGGCCGGCCGCGTGCTTGCGTTCGAGCCAGAGCCTCGCCTCTTCGAGTTGCTGCGAAGGAACCTGGAGCTGAACGGACTGCGGTGGGCGCAGGCCTGCCGCATCGCGATTGCCGAACACGCGGGTCGACTCCCGTTTGCCGCTTTCGCCGCAGAGAGCGGCAATTGGGGCGTATCACACGCCGTGACATCGGACGCGCCCTCCGATTTCCACGTCGAGGCGGCACCGCTCGACGACGTTCTGGACGAGGCCGGCATCTCCAGCGTGCGGCTCACGAAAATCGACGTCGAAGGGGGAGAGGCGGCCGTTCTCGCGGGAATGCGGCGCGGCCTCGAGAGCGGACGCTTCCAGTACGTGTTGCTCGAGTGCCACCCGCAGCTCCTGGCCGATCGCGGCTGCGACGAATCTTCGGTCTTGCAGCCGCTCGTCGACACGGGATACCGAGTCTGGACGGTCGTGCACACGCCCGCGGTGCATCGCCTTGCTGCGCGCAACCGGCTGCCTGCGACCGCGATGCTCCGGCCGTACGTCCATGGAGCGTTCGCCGGTGCATGGCCGCATCTGGTCGCGGCCGCACCAGGCGTGCCGGATATCGTCTGATGCGCGTCGCCTTCATCAGCGTGTCGGATCAACTCGGCGGCTCCGAGGCGATGCTGCTGCAAATCGCCGCGCAACTGAAACGCACGCGGCCGACGTGGGAGCAGCACCTGATTCTTCCGGGCGACGGTCCGCTCGGCGCTCTGGCCCGCGCCGCGGGCATCAACGCGATCGTGCTGCCGATGCCACGCTCGATTGCGCGGCTCGGCGAATGGGGCCTCCGGACTGCAAACCGCGGACATGCCGGGGTCCGGCTCGTCCAGGCGGCAATGGAGCTTCCGCTGTACGAACGGCAGCTCCGCGACGCGCTCGACGCGATTGCCCCGGACGTTATCCACTCCAACGGCTTGAAAGCGCACGTCCTTGCGGCGCGGACGCACGATCCCTCGCGCGCGCTCGTCTGGCATATGCACGAATACGTATCGCCGCGGCCGCTCACGCGGGCACTGCTCGGACGGTACGCGGAGCGCTGCGCGGCAGTCGTGACGAACTCGCGCAGCGTAGCCGATGACGTTCGGGCCGTCGTTCCCGCAGCGATCGAGGTGACGACGATCTACAACGCGGTCGATCTGGAGCGGTTCACCCCGGAGGGATCCTCGCTGGATCTCGACGCTCTCTCAGGGCTGCCGCCCGGGCCGCCGTCGACCATGCGGGTAGGCCTGGTCGCCACCTACAGCCGATGGAAGGGGCACGACGTATTTCTTCGCGCGGTCGCGGAGATCCCGCGCGAGAGGAACGTCCGCGCCTATGTGATCGGCGGGGCTCTGTACGACACCGAACGCAGTCAATATTCGCGTGAGGAACTGGAAGCGCTTGCGGCGACCTACGGCGTACGCGATCGCGTCGGGTTCACCGGTTTCGTTACGGCGTCGGAACGCGCAATCCGTGCGCTCGACATCGTCGTCCACGCGAGCACCACGCCGGAGCCGTTCGGCCTCGTGATCGCGGAAGCGATGGCCTGCGGACGCGCGGTCGTGACCAGCGCGGCGGGCGGATCGGCCGAGCTCGTGCGCGACGGCTACGACGCGATGACACATCGCCCGGGGGACGCGGGCGGGCTCGCGTCGGCAATCGACGCGCTGGCCTTCAACTCGTCGCTTCGGGCGCAGCTCGGGGCTGCGGCGCGGCAAGCGGCTGCCGCACGATTCGACGCCCGCCGTCTCGGCGATCAGTTCGGTGCGGTGTACGAGTCCGCGTGCCGGCCTGTGGCCGTCCGCCGATGAGCTCCACGATTGCTTTCGGCGTCCCAGCTGCGGCCGTCCCGGCCAGCGCGGTCCGGGATCAACGGAGAATTCCGTGGGGCTTTCCCGAGTACTTCGTCATCAGCCAAACGGCGCTGCCGGCGCTGCTCTACCTGCCGGGGACTCAAGGCATCCGTCTGCCCATTCGATTTGCGGCCTTTGGCGTGAGCCTCGCGGCCTTTGTGTGGTGGCAGGTGCAATCGAACGTTCGTCCGCCCGCGCATCGCGCCTCGTCGTGGGTCGCCGCCGTCATGGGATTGCTGGCGCTCATGCTCTTCAATCCGTACACCACGTCGATCGTCGGCGGGTTGGCGCACATGATGGTGTACTTCGCGGTCATGTCGCCGCTCTTCTGGGCTCCCGCGATGGTGCGTACGCCGGAGCAGCTCGCGCGAATTCTGGCGCTGCTGCTCGTGTGCTGCGGCGTCAACTCGCTCGTCGGCGTTCTGCAGGTGTACGACCCCGCGCGCTTCATGCCGTCCGAGCTGTCGCACGTTCTGTCTGATGTGGGCCTGGGCGCCGTCACGTTTCGAGGACCTGGAGGTCGTCTTCTCATCCGGCCTCCGGGGCTGTTCGACACTCCCGGTGCAGTCGCCGGTCCCGGCATGTATGCGGCGCTTCTTGGCGCCGTGTTTGGATTGAGCGCGATCCCGCTCTGGCAGCGGGCCGCGGCGTTCGCTCTGTCGGCAGCCGGCTTCGCCGCGATTTACCTGAGCCAGGTCCGCATCAGTCTGGTAGTCGCCATACTGATGTTCCTGACTTACGCCGCCGTGCTCCTCACACAAAAGCGGATCGCGAAGGCCACAACCTTCGCGATGTTCGCCGCGGCTCTCGTAGGGGTGAGCTTCCTCGTGGCGCTGACCTTAGGCGGCGACAGCATTGCATCGCGGATCTTGACGCTCTTTGCCGGTGATCCATTCGAGGTTTACTACCGCGCGCGCGGTGTCCAGTTGAACAGCACGTTCTCCGACATGTTGTATGCGTACCCGCTGGGCGCGGGACTCGGCCGCTGGGGCATGGCCGGCGCCTACTTCGGCAACGGGGGCGACGGCGGGCTGTGGGCGGAAATCCAGATCGCCGGCTGGATGATTGACGGAGGAGTGCCGATGCTCTTCCTCTATGGCGGCGCAATCCTCGTGATCACGATTGCGCAGTTCCGGCTCGCGCGCATGACGCAGTATCCGCGTGTCGCGGCCTGCGCCGCGGTAGTGCTCGCGGCGAGTCTGGGCACGACGGCCATGGTGTTCAGCTTCACGCCGTTCGTGACGCAAATCGGTATTCAGTACTGGTTTCTCGCGGGCGCGCTCCACGGCGTCGCATGCAATTACCGGCTGCACGATGCATGACCTCGTGGCTCCTCATCTCGGGTGATTTCGTTCCGTTCGGCGGCATGGACCGCGCCAACCACGCGCTGGCCCGATACTTGGCCGGACTCGACAACGGTACGACTGGCCAGCGACACGACCCATCGACCGTGGAGCTCGTGACGCACCGCGTGTCGCTCGATCTCGCGCAGTCCGCGCGCGTGCACGTTCACCCCGTCCGGCGGCCGTTGGGATGGCATCTTCTCGGTGCGCCGCTGCTTGCCTCGGAGGGTGAACGGCGTGCGCGTCTCTTTCACGGACGTGTCATAGCGAACGGAGGCAATGCAGATGCCGGCGACGTCACGTGGGTGCATTACGTTCACGCGGCGTACTCGCCTCGGAACGGCGCGCCGGCGGGCGGCGTACGTAGCCGGCTTTCTCGAGGCTACTATCTCGCGCGCGAGCGCCGCGCGCTGCAGCACGCGAAGCTCGTGATCTGCAACAGCCGGCGCACGGCCGACGATTTGCGCGACGCCGCGGGCATGCAGCCCGAGCGCATGCGTGTCGTGTATTACGGCTCGGATCCGGTGTTGTTCGCTGCCGCGACTCGAGCGGACCGTGAGGTCGCACGCACCCAGCTTGGATGGCCGCACGATCGTCCCGTGGTCCTGTTCATCGGCGCGCTCGGCGACCGGCGCAAAGGTTTCGACCGGCTGTTCGACGCGTGGACACAACTCTGCGGTGACGCGACGTGGGACGCCGACCTCGCCGTCGTGGGAGACGGCCGCGAGTTGCGCCAATGGAAGCGACGGGCGCGCGACGCGCGGCTCGCCTCGCGCATTCGCTTCCTGGGATTCCGGCAGGACGTGCCGCGCCTGCTGGCAGCGTCGGATCTGCTGGTGCATCCCGCGCGGTACGAACCATATGGACTCGGCGTTCACGAATCGGTGTGTCGCGGCCTGCCGGCAATCGTCAGCGCCACGTCGGGCATCGCGGAGTTGTATCCCTCCGAGCTGTCGGACCTGCTCATTCGAGACGTCGAAGACGTCACTGAGATCGCCGACCGGATCCATCGCTGGCGGTGGAATGTGGAGGCCGTGGCCTCGCGCGTCCGACCGTTCTCCGACAAGCTCCGCGCGCGCACCTGGCGAGCCATGAGCACGGAGATCGAGCAGGTGGTCAGGTCGTGCTAGTGGCTCGCTTCGATCCTCAACCTGCCTGCTGGATCTGCGGCCATACGGCGCTCGAAGCGGTGCACGAGCTGGTGTTCGAGTTGTCCGAATACCACATCCAGGATCCTGCTCTGGCGGCGTACACGGGCACGCGTCTGTCATTGTGCCGCTGCAGCCGTTGCGGCTTTGCACAACCCGAGGCGTTACCGTCGCTGCCGCGCTATTTCGATCGCATGTACGACCAGCGCTGGTCTGACGAATGGGTGACGGCGGAATTCGAGGCGGAATGCAAGGACCGGATCTTCGCCAGTGTTCTCGACTCGCTCGCTGCGCGCCTCGACCCTTCGCGTCGTCGGCTGCTCGACGTCGGATCGCACGCCGGCCGGTTCATCTTCGCCGCGCAGCAGGCGGGTTGGGACGCCGAAGGGCTGGAGCTGAACCCGAAGACCGCGGCGCACGCAGCGTTACGCACGGGCGCGCGGATCCATCGACTGAACGTCCACGATCTGCAGGTCGGCCGCGGTTCGTACGATGCCGTAACGTTCACCGACGTGCTCGAGCACATTCCGCAGCCGCTCTCAGTTCTGTCCCGAGCGGCGGAACTGCTCTCTATCGGGGGATGGATTGCCGTCAAGGTGCCGTCGGGACCCAGCCAACTCTTGAAGGAACGTTGGCGCGGACGCCTGCGGCCTCGCTACAGACCGACGATCGCCGACAATCTCGTGCACGTGAGCCATTTTTCCGCCAGGTCTTTGCGGCACGCGCTCGAACGCGCCGGGTTCTCGTCGATCGCCATCGAGGTAGGGCTGCCGGAGCTTCCGGCGACTCCAGGCATCCGCGGGCGGATGTCGCGCGGCTCGCGGCGAATCGTGCACGGAGTGGCCGGCCTCCTACCGGCCGCGGTGTTCACACCACTCGCGCTCAACCTGCAGGCTTATGCCCGCCGTGCGTAGCTCACCGCGGCTCTCGGTCGTCATTCCGACGTTCAACAATGTCGACGTGCTCCGCCGATGCGTCGATGCATGGCGCGAGCATGGCGGCTCCGACGTCGAACTGATCGTGGTCGAGGACGGTTGCCGCGACGGGACGCCGTCCTACCTCGAAACAGTCGAGTCGACCGACTGGGGAACCCGCCAGCTTCGGTCGCTGCACCTCGATGATGCGCACGAGTTGCGATGTACGAACGCCGGCATCGGTGCGGCCCGCGGCGACCTGGTCATGGCGTGGCAGGATGACATGGTCCTGCAGGCGGCATGGTTCGTTCCGGAGCTGCTCCGGACGTTCGACGAGTACGCGGACCTCGGCATGATCAGCCTGAGTCGCGGCCTCAATTGCCTGCCGCTCGATGAACCCATCGATCGCTGGGACCAGCTGATCGATTGGCGACGGCTGCAGAGCACCATCGGCCCCGCGCCATGGAACTGGTTTCAACTGCAGGAAGTCGACGCGGTGATTCGCCCGTGGGTCGTTCGGTGCGCGTGCCTCGCGCGCGTCGGCAATCTGGACGAGGCGTTCAGGCCGACCGAGTGGGACGAAGCGGATCTCGCATTCCGTATTCGCCGGGCAGGGTGGCGGATAGCGACCTGCGGATACGAGCGACTTGGGGCGTACCATCATCTCGGAAGCACGACAATCTCGCGCACGGCGTCGGCTCCCTATGTCGCGCGCGTCCTCGAGAACGGCCGTCTGTTCCACACGCGATGGGACCCCGTGATTGCGGCGGAGCATGCGCGCGTTCGCCGTACGTGGGCGCGCCGTGCGACGTCGGACGGGTGGATCGCGACGGTCCGTGAGATGACCCGGTTCGGCCTGCGCCGCGTCGCGGGAGCGGGAGCATGAGCCGCACTCGGCGCGCTGGACTGGCCGCCGCCTTCGCGTACCTGCAGTTCGGCCTGTCGATCGTCGTCGGCATCGCGTTGGTGCCATTCGTGCTGCACCACGTTGGCGAACGGCTGTACGGGTATTGGCTCGCGTCCGGCGAAGTCCTGTCGTACGCGGCGATGGCGGACTTCGGGGTCATGGGCGTGCTGCCTTGGATGATCGCCGAAGCGGATGGACGACGCGATCGGGTAGAGATCCGGCGACTGATCAGCACGGCGATGTGCTCGGCGGTCGTGGTCAGCCTGCTCTATCTCGTGCTCGTCGCGATCTTGTGGCGGGTCGCGCAGCTGAAGCTGGAGCCCGCCGACCGCCTCGCGATCGCGACTCCGCTCACGATCATCGCGGCAGTCACGGCTGTCGTGATGCCGTTCCGTGTTTTTGGAAGCGTGCTCAACGGACTTCAGGACGTCCGGTTCTGCGGCACGTTGTCCAGCGTCAATTGGGGCATTGACCTCCTCATTACGGTCGTCCTGCTGGCCAACGGCTATGGGCTGCACGCCTTGGCGTTTGCGGCGACGATACCGTTGCTGTTTGGCGTCATCGCAACGTTCGTGCGCGTCCGTGCCGTTGCGCCGGACCTGCTGGGCGACTGGCCCAAGCCGTCGCTCGCCGAAGTGGCCAAACTGTTCCGCGAGGGACTAGGTTCGTGGCTCGGTGGATGGGGATGGCGCCTCTCGGCGGCGACAGATGCGATCGTCCTCGCCTCGGTTGGCAGCCCGATCTGGATCACGATTCTCGCCATGACCGGCAAGCTCGGCCAGATGCTCACGCAGATGTCGTGGGTACCGGGCGATAGCAGTCTTGTGGGGCTCGCGCAACTGTCCGGTGAAGGACGCCGAGAGCGCCTGCGCGAGGCGGTGTCCGCAGTGTTCCGGGTTTACCTCGCGCTCGCGACGGCGGGCGCGTGCGTCGTGCTCGCGGTCAACGGCGCATTCGTCAGCGCCTGGGTTGGCGAACACTTGTTCGGCGGAGCATCGTTGAACGTCGTCCTTGCCGTGCTGATCGTCGTGTCCACGATGACGCACGGTGCCGCGACGATCGCGTCGGTGCTGGGGCGCCGCATGCACGTGGGCATCAGCAGCCTGCTCTCCGGAGGCGTTCAGGTTGCAACTGCGGTGCTGCTGGCGCGGCGCTTCGGCATCATCGGCGTGCCCGTTGCCGCAGTCGGCGCTCAGGCGGTCGTGCTGTTTCCTCTGCTCGTGCCGGCGCTGCGGGAACGAACCGGCCTTGGCGCCGTGAGTTTCATTCAGGATGTCCTCCGCCCGTGGTTCGTGCGGTCGTTTCCCGTGTTGGCCATCTGCGCGGTTGCCGGGCCGCTGCTGCTGCCGATACCGAAGATCGTCTCCATTCCGCTCGGGGGATGCGTCGCCCTCGCATACCTGTGGACCGTCCGCGATCTGGTGCTCGGGTACCCGCCTGTGTCCGCGCTGATCCGCTCGCGCCTCGCAAGTCTTCGACTCGAGGGGCTCGTGCCGCTCGCTCGCGCGGAGCAGCGTCCATCGTGATCTGACAGATGGATTTCGGCCGCGGGGAGGCATTCCGAACCCAGATGTGGCTCGAGCGTGCGGCAGGCGCGCTGCGGATGCCGTTTGCGCGCATTCCGCTCGGCGGAGGCCTGAGGCGCGCCTACGAAGCCCTGCTCGACAATCTTGCGACCGAACGTCTCGTTTCGAGATTCCCGGGCGGCGAGCGTGTCAGGGTTGCCGCCGCTTACCGGCACGTCACCTGGAACCGCATCGAATACGAGGCGTTCAAGTCAGATATCGAGCCTGGACACGTTGTGCTCGATGTGGGCGCCAACGTTGGTGCGTACGCGGTGCTGTTCGCTCAATGGACCGGACCGACCGGACACGTGTTCGCATTCGAGCCGGCCCCCGAGGCGCGCCGTGGCTTGGAACGCCATGTCCGGTTGAATGGCTGTGAGGAGCGCGTGTCCGTCAGACGGGAGGCGGTGACTTCTGGACGTGGCATCACTCGATTTCGCGCCGTCGGATCGAGGGGAGACAATCACATCAACGCTGGCACATCCGAGAACTCGACCGACGTAGAAGTTCCGATGACGAGCATCGACGAGTTCTGCGAGGAGCTTCGCGTCAGCCCGACGTTCATCAAGGTCGATGTTGAAGGCGCGGAACTCGACGTGCTGCGAGGCGCGCGCAGGACGATTACCGCGGCCGGCGACACGCTTGGGCTCTATGTGGAAATGCACCCTTCGCGCTGGGGCTCGTTTGGCGCGTCGCGTGAGCACATCGAGCGCGAACTGGAGGTCCAGGGCCTCCGTGCCGAGCGAATCGACGGCAGTGCTGCGACGTGGGAACTCGAGGGCGTGTGCCTCAGGCTGCGGCGATGCGGATCCTGATCGCGCACGAAGCGTCTGCCGGCGCGGGAGGCGTCGAAAGTTATCTCGCCGCCCTGATGACGGCGCTCTCGGAACGAGGCCATGAACTCGCGTTCCTGCACTACAACTCGGGCAGCGAGGATGGCCCGGTTCGGCTGGTCGGCGGACGCACGCTCGCCGCGAGCGTTGCAGACGATGGCCTGGAAGGCGCAGTCGCAAAGATGCGCGCGTGGCATCCCGACGTGTGCTTTTCGCACAACATGCGCGCGCTCGACGTGGACGAGCGGCTCGCGGCAGAGTGGCCGGCCGTCAAAATGCTGCACGGATACGTCGGCACCTGCGTCAGCGGGCAGAAGGCCCATTTGTTTCCGCGGGCCAGGGCATGTTCACGCCAGTTCGGCGCACAGTGCCTCGGATTGTACTTTCCGCGCCGATGCGGCCAGCTGCGTTCGTTCAACTTGCTGGGCCAATACGCCTGGGCGTCGCGCCAGCGCGAACTGTTCGACCACTACGCCCACGTCGTCGTCGCAAGTCAACACATGGCAGCCGAATACGTGCGGCATGGAATTCCGGAGGATCAGCTGACTGTCGCACCCTTGTTCCCGACCTCCGAAACGATCGGCAGCGTGCGGCCGATTCCATCGGAACCGTCGGTTCTTTTCATGGGCCGAATGACGGCGATCAAGGGAGGCACGATCCTGGCCTCCGCCATTGCGGAAGCCACGCGATTATCCGGCCGCGCCATCCGCGCCGTGTTCGCCGGCGACGGCCCGGAGCGTCCGTGGTTACAGCAACTCACACGAAAGCTCAGCATCGAAGCGAGCTTCCCCGGCTGGATCAGCGGGGCCGAGCGTACGGCGGCGTTCAGACACGCCACGCTGATTGCTATGCCCAGCCTGTGGCCGGAGCCATTCGGCCTCGCCGGCCTGGAAGCAGCGGCGCACGGCGTCCCTGCCGCCGCGTTCGATGTGGGCGGCATTCGCGAATGGCTGCGCGACGGCCACAGCGGCCGTGTTGTGCCGGCAGGAGACGCGCGCGCGCTCGGCCGCGTCATCGCTGAACTCTGCTCGCGTCCCGAGGAAAACGTTCGCCTCGGCCACGGTGCGCAGCGGATCGCCCGCCTGCTCTCGTGTGAGGCACATCTGAACATCATCGAACGAGTGCTGGATCGCGCCGCGACCGCCGCGCGCGCAATAGCGTGACGACCTGGCATCTCCTCACCGGTGAGTACCCGCCGTCCACCGGCGGCGTGGGTGATTACACGTGGGCGCTCGCGCTGGAGTTGGTTCGGCGAGGCGGCGCGGTGCAGGTCTGGTCTCCATCGATTCGCGCCGACGCGAACGACGGCGGGATACGTCTTCGCGCTTTGCCGGATCGGTTTGGCGGGCGCTCCCGCCGATTGCTTCTTTCGGGATGGGATGCGGATCCTGGAGTGGTGCTCTTGCAGTACGTCCCCAATGCGGTTGGCGCCGGAGGAATGAATCTCGTGTTTTGCAACTGGCTGCGGCGGCAAGGCACTGCGCGGGACGTTCGTGTCATGTTTCACGAGCCCTATTTCTACTTCTCCTCGAATCCCGTCGGAAACGTCCGTGCCGGCATACAGCGGTTCATGGCCAGCCTGCTCGTGGACGCGAGCCGTGTCGTGTACCTCTCGACTGAGACCTGGCGGCGCTTCCTTCCGGCCGCCGTGCCCGGAGTCGTGTTGGCGGTTCCGTCCACGATTCCGCGATCGTCCAGCCAAGAGGTCGCCACCCGCATGCGAGCTCAGCTTTGCGCGTCGGCGGTTACCGAGCTCGTCGGCCACTTCGGCACGTACGGAGAACACATCGTTCGCGAGCTCGAGCCCATCGTTGTGCTCCTTCTTGAACGCCGGCGCAGCACCCATTTCGTCTGCATAGGCCGCAACGGAAAACGCTTTGCGGACGCGATGCGGACACGTCACGCCTCTGTGGCGGATCGAGTTCACTACACCGGCACGCTTCCTCCGATGGATGTTGCCGCCGCCATTCGGGCATGTGACGTCATGGTGCAGCCGTATCCGGATGGAGTGACGACGAGGCGCACGTCGATGATGGCGGCGCTGACCAATGGAGTCGCCACCGTCTCGACGGCCGGCGTGCTCACGGAACCGGTCTGGCACGACGTGGAAGGGGCCGCGCTCGCACCGGCATCCGATACGCGTGCGATTGCCACGAGAATCGCGGAGCTCCTGGATTCCGAACCGCGGCGCAAAGCGCTTGCCGGCGCGGGTCGTCGCCTCTACGACGATCGGTTCGCGATCGAGCGGTCGGTGGACTCGCTGCTTGCGCCCGCATGACGACGCGGACGCTCCGGATTCTGCTCGTCGGCGACTACGCCGACGATGCCCAGCTCGGCTCCGCCAAGGTCGTGCACAAGCTTCGCGAGGAGTTCGTTGCCCTCGGCCACGAATGTCGTGCGCTGTTTACGGGCGATATCGGAGTCGCGCCGTCGGGACGTCAAGTCCGTCAGCTCGTATCGCCCCTGCTTGCTGCACGCGCCATCCGGCGTGCCCTCGCCAACGCGCGATACGACGTCGTCGACGCCGCCAGCGCTGAAGGGTTGTGGTTCGGCGTCGAAAAACGCCTCGGCGGGTGGCGCGCGGTCGCGTTCATCTGTCGATCCAACGGTATCGAGCATTTGAATTACCGCCGCATGTTGGAAGACAGCGCGTCAGGGCTGGCCCCGAAGCCGTTGTCGCGGCGGCTGTGGTATCCCGCGTCGAGGCTGACACAGGTCGCCGGAGCCGCACGGCTTGCGGACCGGCTCCTCGTGCTGAATGAATCGGATCGACGCTTTGTCATACAACGCGGATGGCAGCCCGCGAGTCGTGTGGAGGTAGTGCCGCATGGCGTTTCGAGCCGGTTTCTCGACTCACGGCCGCCAAGCCCGGCTCGCGGGGCCGGTGCGCTGTTCTGCGGCGCATGGGATCACGTCAAGGGAACGTCGTATCTCGCGCGCGCGTTTGACCGCCTCGCTGCACACGGGCAGCCGTTGCGTCTGACGATTCTTGGGCCCGGGCGCAACGCTGCCGACGTCCTCGCGTCGTTTCCCGAACGACTGCGCGCACACATCACGGTCATGGACCGAGTCGCGGAAGAGCGCGTCATCCAGGAGTACCGTCGTCACGACCTGCTGGTGTTCCCCTCGACGTATGAAGGCTTCGGCCTCGTCGTGTTGGAGGCCATGAGTCAGGGCTTGCCCGTAATCGCGACTCCTGTCGGCTGTGTCCCCGATGTGATCCGCACTGGCGACAACGGGGTCATCGTGCCGCCTCGCGATGTGGACGCGCTTGCGGACGCTGTCCGGTCGTTGATGAATGCGCCCGAGGAACGCGATCGCATAGGCGCGCGTGCCGCCGCGACTGTCGCGTCGATGACGTGGCGGCGGACGGCCGAGCGCACGATTGCGATCTATAACGCCGCACTCGCCGAGGCTTCAGCGTCGTGATGTCCGCGCTGACGATCGGCATCACGACGCGCAATCGTCCGGCCGCCCTCGAACGATGCGTTCAATCCCTTGAACTTCTGCGGGCAATCGCGCCACGCGTCCTGGTGTTCGACGACGCAAGCCAGTCGCCCGCTGAACCAATCGTGCGGCAGGCGTCTCCTCGAGGGCTGGAGTTCACCGTCATTCGTGACGACCGCGGGATTGGCAACATCGCGGGACGGAACCGCCTCATGAGGGAAGCGGCGACGCCTTACGTTCTGCTGCTCGACGACGACGCGGTGATTCTGGGCGCAGAACCGATTCAACGTGCGATGCGCCTGCTCGCAGCCGACGCGGAGATTACAGCGGTCGCGTTTGCGCAGGGAGAGGCCGATGGCCGGCCGTGGCCCGAGCGCATGCAGCCTGCCCGTGCGGAGCGGCCCGTGTACGTTGCGGCGTTCATTGGGTTCGCCCATCTTTTGCGCCGCGAGATGTTCCTGGAGCTTGGCGGATACCGGGAGAAGCTGGTGTTCTACGGCGAGGAGAAGGACTTCTGCGTCCGTGCTCTCGACGCGGGCCGGCGGGTCGTGTACCTGCCGGATGCGATCGTCGGCCATGTTCCCGATCCCGCGGGACGCAGCGTGAGCCGGTACGTGCGCTTCGTCATTCGCAACGACTGTCTGTATTCGCTCCACAACGAGCCCTGGCCCCTGGCTGCTGTCAGCTTGCCGGTCAGGCTCTGGCGCTACCGCGGGATGAAAGGATCGAATCCGGATGCCGGCGGACTGGGATGGATTGCGAGGGAGCTCCTGAGTTCGTTTTCACACCTCCGACGTGACCGGCGACCGGTCTCGTGGGCCACGATTCGCGAGTGGCGGCGGCTGTCGCGACGCGCCGTGCCGTACGCGCCTCCGCCATGAAGCGCCTCCTCACCATCGGACACTCGTACGTCGTCGGTTTGAATCGTGGGCTTGCCGATGCCATGGCGAGGGAGGGCGAGGGCCGATGGCATGTGGCTGTCGCCGCACCGCAGCAGTACACAGGCGACCTTGGACGGATCGAGCTGCAGCGTACGAGCGACGAAGCGTGCGATGTGATCGGTTTGCCCGTTCACTTCGACCGATCGCCGCACCTGATGACGTACGGACGCCTGACCTCGCTCATGCAGCGGCCGTGGGACGTCATTCATTGCTGGGAAGAGCCTTACGTCATGTCCGCCGCCCAAATTGCCAGTGCGGCGCCTCGCGGGGCCGCGTTCGTGTTCTCGACCTTCCAGAACCTGGTGAAGTCGTACCCGCCGCCCTTCAATTGGATCGAGCGGCGAGTGCTGCGACGCGCGCGCGGCTGGATCGCGTTCGGTGAGACGATTCGCGAAGCGCAGTGCCAGCGGCCGGGGTACGCCAGTCTCCCATTTCGAGTCATCCCGCCCGGGATCGATACCTCCACCTTTGCCCCGAACCACGAAAGCGGCGCGGCCGTTCGTCGGGACCGCGGATGGGACGACGAGGTTCCGGTGATCGGATTCGCAGGCCGTTTCGTTCCCGAAAAGGGTCTCGACGTCCTGTTCGCCGCGTTACGCCATGTCGGCACGCCGTGGCGCGCCCTTTTTGTTGGCGGCGGGCCGGACCTCGAAAAAGTCCACGCGTTTTCGGCGAAGTTCCCCGGCCGTGTAAGCGTGGCCCGCAGCGTCGCCCACGCCGAGATGCCAGCGTTCTACAACGCCATGGACATCCTGTGCGCGCCGAGCCGCGCGACGCTACGGTGGCGCGAGCAGTTCGGGCGGATGCTGGTCGAAGCGATGGCGTGCGGGGTGCCAGTGGTCGCCAGCGACAGCGGCGAGATCCCGCACGTCCTCGGCGGCGCCGGGGTCTTGCTTCCGGAAGGTGACGTGGACGCCTGGACGGCGACGTTGAAGCGGCTTTTGAACGGCCGCGACGAGCGGCAGGCGCTTGCCGGCCGCGGCCTCCGGCGTGTGCGCGATGAGTTCACATGGCGCACGGTGGCAAGGCGCCACCTCGATTTCTTCGACGAGCTCGTCGCGGTGGTATGACACCCATCAAGGTCGCTGTTCTCGCGGACATGCTCGAAGAGCGCTGGCCGAGCATGGATCTGATTGCCGACATGCTCGTGCGGCAGCTTCGAGCCGAGCACGCGGGCGAAGTCGACGTGACGCTGTTCCGCCCGCGAATGCGCAGGCGCGCCACGGCGGTACCGTTGGCCGGTGCGAGCCACGCGTCATTTACCGTCGACCGCTTCGCGAATCGTCTGTGGGATTATCCGCACGCCGCACGCAAGCTGGCCGCCGCGTTCGACGTATTTCACCTCGTCGATCACAGCTACGCACAGGTGGTCCACGCACTGCCCGCCAATCGAGTGCTCGTGACGTGCCACGATCTCGACACCTTCCGCTCGGTGCTCGATCCGGAACTCGATCCTCGCGCGGCGCCGTTTCGCGCGATGACGCGGCATATCCTCGAGGGCCTGCGGAAGGCGGCGCACGTTGCGTGCGACACCGAGGCCACGCGAGATGCGCTGGTCGAAAAGGCGGCATTCGATCCTGCGCGCACCAGTGTCGTGCTGAACGGTCCGCATCCAAGCTGCTCGCCGCACGCGGAGCCGGCGGCCGACGCGGAGGCAGGACGCCTGCTCGGCGCGGCGGAGCGGCACATCGACCTGCTTCACGTCGGCAGCACGATCGCGCGTAAGCGAATCGACGTGCTGCTGCGTGTCCTGGCGGCTGTCAGACGCCATCGTCCAGACGTGCGGCTCGTTCGCGTCGGTGGCCCGTTCACTGCCGATCAGCGTGCGCTGCTTCGGGACCTCGGCCTGGACACCGCCGTCGTGGTCTTGCCGTTTCTGGATCGTTCGACCCTTGCGGCCGTCTACCGCCGGTCCGCGATCGTTCTGCAGCCGTCGGAGCGGGAAGGCTTCGGGCTGCCGGTGCTCGAGGCGCTCGCGTGTGGAACTCCCGTCGTCGCAAGCGATATAGAGTCGCTGCGCGAGGTCGGTGGAAGGGCCGTCGAGTACTGCCGGCCGGAGGACGTCGAGCAATGGACGCGCACGGTCCTGCGGTTGCTGGCCGACGCGAGCGATCGCGACAAGAGGGGCCGTCGGCGGGAGGCGGGGCTGGCGCGCGCCTCGTCATTCAGCTGGAAGCGCTACGCCGCCGACGTCTTATCGATTTACGCGCGTCTCGCGGCGCAGGATCAGGTCGCCGCGGGGTGAAGACGATCCTCCATGTCGGGAAGTTCTACCCGCCCGTGCCGGGCGGGATGGAGCAGGTCGTCGCGTCCTTGTGCCGCGTGACGAGCGACGGTTTTGCGAACCGTGCGCTCGTGTTCAATTCCGAGATGCGCACGGTCGACGAGGTCGTGGACGGCATTCAGGTGACGCGCGTTGGCACGATCGCCACGGCTGGTTCCGTTCCAATCGCCCCGGCGTTTGCGGCCGCGCTGCGACGCATTCACGCCGACGCGATCGTCCTGCACGAGCCGAATCCGTGGGCGCTGCTGTCGTTCACGGTTGCACCACCCGCCGCACCACTCGCGATCTGGTTCCACAGCGAAGTCGTGCGGCCGCGCCTGCAGTACGCGCTGTTCTACGATCCGGTGGCGCGCGCCGCTTACCAGCGGGCGGCCCGCATCATCGTCTCCTCGCCGGCGCTGGCGGCGCATGCCGACGTTCTTCGACCCCATGCCGATCGGGTCCGCGTGATTCCCTTTGGCATTGAGCCGGCGCGTTGGAGACCAACCGCTGCAGTCCTCGAGCGGGCGAGAGCGCTGCGCGCCGAGCACGGCGCTGCGCCGCTCGTTCTGTTTGTGGGACGGATGGTGCGTTACAAGGGAGTCGACGTGCTGCTGCGCGCGCTGGCGCAAACCAATGCGCGCGCGGTCCTCGTCGGGTGCGGTCCCATGCTCGACGAGTGGTCGCGGCTCGCGCGGAGTCTGGGACTGCGCGACCGGGTCATCTTCCTCGGAGAAGTCGCGCACGACGAGCTTGCGGCGTCGTATCACGCCTGCGACATGTTCGTGCTGCCGTCGGTCTCTCGCGCAGAGGCGTTCGGGTTCGTGCAGCTCGAAGCGATGGCGTGCGGGAAGCCGGTCATCAGCACCCGTGTCCCCTCGGGCGTGCCGTGGGTGAATCGCGACGGCGAGACCGGCTTCACCGTACCGCCCGATGATGTCGGGGCGCTGCGTGACGCGATCCTGAAGCTCGCATCCGATTCCGCGCTTCGCGCACGAATGGGCGCCGCAGGGCGCGCGCGTGTGGACGCCGAGTTCACCGCGGCGCGGATGCGCGGCGCAGTCGAGGCGTTTTACCGCGAACTGCTTGGGGACGCGGGACGTGGGTAAGCGCGCGCTCGATATCGTCCTGTCTTCGTTCGGACTTGTCGCGTCTGCTCCCTTATGGGCGTTGATCGCATGCGCGGTCAAACTCGAGGACGGGGGGCCTGTGTTCTACGCGCAGGAGCGCGTCGGGCGATGTGGCCACGGGTTCCATGCCTTCAAGTTTCGGTCCATGCGGCCGGACGCGGAAGTGCTGACCGGCGCCATTCAGGCGCGAGCGAACGATCCACGGGTCACACGTATCGGCAAAATCCTGAGAGCGACCGCGATGGACGAACTTCCACAGCTCTGGAACATTCTCCGCGGTGACATGAGCTTCGTGGGGCCGCGCGCGCTCAGGCCGGGAGAGATTGAGACGGAGTCGGGCGGCCGGATGGTGCGTCTCGAAGACGTGCCGGGATTCGACTCCCGCATCACCGTGCGCCCGGGCCTGACAGGGCTCGCGCAGATCTACGCTCGGCGCGACGTGCCGCGCCGGCACAAGTTCCGTTACGATCGCGTGTACGTCGCGAGACGATCGTGGACGCTCGATGTGCGATTGATTCTCCTGTCGTTTTGGATTAGCTTCCTTGGCACATGGGAAGCCCGCGGCAGGAAGTTTTGACGCCGTCACCGAGACGCGACGTCGTGGTGATTGGCGCAGGTCCTGCCGGATTGATGGCCGCGCGCGCGCTGGCCGACGCGGGCCACGACGTCGTCGTGCTCGAGGAGCATGAGGAGATCGGCGTCCCGGTACACTGCACAGGCCTGCTGGGGCTCGAGGCATTCGACGAGCTCGATCTCCCACGCCACACCATCCTGAGCACGGCGCATGCGGCGCGGTTCGTCGCCGCCGACGGCACGTCTGTCTTCATCGACGCCGATCACGTCCGCGCCGCGATCGTGGATCGTGCGGAGTTCGACCGCGCCCTTGCGGCGAGCAGCCGGGCGGCCGGCGCGGAGCTGCGGGCAGGCGCGCGGGTCCGCTCGATCCGCGTGTCCGATGATCGCGTACGGGTCCGCGGCGACGGCGAGCGCGCCACCGTGGACGCGCGGGCATGCGTGATTGCCTGCGGCGCGAGCTACCGTTTCAACCGAGATCTCGGTCTCGGCGTTCCCCGCGCCTACGTGCAGAGCGCCCAGCTCGAGGCCGCCTTCGACGGTCCCGAGCACGTCGAAGTCTTTCTTGGACGAAAAGTCGCACCCGGAGGGTTTGCCTGGACGGTTCCGTTCAACCGTGGCGGCCAGCGGTGGAACCGGATCGGGTTGATGTGCAACGACCGCGCGCCTGCTCTGTTCGGCTCTTTCGCGCAAACCGTCCGGGCGCGACACGCGCTCGACGGCAGGCCGTGGGAGCGACCGCGCACCAGGATCCTGCCGCTCGGGCCAGTGTCGAAGAGCTATGCGACACGGGTCCTGGCGGTGGGGGATGCCGCTGGTCTCGTCAAACCCACCACCGGCGGCGGCATCTACTACAGCCTCATCAGCGGCCAGTTGGCCGGCGATGTCCTTGACGGCGCCCTCAGGAGCGATGCGCTCGGAGAGGATCGGCTTCGCGCGTACGAGGATCGCTGGACCGGGCGGCTCGGATCCGAGATCCGGATTGGATTGAAGTTCCGCGCGCTCGCGTCGCGGCTGAGCGATCGCGCGATCGACTCGCTCGTGGAGCTCGCACGCGTCGATGGCATCGTTCCCCTCCTGAAGCGGACCGCCGATTTCAACTGGCACGGCACGTCGGCGCTCGCGCTCCTCCGCCACGCTCAATTCCGAAGAATTCTCCTCGGCTCGATCTGGGGATAACGTTTCGACAATCGTGGACGACGCACTCCGCTCTGGCGATTACGCGCGGAAGCAGATCTATTGCCCGTCGCGCGTCGTGCGATGGAGTCACGGCAGCCGATTTCGGCTCGCCGCGCGGCTCGCGGCGGACGCCGGCGCAGGAGGGCGGCTGCTGGATTACGGCTGCGGCGACGGCACATTCCTCGCCCTGACGCACGGCGTCTTCACCGAAGCTGTCGGAACCGACATCGACGGAGGTCAGCTCGCTGACTGTCGCCGCCGGCTCGCGGGGTTGGTTGGACTGGTCTTCATCGATGCCGCGCAAATCGAAGCCGACGAGCATCGGGGCCGGTACGACGTCGTCACCTGCATGGAAGTCCTGGAACATTGCCTGGATATCGAGCGGGCGCGAGTGCTGCGCGTCCTGCGGCAGACCGTGAAGCCGGGCCGCCAGGTCATTATCAGCGTGCCGATCGAAGTCGGGCCAGCTCTCGTCGGTAAGCAGATGTTCCGGGCCCTTGCGGCACGGCGGGGCCATGGAGACTACCAGCACCGCGAGACCTACTCGCTGCGGGAGCTTGCGGCTGCGGCGTTCGGGCGCTCGACGCTTCCGCGCGCGGAGTACGATATCGAGACGCCGCGAGGACGCCGGCGATACTGCGGCCACAAAGGGTTCGACTGGCGGATACTCCAGAAGGAGATCGAAACGGATTTCACGATTTGGCGGCGGTTGTTCACGCCGTTGCCTGCATTCGGCGGCTTGATGAACAGCCAGGTCTGGTTCGTATGCACGGCGGCGTGACACCGTCCGAGAGTGTTCGGAGTTGGGCCAGCGAGCGCGAGATTGCGGCAGTCCTGCGCGGTGAGCCTGTTATACCGTCAGATCCGGCAACGTTTGTTTATACCGCTGTACGGCATGCCGTTGCGCCGCTCGTCATCAAACGCGGCGTTGCCGACCTGCTTCCGTTGCAGGAAGCGACACGCCTGCTCGAGGAAACGCGACGTCAGGCTGTGGTGATCGAATTCCGCGACCGCGCAGCGCGAGTGGTACTCGATGCGTTGCACGATGCGGGCATTCGCGCGCTCGCGATCAAGGGCGTTCACCTCGGCAACACCGTCTACACCGAATCCTACCTGAGAGCGCGAAACGACACGGATCTGTTGATTGGGGTCGGCGATCGTGCACGCGCGCTGCGGGTGTTTCGCGACCTCGGTTACGAACGGCAGGTGGAGCAGACCGGGGATGCGGTGCTCGGTCAAATCATGTTCGACCGCCCGCACGGGCCGGGTGTGCCGCTCGACGTGCACTGGCGGCTCGCGCGTCCCCACGTGGCCGCCGCGCTCTTCGACGTCGACGCGGTGATGGCGCGCTCCGTCGCCGTCCCGCGGCTTGGCGAGTACGCGCGCGGGCCCGGCCTCGTCGACGCGCTGGCGCTTGCATGCGTGCACCGGGCCGCACATCACGCGGGTCACGATCTCCTGCTGTGGTTTTACGACGTCCACCTGCTGGTGGCGGTCCTCACCGATGATGACGAAGCACGGTTCGTGCGCAATGCGATTGAAGGCGGCATGGCAACGATTTGCGGATCGATGCTTCAGGAAGCGTACGAGGCCTTCGGCCATCCACGCGCGGCAACGCTGGTGCGTCTGCTGTCTGCGGCCGCACGTTCGGAGACGAGCGCCCGGCTGATCGAGCCGCGACGCTGGTGGTCGACGCTGCACATCGACCTGCGTGCCCTCCCGGGATGGCGCGATCGCGTTCGGCTTGTCGCGGGGCACGCGTTCCCGCCCGCCGCCTACATGCGCAACACATATGCGCCGGGGAGTTCGGCTCCCCTCGGCTGGCTCTATGCACGCCGGTTCATGCGCGCGATTTCCAGAAGAGAGCGGTGACGGGTCAGTCGTGCTTCAAGGGGGGCAGTGGGCGAGTCACCCGCGGGTTCTGCGGCAGCGCGTCATGAACCTCGCCGGGCGTGAACCAGTCGGCGAGCCGCATCAGCCGGCCACGGCGAGCCGGGATCAACGTGTGCAGGTGCTGCAGGACCACCAGCGCTTCCGCGAGCGTTGGCACCACTCCGATTCCGCGATCGGTCGCGTGCTTTCGCGCGACCTTGTCGCCGCTGCGCAGCACCAGCACGGCTTTCGCCGCCGAGGCGCTGACCACGTCCACGCAGTTGATGACGAGATCGTCGATCAGCAGATCGAGGCGAAGGCCGTTGGCGATTTCCCCCCTCGAGCCCGGCACGGTGAGCACCGCCGGCAGATAGAATCCGTGACGTTCGATCCACCACTGCGTCTGGAACTGCACGGTGTCGCCCGCGCTGGCCGGGCGATTGGTCAGGAAAAAGATCTCCCACCCCGCCGACCGCGCCAGCCCGTATAGGCGCGCGATCTCTTGCGGTTCGTACGCCGCGAGCGTTGTCCACCAGTTCGGCGTCTTTCCGACATAATCCCACACGCGTCTGACGTCCCGCGGCTCCAGCCGCACCGACGTCGCAACGTCCGGGTCGACCGGCACGCGCACGCCGCACGCGTCGGCCGCCTGGTGAAACGCGTTCCGGAAGTCAGCGAGCACACCATCGACGTCGATGCCGACCCGCAGCGACATCAGAACGAGTGGCGCACCTGCGCCCGATGATGGATCGTGATCGCCACGAGGATCGCCGCGAGGGCCGCGTTCGCCGGGGCCGTCAGGCCGGTTTCCCATAGACTCTGGACCGCGACTCCAACGAGCCCCGCGGCGGCGCCGGCGCGAACCCAGTACATCGCCGACCTGTCAGTGCGCAAGGACCCTGTCGCGAGCCTCACGAGCGATGCCATCGCCAGCAGGATCGGCAGGCCGACGATGATTCCACCCTCGGCGCCGAGCTGCAGGTAATGGTTGTGGGCCTGATTGAAAATGATGCCGGGCTTGCTGCGCTGGTAGATCGCCATGGAGGTCAGGTATGTGCCGGCACCCGTTCCGGTGAGCCAGAAGTTTCGCACCACACCCGCCGTATCGTGCCAGATCGCGAGGCGATCCGCCATCGCGCCACCGCTCGTGCCGAACCGCTCGGCCAGGACGACCGGCCCCACGAAAATCGCGACCGCAAACAGCGGCAGGACGGCCGCCAGTGCCATCATGGCCCCCGATCGTCGTGTACGCCGCTCGTCGGCGCGCGAATAACCCGTACGTAAGCGTTGTACGGCAAGGAGGCCGCCGCAGGTGAGGGCCGCGGCAAGTCCGACCAGCCCCGACCGCGAGAGCGATGCGGCCAAAGCGACCACGAGCATCGTGATGGACGCGAGCAGCAGACAGCTGCGCGAATCGATGGTCGAGAGGACACGCTGCCGCCATGTCACGCTTGAGGACGGAGCCGGATGCGCCGATGCATGCGCGATGAAGTAGCCGGCAAGCAGCGGCACGGCGAGCACGGCCCAGGTCGCAAAATGATTCCGATTCACGAACGGTCCAAATGGTTCGGGGCCCTCGTCGGGAGGACGCCAGCGCCAGTACATCAGACCGTGCGCGGTCGCGCTTTGCGCGAGTGCGACCGCCGAGAGCAGGAGGCCTGTCACCGCGATGATTCGGGTCATCGTGCGCACGCCGCCGAAGTCGAATATCCGCCGCGCCGTCGCGAACAACAGGACCGTAGCCGCAAACAGCATGAGCGCTCTGCCCGTCGCCGCCGGGTCGATCGTGATCGGAAGAGAACCGCCGGGATCGACGAGCGACAGCGTGTGGCTCACCGCGAGGCTTCCGGGATCGATGACGCGGAGGATGCCACGCGGCAGCGGCACGAGCTGGATCGCGATCGCTCCTCCCGTCGCGAACAGCCACAGATCGAGCGGTCGGGTGCTCGTGCGTTCGAGGAAAGAGGGCCTGTAGGCAGCGGCGACCGCGAGACACACGAGTGCGGGGACCACGAGCGCCGGCAGATACAGCCCGCCAAACGCGAGCGTGGTCCACGCGAGAACGCCGCCGAGCGCCGCCGATCCCGCGTAGGGTGAGCGGCTACGCGACGCTGGTCTGGCCGTAGTAACTCTTGTACTGGTATCCGTAATATCGCGAATAGTAGTACTTATTCCGATCGAAGTCGACGCGGTTGAGTACGACGCCGATGCTTCGCACTCGCCCGTTTTGCAGCGTCTCCAGCGCGCGCTCCGCATGGGCGCGCCGCGTCATCTCAGAACCGATGACGAACACCACGGCGGCGACCTTCTGCACCAGGATCACGGCATCGGTGACTGCGAGGACAGGCGGCGTGTCTATGACCACCCAGTCGAATGGGCCTTGTGCGAGGTTCGCAAGAAAGAGATTCATGCGCTCAGAGGCCAGGAGCTCCGACGGGTTTGGTGGCGTCCGCCCCGCCGTGATGACATACAGGTTCGGTTCGCTGGTTCGCTGAATGACTTCGCGAATCCGAGCCTGGCCCACGAGCAGGTGTGACAGGCCGGCCGTATTCCCGAGGCCCATCGTCTTGTGCAGCCCCGGCCTGCGCAGGTCGGCGTCGATCAACAGGACCCGCGAACCACCCAGCGCGAGCGCGAGCGCCAGATTGGCCGCTGTGGTCGTTTTTCCCTCGAGCGGCTGACTGCTGGTGACGGCGATGACCCGGGCGCCTTCGCTCCCGTTCGTGAACACGAGCGATGTGCGTAGCGAACGGAACGATTCTCCGAAATCGTGTGGCACCGTTTCGGTGAGCACCGGCACGCGATTGCCTTTGACCCCGGGAACGAGGCCGAGAAGCGGGAGGCGCAGCCGCCGCGTCACGTCCTCCGGCGTCTTCACGGTGTCGTCCAGATACTCGATGCCGAAGGCCAGCCCAAGTGCGATGGTGAGCCCCGCGAGGATGGCCGTCAGCCAGTCTCTGCGGGGATTCGGCGCGATTGGCGTGCCCGGCACCTCCGCGCGATCCATGATCCGGACGTTGTTTGCCCGGCTGTTCGCAACGACAGTGAGATTCTTCTGCTGCTCGAGCAGCGACTTGAAGAGTTCCTGGTTCGCGTCGTAATCGCGCTGCAGGATTTTGTAGTCGCCACTTTTGCGATCGAGATCCATCGAATCCAGCTTCGCGCGGTCGAGATCCGACGCGAAACTAATCTCCTGCGCTCGGGCCGCCTGGTAATCGTTCTTCGCCGAGTCGATGACCCGCCGCCGCTCGGCGACGAGCAGCTTCGTGGCGGCGTCGATCCTGGCCTCGACGTCTTTCATCTTGGGCGCATCCGGCCCGTAGGTCTGCGCCAGCGTCGCGCGCTCCGACTTCAGCGTTGCGAGGTTGCTTTGCGCCTGCACGACCGACGGGTTGTTGCCGATGAGCGGATAGGCGTCGGCCGAATCGCTCGTCGCATCGGCGTTCCGGACCTGGCTGTACAGCGTCTCTTTCTGCTGTCGTTCCGTCCGTTTTGCGGTGACGGCTTCATTGAGCGACGTCAGACGACTGACGACGATGTTCTGCCGATCGTCGAGCGACTGCGCGTTGTGCTGCTCGCGGTACCGTGTGAGCGCCTCCTCGCTCGCCTTGACCTTCGCGGTGGCCTTGTCGAGCTCCGCGTTCACCCACGCGAGCGTCTTGCCCGTGTTCTGCAGACGCAGGTCGAGGTTCTGCGTGGTGTATTCCTCTGCAAGCGTGTTTGCCGCCAGCGTCGCGAAGTCCGGATCGGTGTGCGTGTACACGACATTCACGACGCGAGTGTCGCCGACCGGACGAATCTGCACGCCGCTGAGAAATGCGGAAATCAGGCCCGCTTCCTGCGCGGTTTCGTCGGGCTGCGGCGGCGCGGCGTTCTGCCGCGGACGCGTGATCAGCGATCGAATCCAGCCGGATGCCGCGGCGCGCGCCTGCCGCACGAGCGTGATGGGATCCCGCGGCGCGGGTGCGTGGCCGTTGAAATCGGGATTGTTCTCGAGATGCAGCCGTCGAACCACGCGGCGGCCCAACTCGCGGCTCTGCAGGACTTGATACTGCGTACGATAGTACGGCCCCGACTCCTGCCACCATGTCGGATCGTTGACCCCGAGATTGCTGACCGATGTGCTGCGCTCGTCGTCGATCTGCAGCGAGGCGGAGGTCTGATAAATCGGGATTGTCGAGTACGTCTGCACCATCATCGCCGTGACGACGAGGAGGAACGCAGTCCCGGCGACGCGGCGATGCTTGAATAGCGCGTTCAGACGATCGAGCAGGTGCGTCGACTGCACGCCGCTGACGGCCGGTAGCGGAAGGCTACCGGTGTCCGGTGGCCCGGCGGCGGTGCGAATCTCTTGTGCGTCGAACATCGCTAGCCGGCTACTTGCAGGGAGGGCTGGCACACGGCATCTGGTCGGGCGCGACCGCCGTTACCCCGATCGTCGCGGCCGCAAGAGCCACCGCGGTCGCGGCGTTCGCGAAAAACCCGTCGAACCACGGCACCCTCGTGCTGAGACGCACGAACGTGACCACCGTTTCGCCCGAGCGGAGGACGATCCGCGCGCCTGTGGTGAGGATCGCCCCGGTGCTGGAAACGAGTTCGACGATGTAGGTGCCTCCTTCGAGGTCGCCGAACGCAAACTGCCCCCCGTCGGTAGCCACGACGGTTGCCTGCACTTTGCCGGTGATCGCGTTGCGCAGCCGCAGTCTCGCGCGCGCAATGGGCGTGTTGTCGGCGTGCCACGCGCCGCCGACGATCGACCCCGTTGCTGCGGCGACCTTTGCGCTGCCAGACGGCCGTTCCAACCCGTTCTGGTGGCCACGGTGCGACGACCCCGCAAACGATTCCAGGTTGGGAACGGACGTCGTCATTGCAACGACCGCCCCCGCCGCCGCAAAGCGCCAGGCCGTACCGCGCGACCTCATTCGAATATTCCTCTTATCGGTCCAAATCATCCGGACGAACGTCGAGTGGATCACTGTGCGGGTAACACAAACCGTACCGCTCACGTGTTCACACCGACCCCCCGCCAATTCCGCTGGGGCGTTGGTTTCCTCGAGTGATTGCTGTGCCGTAGTGAGACACGGGCGGCAGGTTTTGTAACCTCAACGTCTTTGTTTTCAGATGCTTATCAGTGAGTTGCAGCGATCGGGAAGCCCCCTTGTCCAGCAGGCAAGTCCAACTGCGGGAACCGACAGTTTCGTCAGCGAAATACAGGATTCGTCTTCGACCCGACGACCGGAAATCCGGGATCTGACCGCATACTAAGGCGCATGGCGCAGGTGTCTCTCGATAGCCGGGTCGTCATTCACGAGGATGCGGTGTTCCGCGAACTCGATGGGGAAGCGGTCATCCTTCAGCTCGAGGCGGGGATGTATTTC